>SXPV01000054.1 GCA_005793215.1 Actinomycetota bacterium
ATCGATGGCATCTACAGCGATTGGGTGGACCGTATGGTTGACGCAGCCCGACGCGAAGGCGTATTGCTATAGCGAGGAGATGTTCCTGGGTGGCCAGATCACTACGACGGCGCGGCCAACGATGAGATCTATCGACACGGGACCGAACATGCGACTGTCGAACGACATCGGACGGTTGTCGCCGATCAAATACACCTCGTTGGCTCCGATCGTTGTCGCCTCCACCGTTGGCGTGCCACAGCGAGTATCGGCATCGCTGGCTGGTTCACGAAACTCGATCGGAAGCCACGGTTCATCGAGGGCTACATCGTTGATGTACACCACACAATTGCGGACATCCAGAACCTCGCCAGGCAGACCTATGACGCGCTTGATCAAGTCGTCGTGTTGCACGGTGTCGCCGTTGGAGGTGATGCGGTCAAAGACCACGACATCCCCCCGTGACGGCTCGCCGAATCGGTAGGACATTTTGTTGACCAACACTCGGTCGTCGCCAAAGAGCGTGGTTTCCATCGATGGCCCGGCGATGTAGAACTGCTGCACGACGAAGGTTCGCAGGACGGTTGCGATAACGACCGCACTCACGAGCACCAGCGCCCATTCGCGCAGGTGGCGCCAACCGTCAGCGCGCGATTTCGGCTCTACTGGCTGTTCGTCCACCGCGTGAACGCTAGTTGGGTGTGGGCTACAACGATGCCATGAGCTTGTCGACACGGTCGTCGTGACTCTTGAACGGATCCTTGCAGAGCACCGTTCGTTGTGCCTGGTCGTTCAACTTCAGGTGTACCCAGTCCACCGTGAAGTCACGCTTGCGTTCCTTGGCGCGTCTGATGAATTCTCCTCGCAACCGCGCACGTGTGGTTTGCGGGGCGACATCTTTTGCGCGTTCAATGGCGTCGTCGCTACACATACGCTCCACCATTCCGCGGGACTGCATCTTGAAGAACACTCCACGCTGCCGGTCGATGTCGTGGTATTGCAAATCCAACATCTGTACTCGCGGGTCATCGAGTGGTAGTTGATGACGACTTCGGTACTCCTCGATCAGTCGGTACTTGATCACCCAATCCAACTCACGATCGAGTTTCATCGGGTCGTTCTCAAGAGCCACGATGCAGTGCTCCCACATATCGAGAGCGCGTTGTTCTTCGGCAGTGAAGCCACGTTGGTCGGCGTAGCGCAGCGCGCGATCGAGCAGTTCTCGCTGCATATCCAGCGCGGAGAGTTCTCGCCCACTCGCCAGCCGAACCTTGCGCCGGCACGTGAGGTCGTGGGCGATATCGCGAATTGCCCGAATGGGGTTCTCGAGGGTGAGATCACGCAACACCGTTGCAGGATCCTCGATCATTCGTAGAACGCACGCCGCGGCTCCAATCTTCAGGAAGTTCGTGTATTCGCTCATGTTGGAGTCGCCAACGATCACATGCAACCGCCGGAAGCGTTCCGAATCCGCATGTGGCTCGTCTCGAGTGTTGATGATCGGGCGGCTGCGAGTGGTCGCACTACTCACACCCTCCCAGATGTGTTCTGCGCGTTGGGACATCGAGAACACCGGCCCGCGTGCAGTTTGCAGGATGTGGCCCGCACCGGCGTAGATCTGGCGCGACACGAAGAATGGAATCAGAGTTTCGGCATAGTACGTGAGGTCATCACCTCGTCGGGTGAGATAGTTCTCATGGCACCCGTAACTGTTCCCCGCGGAATCGGTGTTGTTTTTGAACAAATAGATCGTGCCGCGGATTCCCTCGTCGCGTAGCCGCTGTTCGGCACCGGAGACCAATCCCTCGAGGATCCGCTCGCCGGCACGATCGTGCGTGACGCAGTCCAGGAGCGAATCACATTCCGGTGTGGCATATTCAGGGTGGGAACCCACATCCAGGTACAAGCGGGCTCCATTCTCGAGGAACACGTTGCTGGAGCGACCCCACGACACCACCTTGCGAAAGAGATATCGGGCAACTTCGTCCGGGCTCAAGCGCCGCTGTCCGCGCAGGGTGCAGGTAACGCCGTACTCCGTCTCGATGCCGTAGATTCGGCGATCCATTACGTCAGTGCGCTTGCCACCGCAGCGTCGCCGACACGATTGAATGCCCGTCGCTTGCCGTGTCGCGACAAGGTAGCGACCTCGAGGTCTGCTGCATCGAGCGTTCGTTCGGACCCCGTCAGGGCGGCGACCGCAATCTTGATTGCTGCGTCCAGCGACAAATCATCGCGATACGACGACTCCATGCGCTTGCTGATTCCTTCGGCGTCACCACCGAGCACGCAGAATCGTCGCTCATCCAAGAGGGTTCCGTCGTAAAGAATGTGGAACAGACGATCGTTGGCTGGTGTGTCCGACACCTCTACCACCAGGAGTTCCACCTCGAGGGGCTTGGGACCCATCGTGGAAAAGACGTCACCCAAAACTTGGGCGTATTGGTTGGCCAGGCTTCGCGCATCGACATCGTTGCGGGAGTACTGGTAGCCACGCAATTCAGCCGCGCGAACTCCGGCAACACGCAATTGATCGAACTCGTTGTATTTACCAACGCCTGCGAAGGCAATTCGGTCGTAGATCTCACTCACCTTGCGAAGCGTCGTGGATGGATTTTCGGCAACGATGACGATGCACTCCTGCGTTTGAATCGCAATCAGCGCACGACCTCGGGCGATTCCCTTGCGCGCGTAGTCGGCGCGATCCTTCATCATCTGTTCGGGCGAGACGTAGAAGGGCATGCTCATCGCTTACGCACCTCCCCCATGATGGTGTCGTAGGTCGCTGCCAGCACCTGGTCGGCGACCCTGCTCCAGCCGGAGGAATCGATGGACGCGATGATCGGGTAGATACCACGAAGCACGTCAGGACCGCCCGTTGCGGTGTCGGCGTCGGACGCTTCCCACAGCGCTCGCGCCGCGAGGTCAACCGCAGCCGCGAGTGAGAGCTGTTGTTTCCAGCCAACTCGAAGAACGGTGCTCGCCAGCGTGGATCCCGAACCCGTTGCGACGAAATCGCGTTCCTCGTAGCGACCACCGGTGGGGTCGTAATCCCACAGTCGACCACGCGAAAGCAAGGGGTCGTATCCCGCAAAGATGGGAACCACGATGAGGCCTTGCATTGCGGCAGGCAGATTGGATCGCACCATCATGGACAATTGGTTGGCCTTGCCTTCCAGCGAGAGCGCCTGACCCTCGACTTTTTCGTAATACTCCAATTGCAACTGGAACAACTTGATCATTTCCATCGCTGGTCCGGCCGTGCCCGCAATCGCCACACCGCTCAGATCGTCGGCCTGCACCACCTTGTCCATGGTGCGATGACTGATGGACATCCCTGCAGTTGCTCGTCGATCACCTGCCATGACCACTCCACCGTCGTACGTGAGTGCCAGGCAGGTGGTGGCGTGCGGGAACGACGTCATGTCGCCACCGAGTGCCCCGAGGGCGGGAAATGGATCCATGCCCACCTTGCGGAGAAGGTCGGGAAAACTGGCACCGGGATCGTCACCAGCAGAGAATCGTGGCATTGTCATGATGGGACCGGTGAGGCTTACTGCCCGCCCTTTTGTACGTAACTCTTCACGAAGTCCTCGGCGTTGGTCTCGAGCACCTCGTCGATGTCGTCGAGCAAGTCGTCGAGTTCCGCCTTCAAGCGGTCGGTGGACTCCGTCTTGGGAGTGGCATCTCCCTCGCTCACGGGAGTGGTGTCACGCTGCGGGGCGGTGCGCTGCTTCTTGGTGCGTTCAGCCATAGGTAGCACCATAGCAAGGGCATCGACGTCCGTCTCGGGCGCGAAAGAAGGCTTGCTGCCTACGTGCCGGGGGTGTCGCCCAGCCTTGCGATGAGCTCGGCAGCGGTGGCACATGACGCAAGCAGCTCGCCGGTCAAGTGCCTGGTCCCCCTGAGTGGTTCCATCATCGGAATGCGTCGCAGCGGATCCTTTCCAACATCGAACACGATCGAGTCCCAGTTGGCGGCAACGATGTCGGCGGAGAATCGCGCGAGGCAGGTTCCACGAAAGTATGCCCGCGTCGACTCAGGAGGTGTGTCGATTGCCTGCTCCACAGTCGATGAGTCCACCAACGTTCGCAATCCACATCGCCCGGCAAGCGACCGGTCACGACGAAGGTCGGAGTATTGGAGATCAATCAGTTTGAGTCGGGCATCGGTTGGCTCCAGCGAATGCCGCTGTGCATAGCCGTCCACGAGCCGTTTCTTGGCCACCCAATCGACGACGTTGGACACGCTCAGCGGGTCGGTCTCCAAGCCGTGGAGCACGTTCTCCCACTCCTCCAGTATTCGCTTGCCGTCATCCACGGTCACGGAATCCATGCCGTAGCGATCGGCCCACGAACGTGCTCGCTCAAGGAGTTGCCATTGGATGTCGAGCGCGGTCATGCGCTTTCCGTTGGCCATGGCAACCGACGTGCGCAAGCTTGGATCGTTGCTTACTTGTCGTATGGCCGTCACCGGGTGCGCCAACATCAAGTCGTCACCGATGGCATCGTCCTCGATCATCGAGAGAACTATTGCCGTCGTTCCCACTTTGAGGAACGTGGCTACCTCGCTCATGTTGGCGTCACCAACGATCACGTGCAAGCGGCGGTACTTCGTGGGATCACAGTGCGGTTCGTCGCGCGTATTCACGATGGGACGTTTGAGGGTGGTCTCCAAACCCACTTCTTCTTCGAAGAAGTCCGCTCGTTGACTGAGCTGGAAGGCAATGTCACCGGGTACTGCACCAGGTGACTCACATCCCACCTTGCCGGCACCACAAAACACTTGGCGTGTAACGAAATGCGGTGTGATTTGCGAAACCAGACGACCGAACGGCACTGCGCGGTCCACGAGGAAATTTTCGTGACAGCCGTAGCTGTTGCCCTTGCCGTCGCTGTTGTTCTTGTACACCACGATTTCGCCGCCATGGGGCAACAAGTCCTTCGCACGGGTCATGCTGCGACGCATGATCTCCTCGGCGGCTCGATCGTAAAGGACCACTTCCGTCGTGGTGCGACACTCGGGTGTCGAACATTCCGGGTGTGCGTGATCCACGTAGTAGCGCGCGCCATTGGTGAGAACGGTGTTCACCAGATGGGTCTCCACCTCGGGCGCGAGAATCTCCCCCAGCAACAAACCTCGAGCGTCATTGCCGGGTTGTTCGTCGAAGAAGTCCCACGCCGTACGGGTTTCGGTGCGACCAAGAAATGCGTTGATCAACATCGAACTCGCGGTGACCGCATTGAGTTCGGCATCGCGCACGACGATGCCGTACTCCGTTTCGATACCGCACACCTTGGGAATGGCCATGCTCAATCGTCCAGGCTCGTGGAGTTCACACTTACAAGTACTGACCCGTGGCGGTTCGTTCGATGGCCTTGCCGCCAACTCCCCCGTCTTCATGGGTCAACGTTCGTATGAAGATGATGCGTTCGCCCTTGCGCCCCGACACCTTGGCCCAATCATCCGGATTGGTGGTGTTGGGAAGGTCCTCGTGCTCGCGGAACTCCTGGCGGATCGAAGACGTGAGATCGTTCAGCATGACGCCCCGTTCGCCACTTGCAAGCACCCGCTTGATTGCCAGTTTCTTGGCACGCCGAACGATGTTTTCGATCATTGCGCCCGAGGCGAAATCGCGGAAGTACAAGGTCTCCCGATCACCGTTCTGGTACGTGACCTCGAGGAACCTGTTGGAATCATCCTTCACGTACATCTCCGTCACGGTGGCATTGATCATCTGCGACACGGCACCGTCCAAACTTCCGTAGCGGGCCACCTCGCTGGCGGCAATCGGAACCTCGGTGGTGAGGTACCGAGCAAAGATCTGTTTGGCCGCGATTTCGTCCGGGCGGTCGATTCGAATCTTCACATCCAGGCGACCTGGTCGGAGAATCGCAGGGTCGATCAGATCCTCCCTGTTGGTGGCGCCAATCACGATGACGTTTCGCAATCCCTCCACGCCATCGATCTCGGCAAGAAGCTGCGGAACGATGGTGGACTCCATGTCCGAGGAGATACCCGTTCCCCGGGTGCGGAACATGGAATCCATCTCGTCAAAGAACACGATGACGGGCCAGCCTTCTTCGCTCTTCTCACGAGCACGTTGAAACACCATGCGAATCTGTCGCTCGGTTTCCCCGACGTACTTGTTGAGCAACTCCGGTCCCTTGATGTTGATGAAGTAACTGCGTCCCTTGTCGGCTCCAATTCGACCCGCAACTTTCTTGGCAAGTGAGTTGGCCACTGCCTTCGCAATGAGCGTTTTGCCGCATCCCGGTGGGCCGTACAGCAAGATGCCCTTGGGCGCCGGGAGTTGGTGTTCGGCAAACAGGTCTCCGTGCAGAAACGGCAGTTCCACTGCATCGGCGATTGCCTCGATTTGGGCGTCAAGTCCACCGATGTCCTCGTAGGAGATGTCGGGTACTTCCTCAAGGAGAAGATGTTCGACTTCGGGTTGGGCCAACCGCTCCAAGAGCAGTCCGCTGCGAACCTCGAGGCGCAGCAAATCGCCGGTTCGAAGGTGCGTACCTCGTAAGGCATCGGCGAGTTCACACACGCGATCGTCGTCGCCACGACCCGTCACGATGGCGCGGATTCCATCGTCGAGCACTTCCTTCAATGACACCACCTCGCCGGTACTTTCGGCACCCCGGGCCATCACCACGTTGAGACTTTCGTTGAGCACCACCTCACTGCCCCGCTCCAACATCGATGCATCGATGTCCGGGTGCACCGTCACCCGCATCTTGCGAGAGTTGGTCAGCACATCGACGGTGCCATCTTCGTTGGCACCCAGGATCACGCCATATGCCGATGGTGGTTGCGTAAGTTTCTCCACCTCTTCGCGTAGCGAGGCCACGTGGTCCCGAGCCTCACGCAAGGCATAGGACAGTTTTTCGTTCTGCGCTTTGGCCGTCGCCAACTGACCCTTGGTGTCCTGGAGACGCTCTTCAAGTGCACGAAGTCGCACGCCTGTGTCATCGGCCATGCCCTGAACCTAGTGGGCAGGCGTGTATCGTGAAAAGCCATGAAGGTATGGATCGACCAAGATCTCTGCACGGGTGACGGCCTGTGTGAGGAGATCGCCCCCGAGGTGTTCGCTTTGCTCGACGACGGTCTTGCCTACGTAAAAGAGGGCGACAAGATTTTCGCAACCGCCAAGGGAAACCCGCAGGGTGCCGAAGGCGTTGCCACATTTGCCGATAAGCATCTCGATGCGGTGATCGAATCCGCTGAAGAGTGCCCCGGCGAGTGCATCTTCATCGAGCCGTAAGTCTCTTCACCCCACGCTTCGCACGAGCGCGCTATACGGTCGGACCACCAGGAAGAAGCAATCGCGCGGTCGTCAAAAAACCCGTGTGGGCCACCATGCGATGATCGGGTCGAACGGATTCGCCTTCGATATGCCATGTGCGATGCAGTACTTCGAGGGTTCGCATTCCGACCCATTGCCCGCGATGTCGTGACAAGGCTTCGCGGACCTTCACCGCTTGTGTGATGCTCGGGGTGTACGCAACCATCACTCCGCCCGACTGCATGACTCCGGAAAGATGAGGCACGACTTGCCACGGCTCGGGAAGATCCAACACCGCACGATCGAATCGACCTGATGCAGGAACGTCTATTCCGAGGTACGAATCGCGTATAACGACGTCGAATCGCGCTGAAGCATCGTCTCCCAAGAATGAGGCAACGTTCTTCTTCGCCCGTTGCGCAAAGTCCTCGCGCAACTCGTAACCGATGATGCGTGCGCCAGCGCGCAACATGGTCATGGAAAGTGCCCCCGAGCCAACCCCCGATTCGAACACGAGGTGGCCCGGACCAATATCTGCGAGCATCACAATGGGTGCCAAGTCCTTCGGATAGATCACTTGTGCTCCACGAGGCATCTCCAGAACGAAGTCCTCGAGCGTTGGACGCAGCACGACGTACCGCGCACCCTTGGTGGACTCCACGGTGACGCCGTCCGGAGCACCGATCACCGCACTGTGCGGGACGAAACCTGCATGGCTGTGGAACTCACCCGTTGGCTCCAGAGTCACGAGATAACGGCGCTCCTTCACGTCGACGAAAAGCACGCGATCGCCGGCGGCGAAGTGTCGACCCATCACCACGCAACTACCAATCTCGTCGGTGCCGAATGGAGACCGATTCGTTGTCGCGCAGGCGAACCTTCATGCGATCCACTCGGCGTTGACGTCGACGCCAGAGCCGTAAACCCACGAGCATGACACCCACGATTGGGTAACGCTTCACGCCGCGTGCAATTACTGCCCCACCGATGAAACGACCAGCCATTCGTGGTGCCCGCCGTGAGACCGACATCGATCAGCGACGAATTTCTATGACACC
>SXPV01000009.1 GCA_005793215.1 Actinomycetota bacterium
AACCGCCACGTCGACCTTTCCAGCCGAACCAACCCATGGCTCGCTGTCGCGAGAAGGCGGTTCCTGCAATCTTCCAGCGCAGTCGACGCCCTACCGTCAACGAGTCACTACGCCAGATACCGACGATCTCGCCTGGAGTGAGCCGTCGAGTTCTTCCGGGATGCACTCCAACCCAACGCGCAGCACCCGACAGTCGCAATACGACGCTGCCATCGGGTTCGTACGTGAGTTGGGAACGAAGCAAGACGGTGCGAGTCGTCAGGTGATCGAGGCGGCGTAGATGCCGGCGATGGTGGCATCCAGCATCGCGTTGAACTCGGCGTCGGACTGCTTAGCCGACAAACCTTCGGTGAGGGCACGCGAGAAACTGGCGATCATGCCGTGGTTCTCACTCAGCTTTTGATTCGCATCATTTCGCGAATAGCCGCCAGACAGCGCAACCACCCGCAGCACACTCGGATGCGCGATGAGATTCGAATAGAAGTTGGCGGTACTGGGCAGCGTCAACTTGAGCATGACTGGCTGCGACGGTGGCTGCTTGTCAAGCTCGGCGACGATGGCATCACGCAAGATTGCCTCGGCTTCGGCTTTCTGCGGGCTCTTGATATCCACCTCGGGTTCGATGATTGGCACCAAACCCTTGGCGATGATTTGGCGACCCACCGCAAATTGCTGCGCAACAACGGCTGCAATTCCTTCACGATGAGCCAGTTTGATGACCGATCGCATCTTGGTGCCGAAGATTCCCTTGGTAACGGCGCGACCGAGGAGTGCATCAAGATCGGGCATCGGCTTCATCACCTGCACACCCGCGCTCTCGTCGGCAAGACCCTTATCCACCTTGAGGAAAGGAATCACTTGCTTTTTCTCCCAAAGATATTGCGCACTCCCCACACCATCTACTTCACGATCCATGGTGCCCTCGAACAGGATGGCGCCGAGCACGCGATTGCCGGAGAACGCCGGGCTTTTGATCATGCGCGTGCGCATGGCATGAATGAGGTCGAACATCTGCGCATCACCTGAGTACTCCGACTCGGCAATGCCGTACAACGAGAGCGCCTTGGGTGTGCTGCCACCGCTCTGGTCGAGTGCCGCGATGAATCCCTTTCCGCTGCGCATGCGTTCGAGTTGTTGTGGGTTACTGGCCATGGGTATCTCCTCCCAACGAAGAATAGTGTGAACCCATGTTCGCCATCGTCACAGGTGCATCCACGGGAATTGGCGCGGCACTCGCAAAGATGCTGGTGAAAGCCGGTCATACCGTGGCTGGCATCGCGCGAGATGGCGACAAGCTTTCAGCATTGCAACGCGCACTCGGGGACCGCTTCGAACCACACCCGTGTGATGTCACCGACCACACCGTGTTTGCCGCAGTGTTGCGTCACATCGCCGACGCCCATGGACGCATCGACCTTCTGGTGAATAACGCGGGTTCTGCAAAAGTTATGTCCATTGCCGACACGACGCCCGAGGCTTTTCGAGCGATGCACGACCTCAACGTGCTTGCACCTGCGACCGCGATTCACACCCTGTGGCCAATGATGACGGCGCATGGCGATGCCCGAATCGTGAACGTCTCTTCGCTTGCTCAACTCGACCCGTTTCCGGGTTTCTTTGCCTATGCATCATCGAAGTCGGCGTTGCACTTGCTGACCGTGGTGGCAAACGCCGAAGGCGAACCGCATGGTGTGCGGGCGTTCACCGTGGCGCCGGGAGTGGTCGACACTCCCTTGCATCGAGCGTTGATGCCGAAAGGTATTCCACCGATCGACGGACTGTCGTCCACATTGCAACCTGCCGAGGTGGCTTCCCTAATTGCAGCAATCGCCGAAGGTACGCACGACACTCGTGCTGGATGGGTCTTGGCGATGCCTGCTCCTGCAGCAGTGTCGTCGTTGCGTCGGTGGATCATCGAACATCCTGGGGGTGGCGTGGAGATCGTCTCGTAGGCGAACACCACTCGTAGCCTGAGATGCAGTCATGACGCCAGCGAGTACCCCACGTGTTGCCGTGTATCGACACGAGCACTTCAATGCCGCACATCGCATCCACAACCCGGACCTGAGCGACGCCGACAACGCCAGGATTTACGGCAAGTGCAACAACCCGAACGGCCATGGCCACAATTACGAACTCACGGTTCGGGTCTGCGGACCAGTCGACCCTGTCGTTGGCTATGTGATTGATCTCGGCGTGCTCTCCACCACCATCAAGCAACACGTGCTCGATCGTCTCGACCACAAGTTCCTCAACGTCGATGTCCCGGAATTCAAGACCGTGAACCCCACCGCCGAGAACATTGCCGTGGTCATCCACGGACTACTTCGTCCGCACATTCCGGCGAATCTCGATGTGCATGTGATCCTGGCGGAGACACCTCGCAACATCGTGCAGTACCCCGCCGACATCGTCACGCAGTCGTAGTCAGAACCTCATCGAAGGGAACACCGTCATGGCCTATAAGAAGATCGAAACCTACGACGAAGCAACCACCAAGGGTCTCGCAGCGGCGTACAAGGACGTGCTCGATTTGATCGGCGAAGATTCCTCACGCGAGGGCCTTCTCAAGACACCCGAACGCGTCGCGAAAGCGATGCAATTCCTCACCCAAGGCCAGGGGCACGACCCGGTGGAGATCATCCGCGGCGCGATATTCACCGAGAGCGTTCAGGAGATGGTGATCGTGAAGGACGTGGAGATGTACAGCCTGTGCGAGCACCACATGATCCCGTTCTTCGGAAAGGCACACGTGGCATACATCCCCAACGGTTACATCACCGGGTTGTCGAAAGTGGCTCGCGTGGTCGACGTGTGTGCGCGACGGCTCCAGGTGCAAGAGCGACTTACCACGCAAATTCGTGATGCATTTCAGGAAGCACTCAGCCCACTTGGCGTTGCGGTGGTGATCGAAGCCAAGCACCTGTGCATGATGATGCGCGGTGTGGAAAAGCAGAACTCCGTTACGACAACGTCGGCCTTTTGTGGCGCCTTCGAACACGAGCCGACGCGCAGCGAGTTTCTGCGCTTGCTCAGCAGCAGTTTGTCGTAGCCGCAAGCGGCAGGCTCGCGCGCCGGACGAGCGCCACTCGAAGGTTCGCGCGCCGGGCCCGCGTCAGCTGGCGAGTTCGCGCGCCAATTCGGACAGCGGCCGCATCACGCTCACATCCACGCTGCCGTCGCCCGCGATCAGCGTGTTGATCTTGGGGAACAGCAATTCCGGCCCGATCAGTGTGGCACCGAACAACGGAATCATCGTGCGCAAGTACTCCACGGAGGCCTTTCCGCCGCGGTCGCCCGGCGCACAACCGAACACGCCCATCCGGCGGCCGATCAGCGAGTGCTTGGCGAACGGGCGCGATGCCCAGTCGATGAAGTTCTTCAGCCCGCCGGGAATGTTGTAGTTGTACTCAGGGGTGCCGATGAGCACGGCATGGCTCTCGCTCAACTCGTGTCGCATTTCGGCGACGATCGCGGGTGGCGTATCGGTGTCGAGGTCGCCGTCGTAGATGGGCAAATCGCGCACGTAGTCACGAAGGACGAACTCGACGCCACCATTGTGGGAGGCGTCGGCGACGATTGCCCGACACAGCGCAGTGGTGAACGATGCTCTACGCAGGCTGCCCGACACCACGACGACCTTCTTGGACATACGTGGAGACGCTACTTGCGGATTGCAATCGTGGGTCGTGTCGTGCCATCGGACATCGTCATATGCGAACGCCACGCGCTGTAACCACCGATGATGTCGGATACGTCCGAGAAGCCCAATGAGCGCAAGGTGCTTGCAGCGATACTGGATCGATAGCCACCCGCGCAATACACGACGGTTGGTGACGCTGGATTCAATCCACCGACATGCTCCAACAAACTCGCAAGTTGAATGTGGCGAGATCCCGTCACGGTGCCGTCGTCCAGCTCCCCCGGACCACGCACATCGATGACGACGAGGTCGATCATTTGTCCACGCAAGACTTCGAGCTGCTCTGCATTGAGACGAGATGCGATTCGCACGTCGTCGGGATGTTCGAACATCGCCCGCACAGGGTCAGAGAGCACGCCGAGAACCTTGTCGTAACCGATTCGCGCGAGGCGGACCTTGGCCTCGGTCTCGGTGCCCGGCGTGGACACCAGCACGATCGACTCCCCTGGTCGCACGACTTCACCGACGTACTCGGCAAATCGCCCACTCAAACCCACGTTTCGCGAACCACGAAGATGCCCACGGGCGAACTCATCCGGTTCGCGGGAGTCGATGATGACTGCCCCAGCAGACGCATGGGCCCAGAACTCGCTCCACGAAAGTTGCGTCGGACCTGCATCTTCGTCGAGGTTTGCACGTGTGGCGCGGTTGCGCGTCGCGGCAAACGAAAAATACAACGGAGCAGCCGCCTGACCTTCGGTGACGATCTGCGCGAACTCGTCCTCGCTCATCGGAGCCAGGGCGTAGTTGGTTCGTCGCTGTTCGCCGATGGTGGAAACGGTCTCTGTCGACAGGTTCTTGCCACACGCCGAGCCAGCACCATGTGCCGGATACACCAGGGTGGTATTGGGAAGTGTCAAGAGGTGATTTCGCAATGAGTGGTACAGGCTGCGAGCCATCTCCTCTTGTGTGCGGCCGAATGCCGACAAGAGATCGGGGCGACCAACGTCGCCGATGAACAAGGTGTCGCCAGTGAGGACCGCATGTGGGAGTGCATCAGCCGTTTCGCGAACGACGATACAGATGGACTCCGGAGTATGACCGGGTGTTTCCATTACTTCAAGTTCCACCCCACCCAACGACAACCGCTGCCCGTGTGTTACGACATCGATCGGGAAGTCGGTGAGGCCGGCGGCCGCAGACCCATAGGAGATGACGGCACCGGTCTGGGTGGCAAGCTCCAGGTGTCCACTCAGGAAGTCTGCGTGGAAGTGCGTCTCGATGACTCGCTCAATGGACAACCCACGCTCTCGAGCGTCATGCAGGTATTGCGACACGTCTCGCTGCGGGTCGACAACGACCGCCCGACCGCTCGAGTCGTCGCCGATGAGATACGACGCATGCGACAGACATGCCAGGTAGTACTGCTTGAGAATGATGGGCATCGCGCTACGTCAAGAGTACGACGAGCGCCGTTCCCAACATCATCAGCAGCAGCAACGAAATGGCGGCAGTCGCAAATTTGAAGTCGCGCACGCGAGTCCACGACACCGCAAGAATCACCAATCGTAAGGCGGGCAAAGTCCCCAGCAAGAGCAGCGCTATGACATCAAGGACGCGACCGATGTCACCTCCGAGAAGTATTCCCAGTGCTGCCGAGACTCCGGCTGCGATGAGAGCCATCGACGTCCAGCGCGACAGGTTCATGCGCGTAAAACCATGACCACCGCAATCACCACCAGCACCACCGACGTGGTGCGACGAACAACGGGTGGAGACAGTCGACGTTGTAACAGCGAACCAATCGTTCCGCCGACGAGCGATCCGAGAACCACGAGTGCTGCGTCGGATACAACGACGCGTCCGTCGATCGCCATGAGCAGGAGTGCAATTGATGCAGTGAGACCGATGGTGAACGTACTGGTTGCTGCCGCCACCTTCGCGGGCAACTTCATCACTTCGCTCGACAACGGAGTTTTGAGGAATCCGCCGCCGACTCCGGCCAATCCAGTCACCAACCCCGCAATCGTCATCAATCCGACGCCCAGTGGCATGCGTGACGGAGTGTAGGGAACGTGCTGATCGTGCAGTCGATACACGCCAGAGAGTGAGCCGTGGTGTTCGCCGACGGAGTCGGCGCCCAGCGACGCATCCGGTTTCCAACGCACACCCTTGCGAATCGCTCCTCCAAGTGCCGCCAGGATTGCAAGCCCTGCTAGAAACCACGTGAGGAGTTCCTCCGATACCGCGCCCGAGAGGACCACTCCGATGACCGCCCCCGACGTGGCTCCAAGTTCGGTGACTACCGCGAAGCGATGGTTGACTGCGCCATCCTGGGACTGCGCTCGACCGGCGGCAACCGAACCAGCGATCACGCTCACCAAGCCCAGCGGTGCCGCCTGCGTGATGGTCATGTCCCCGAACGTGAGGAGCGGCACCAGCAGGATTGCGCCACCCAGTCCGCCGAGTGAACCAAGGGAGGAGGTAACGAGCGCCAACGCGACGATGATTCCATCGTGCAAGGCGCCTGACACGGCAGCGAGCCTATGAACCCGGGGTCGAGTTCCTCGCGTTCACCCGCTTGTCCGTGCACCGTAAACCCGACTGAAACACTCAACATTTGGGTAGAGTCTCGGTGTGCCAAACCCCTTCCCGTTCCCGCATCCGGTCAACGAAACTTCTGCTCGCATTGTTGCTGCCGGTGCCGTGGTGATGAGTGCGACCTTTGCAGCAACCGGTGCTGCGTGGATTCTCATTCCGCTCACCTACGGATTCGTTGCTCGAGTGACCACGGGTCCCGCATTGAGTCCACTTGGGTTGCTCGCCACCAAGGTCATCACGCCGCGCCTGACCGTACAGCATCGATTCGTAGCGGGTCCCCCCAAGCGATTCGCACAATTCGTCGGTGTGTTGTTCTCCGCAACGGCGAGCATGTTGTGGCTGCTGGATCTTGGAACGGCGGCGCGAATCGTCGCCGCAATATTGGCGGGTGCGGCATTCCTGGAATCGGCTTTCGCAGTGTGTCTCGGATGCATCATGTTTGGCTGGCTCATTCGATGGGGTGTCGTACCTGAACGAATTTGCGAGCAGTGCAACAATCTCAATCTGAGGACCACTCCCTCCGCCTAGGGCGACCTCCAGATGAGGCGCAACATCTCCATCGTTGGCGGCGGCGCAGCCGGAGTTCTCGTTGCCATTCACCTCACGCGAACGGCGTCCGTGCCGCTGCACCTCACGATCGTGGAGCCACGCGAACGCCTTGCTGAGGGCGTGGCGTACTCGACGCCCGACTCCGAGCATCTCCTCAACGTTCCCGCTGCCCGAATGTCGGCGTATGTCGAGGATGCACTGCACTTCGTGAAGTGGGCTGAGTGTTCGCCACAGGACTTCATACCCCGACATCGCTATGCCGACTATCTACGCAGCGAATTGCAGCGTCTTACACACGGGAATCCGCACGTTGCGTTACAGCATGTGCGAGATTCGGCACACGCCATTTCCACTTCTCCGCTCCGGGTCTCCACTGTTGGAGGCCATGACGTGCTCGCCGATGTCGTGGTGCTGGCACTCGGCAATGCCGCACCGTTCAAGCCAGATTGGTATTCGCATCTGACGGCCCCGGTGGTACTCGATGATCCCTGGGTGCCTGGTGCACTGGAGACGATTCCCGACCAAAGCAAGGTTCTCTGTGTCGGCACCGGGCTCACCTTCGTGGATGTGGCACTTTCGCTGACGAGACGCGGATGTCGTGTTACCGGTGTTTCACGACACGGATTTCTCCCACACATTCACGCAGCACAGTCGACACTGCCGTTAGTGCCCACGGAGTTTGACTCGCCCACCGCAGTTTCGCGATGGTTGCGCTCCCAGTCCGATTGGCAGGCTGCGTTGACGGCCCTGCGTCCGCACACCCAAGTGATCTGGCAGTCATTTTCGGCGCCCCAACAAGCCTCTTTCTTGCGACACGCCAGGCGATATTGGGATGTGCATCGACACCGAATGTCGCAGAACGTGGCCGACAAGTTGCGGCTCGCCATTCACCGCGGCCTCGTCACCGTACTGCGTGGTGACGCACAACGTGTTGCCGCGCAGTCGCCTTGGGACGCAATCATCCTGTGTACCGGACCCGACGATGCCGCTCTCATCAACACGGCTCCACTTCGTTCGTTGGCGAGTCAAGGACACGTTCGCATCGGACCACATGGCAAGGGAATCGACACGGTTCCGGACTCGGGTTGCGTTCGAAACCGGGATGGAGCTGCGCCACTCGACATCTACGCCATTGGTCCGCTGCGCCAAGGCACGCTGTGGGAATGTACTGCGATACCCGAGATTCGCTCCGAGGCCCAACGACTTGCATCACGTGTCCTAGCCTGACCAACGTGTCGACAACGCAAATCGGAGTGTTGCACCATGGGGGCTGAGCGTTTCGATGTCGTCGTGGTAGGTGCTGGCATCTCTGGCATTGGTGCTGGCGTTCACCTAGGAGATAAATCGCCAGACCGCAGTTTTGTGATCCTCGAAGGTCGCGAGAACATCGGTGGCACATGGGATCTCTTCAAATACCCGGGCATTCGCTCCGACAGCGACATGCACACCCTCGGGTACGAGTTCAAGCCATGGAAGGCGGAGAAGTCGATTGCCGATGGTCCGTCGATCATGGAGTACCTGAAGGAAACAGTTGCCGAATACGATCTCGAGCGCCACATACGATTCGGCGAACGCGTGGTGCGAGCCGAATGGTCGACGGCGTCCGCCACCTGGACCGTGCACACCGCAGGCAGCGACGGCTCACAGGGCGTATTCGAGTGCAACTACCTGTTCATGTGTGCGGGTTACTACTCCTACAAGTCGGGCTACCTGCCGGAGTTTCGCGGGCGAGATCGCTTCACTGGGCGCATCGTGCACCCACAGGACTGGCCCGATGACCACGACTACACCGACAAGCGCGTGGTGGAGATCGGCTCCGGAGCAACGGCCGGCACCCTGGTGCCGGCGATGGCCGATACCGCAGCGCACGTCACCATGTTGCAACGCTCGCCCACCTACATGGTGTCGCGGCCCGATCGCGATGCCTTTGCCAACTTCCTCCGCAAGATCCTGCCGGCACAGTTGGCCTACAACATCACCCGTGCCAAGAACACATGGCGACAGCAATTGGTGTACAACCGCACGCGAACCAGGCCGGAAGAAATCAAGAACCTCCTGTTGGGCGGAATTCAACTCGAACTCGGCGGTAGGTACCCGATCAAGAAGCACTTCACCCCGAAGTACAACCCGTGGGATCAACGTTTGTGCTTGGTGCCCAACTCCGACTTGTTCGCTGCCATTCGTAGTGGCCGGGCCTCCGTGGTCACCGACACGATTGAGACATTCACCGAAACGGGAATCCTGCTCTCATCTGGTCAACACCTCCCTGCCGATGTGATCGTCACGGCAACTGGATTGCAGTTGGTCACCGTGGGAGAAGCAGAGTTCATGGTGGACGGCGAGCCGGTCGACTTCTCGCAGACGCGCACCTACAAGGGCATGTCGTATTCCGATGTGCCGAATCTGGCAACCAGTTTCGGCTACATCAACGCGTCATGGACGTTGCGCGCCGACCTCACCTGCACGTACGTGTGTCGGTTGCTCAACCACATGCGTGATACGGGAACCCGCCAGTGCACGCCGCGCTTGCGCTCGGGCGAAACGGACATGCCGCGGCGACCATGGATCGACGGTTTCTCATCGGGGTACATGCAGCGTGTGATGCACCTCATGCCCAGCCAGGGTGATCGTGAACCGTGGATCAACCCGCAGAACTACGACAAGGACAAAAAGATGTTCCGCGAAGGTGCAGTGGATGACGGTGTCATGCAGTTCACCAACCCCGTGACGAGCGATCGAACGCCCGCGTCGTCCGGCGCAGCGGCGTCGTAACTCACCATGTCACGAGCACTGGTTGGCGGGCTGAGTACGTTTGTCGTTGTCGCATATGCAATCGGCGCAGGGCGATGGGTTTCCACCGATGCCGGCTGGTATCGCTCGCTGAGCCAACCACCTTGGCAACCGCCCGACGTGGTGTTCGGTCTCATCTGGCCATACAACTTCGTGATGCTTGCCGTAGCGGGTTGGGCGGTGGCGGCACGTGACTCGAGAACCGAGCACGTGGTGTGGCTTGCGTCATTGGCACTGAGCGTTGCCGCCGCCTTGTTCTGGGCCTATCTCTTCTACGTTCCACATTCGTTGTTGGCGTCGGGGTTTGCCCTGACAGCAGCGACGATGCTCACACTGCCCCTCGTGGTCCTCGCCTTTCGAACATCGGTTCCACTTGGGTTGGCGCTGCTGCCGTATCAACTCTGGTTGGCAGTGGCAACCTCGCTCGCGTTCGGGTACGCCGCACGCAACTGAGCCGCATACCTGCTGCGAGGTTGCGAGCAATGCGTCGAAGGACTCGACGTCACGACTTCGGGTCGATTGGCCCTACGACACCTAGGCGATCTTCCAAAGCGCGCCCGGCATCGAACAGATGGTCCTCTCGCCAAGAGTGGCTCATGAATTGCACGCCGAGCGGTGCGCCAGCGTGTGAACCAACGGGAAACGCAAGTGCGGGAATACCGATTGCAGAGAGGTTGATTCCCCACCGTCCGAAGTCGTTGAAGCGATCCCCGGCATCCGGATATCGAACGTCGTAACCACGCTCAAGGGTGGGGATCGTGAGCATCGGCGTGACAACGAGTGGATACTCATCAAAGAATTGGTTCCACGCGCGAAGCAACATGTCCCGATCAAACAGCGCCTTCATGTGCGTCTC
>SXPV01000055.1 GCA_005793215.1 Actinomycetota bacterium
CTTCACCGAACCCAGCATCACCGCCGCAGGCAAACACGTGGTGATCATCGGCGGTGGCGATACGGGCGCCGACTGTTTGGGCACCGCACATCGTCAAGGTGCTGCATCGGTGACGCAGCTGGAAATCATGCCGCGTCCACCCGAAGTACGCGGCGGTGACAACCCGTGGCCGCAATGGAGCCTGGTATACCGCACATCATCGGCACACGAAGAAGGTGGCGAGCGAGTCTTCAGCGTGTCCACCGAGGAATTCGTGGGTGATGCCGACGGCAACGTGCGCGCGCTGGTGCTCAACGAAGTGCAATTCGAAGGCGGCAAATTCGTTCCGGTACCGGGCACCCGAACCGAACTGCGCGCCGACTTGGTGTTGCTCGCTCTTGGATTCGTCGGGCCCGAGAAAGGTTCGTGGCTCGACCAACTCGGCGTGGCGTTAGATTCGCGCGGCAACGTCGCACGCACCGACGACTATCGCACCAACGTCGACGGCGTGTTCGTGGCAGGTGACATGGGTCGCGGGCAAAGCCTCATCGTGTGGGCAATCGCCGAAGGTCGTGCTGCAGCTGCCTCGGTGGACAAGCACTTGATGGGGTCGTCATCGTTGCCGTCACCCATCGTGGCCTCCGCACGTCCACTGGCGTAAACTCATCGCAATGCGTTCGCGGTGGTTGCTCCTTGCTGTTGCGCTGTCGGCGTGTGGAGTCGACGCTGCAGGCTCCGCAACCACCATCGTGCCCATCGGCCCCACCGACTTCGCCACCATTCCGCCCGCAGTCACCACCATTGCTCCGGTCGTGACCACGCTTCCACCGGGTGCCGTCGGTGTCGAACAGATCTACGTGGTGCAAGCCGGCGACTCACCAATCAAGGTGGCCAACGCCTTCGGTATCTCGGTGGAGCAGTTGCTGTCGTGGAACGGGCTCATTTCCACCTCGCAATTCCCGTACCCGGGCAGGCAATTGAAGATCCCGCCAAGTGCGCAGGTCACCGTGAATCAAACGCAACAAACCGTGGTGGCCAACCCTGTCGGCAAACCAGGTTGCGGCAATCGTCCGGCCGGAACCTACGAAGTGCAGGCGGGGGACTCCATCTCGGCGATTCGCACCAAGTTCTGCGTGTCGGTGAATTCGCTGTTGGCGGCCAATCAGTGGCCGAGTGTGAACGTGTTCTTGTATCCCGGGTTGAAGATCAACATCCCGCCTGCTGGCAGCTGAACCGCTTCAACTCTGCCGCGGTTATCCGAGCCGCTTCAACTCGGCTGCTGTTAGCGGTGGGTGTTGCGGAACCGTGCGCGGCGCTCGTGGCGCTCGAGTGCAAGTTCGATGAGTTCGTCGATCAACGCGGCGTAGGCAACGCCTGACGCTTGCCACAACTTGGGGTACATCGAAATCGGCGTGAAGCCCGGGATGGTGTTGATCTCGTTGCACAAAAACCCGCGGCCCTTCGTGCCATCGGCGCGCGTCTGTTCGTAGAAGAAGTCGACGCGAGCCATACCCTCGGCACGCACGGCGCGAAACACCTGCAGCGCCATGTTGCGAACTTCGGCTGATTCGGCCTCGCTCAGCGGTGCGGGGATCAACAACTTGGCGCCGTCGCCGATGTACTTGTCTTCGTAATCGTAGAACTCGCGTCCAGGGATGATTTCGCCGGCCACCGAGGCGCGCGGCTCGCGGTTACCGAGTACCGCAACCTCGATCTCGCGTCCGGTGATGGCTTCTTCGAACAACACCCATTCGTCGTAGGCGAGCGCAGCGTGTGCAGCGGTGACAGCTTCGTCGAGAGTTTTCGCCTTGGCAACGCCGACCGACGAACCCATGTTGGCCGGCTTCACGAAAAGTGGGAGACCGAGTTGTGCGACGACATCGCCGATTCGGGCTAACTCGTCGGCGCGCAGCGCAACGAACTCGGGTTGCGCAATCCCTTCGGCCGCCAGCACTCGTTTGGTGGTGGCCTTGTCCATTGACACGGCACTGCCCAACACTCCCGCACCGACATACGCCACGTGAGCAAGATCCAACATTCCCTGCACGGTGCCGTCTTCACCCATCGGACCGTGCAACAAGGGGAGCACCACGGTGCGCGCGGCACCCGAACCGTCGCCTGCGGCAGCGGTACGCGCTGCACTGGCGATGACGTCGCCCAACGACGACGGACGTCCCGCTGCCTCCAAACGTTCGGGCAGGGTGTCTCGACCACGAGACAGCGCCGCCATGGCCCCCTCGGCCAACATCCATGCACCGCTTCGTGAGATGGCCACGGTGGTCACGTCGTAGCGATCGGGATCGAGCGCTCGCAACACGTGTGCTGCGGTGACGCAACTGACGTCGTGTTCGGCCGACTCGCCACCAAAGATGACGATCACGTGGGTGCGCGAGCGCGAATTCACTCGTCTCCACGGTACTTGCCTCGTACGATAAGTAGTCGTATGCGCTTCATGGCCACCGACGTCGCACACGCGGTGAGCGGCGAACTGCGTG
This sequence comes from Actinomycetota bacterium, assembly GCA_005793215.1. Taxonomy (GTDB): domain Bacteria; phylum Actinomycetota; class Acidimicrobiia; order Acidimicrobiales; family Ilumatobacteraceae; genus F1-60-MAGs027. The sequence goes on from SXPV01000055.1 coordinate 2,475, forward strand.
GAAAGAACGCCCACCTGTCCGGGGCCTCCTTCGATTCGCGCACGTTGGTGATGGGCCAATTGTTCGTGCCGATCGTCGCCGAACGAAATGGACACGACTTCATCGCCGATGCACTGGGTCGTGGTGCAGGTGCATATCTCGCATCGCGCGACCACATCGGCGATACGGACGGCAGCAGTGGATTGCGCGATGGCTCGCGCAGCAGTGACTTGCGCGGCACGGCGATCGTGGTGCCCGACACGCTGGAAGCGCTCCGCAAACTTGGCCGTTGGGCCCGCGAATCGCTCAGCGATCGAGTGCAGCATCGCGTGGTCGGTATCACTGGCAGTGTCGGCAAGACCACCACGAAAGACCTGGCGGCAGCGGCCATCGGATCGGCGCTGAAGGTTGCAGCAAGTTCGCGGTCGTTCAACAACGACCAAGGCGTACCCATCACGTTGCTGAACGCTCCGGACGACTGCGAAGCACTC
>SXPV01000056.1 GCA_005793215.1 Actinomycetota bacterium
AGCGCATCCCTGATAAGGATGAGGTCGTTGGTTCGACTCCAATTAGCCCCACGAAAGACTCCACGACGATGAAACTCTTCCGCCGGCTGTTGCTCGTGTTGTCCGTCGCATCTGCGGTCGTCGGCATTCTCCGCTTCGGCGGAAGCAGTAAAGCCAAGGTCACCACCAAGCAAGGTGGCTGGCGTTCGACAAGTTTTGACGGTGAACAATCGTGAGAATTCTTGGAATCATTCCAGCCCGAGGGGGATCAAAAGCGATTCCGCGCAAGAACCTTGTGATGCTGGGAGGCAAACCACTACTTGCATGGACATGTGATGCTGCGAAGAAGTCAAAGCTGGATCGCATCATTGTTTCTACGGACAACGAAGAGATTGCCAGAATTGCTGTTTCATACGGAGTAGATGTTCCTTTTCTCAGACCTGCGGAATTGTCGGAGGATTCATCCGCCACCATTGATGCAGTTGTCCACGCACTGAAAGCCATCAATGAAGAGTTTGATGCGGTAATGGTGCTTCAACCAACGTCACCATTTCGCACTACTCAAGACATTGACGAATGCCTGGCACTACTCGAACAATCCGCCGCTGACAGTGTGATCTCAGTAGTAGATGTTGGTGGATATCATCCGGCTCGAATGAAGTATCTTGATGGCGGGCGACTGGTTGATCCACCGTTCGCTGAGTTGCGAGAGAATCAACCCCGCCAAGAACTGGTACCGATGTACATACGCAATGGGGCGGTATATCTCACAAGGACCGAAACCCTGTTGAAGGGCAGCTTCAAGGGAGCAGATTGCATTGCATATGTCATGCCAGCTGACCGTTCAGTCAATATTGACGAGCCAATTGACATGATTGTTGCTGAAGCAATTCTAAGTTCAATATGAGGCGTCGCCTACTTATTACAGAACAGGATTCGTATCTATCGAGTGATTTGGAGCGTCTTTCCAAGATTTTTGAGGTTCATCGCGTGGTTCCAAGAAATCAAGCAGAGCTGGCTGCTGCTGTGCGCGAAATTGATCCCGAAGTTCTCATAGTTGGACTCGGAATCGTAGTTGGTCGACCGGAAGTGCGTGATGGGAGGACTCTGAAAATTGTCGTTTCGCCAACTACCGGAACCGATCACTTGCGAATTGAAGAACTGGAAGCTTCAGGAATTCAGGTGATCTCCTTGCGCAACATGCAGGAAGGTCTACGTTCGGTATCAAGCACGGCTGAGCTTGCATGGGGGTTGGTACTGATATTGGCAAGACAACTGGTCTCGGCAGCCAACTCCACATCAGCGGGCGAATGGCACCGTGAGAAGTTTTTGGGCCAGCAACTTCGCACGAAAACGCTAGGAGTAATTGGATTAGGACGACTCGGGCGATTTGTGGCTCAATATGGACTGGCTTTCGGAATGCGAGTAGTAGCCACCGATTCCGAAGCAACAACTCAATCTTCGGAGATCTTGTTAGTTACCATCCAAGAACTACTTGCGGAATCAGATGTCATTTCGATTCATGTGCCGCTTAACGGCACTACCCGAGGGATGATAGGGGTCAATGAAGTCAAAAGTATGAAGAAGGGGGCTTTGCTTGTGAATACCAGTCGCGGTGAAGTTGTTGACGAAGACGCGATTGCCTCGGGTATTAGGTCAGAACATCTTGGGGGATACGGAACCGACGTGATATCGGGTGACTCTGGTTGGTCTGGTTTGGTGCGTGCGAATCCTATAACCGAATTAGTTTCCGGTGGGTTCAATGTTGTAGTAACGCCACACATTGGTGGTTATACAAATGAAGCAGTCAATCACACTCGTCGACTTGTCGTTGACTACGTTCTCAATCACTCAGATATTCGATCGTCATGATCGGAGTGATTGGTGCCGGTCTCGTTGGAACACGCGTGGTGGAACGACTCGTTGCCGCTGGGCAAGTACAGGTATTGGTGAGTGACACGAATCCCGTTGCGGCAAAGCGACTGGCGCAGCGCTACTCCGATACTGCTCACCAGGTGATGGCTGTTTCTTCCAAAGCGATGTTGGACACCAACGTGGTCGTGCTTGCCTGCTCTGCGCCCCATGCCAAGGCTGCCCGCCGACTGCTCGAAGCCGGGGTCGGCGTGGTGTCCTGTAGTGACGATGTCGAAGACACGCTCTCGCTCCTTGACCTGGACGCAATTGCTCGCCAATCACGTCAGTCGTTGGTGGTCGGGGCGGCAGCGTCACCTGGACTCTCTGGATTGTTGGTGCGCATGCTGATGGCGCGCTTCGATGCAATTGACGAAGCCCATGTCGCAGTACACGGCACCGCAGGTCCGGCCTGTGCTCAACAACACCATCGTGCACTCGCACGACAATCCATCGGCTGGCACGATGGCGACTGGTTGCGTCGTCCAGCGGGAAGCGGTCGCGAACTGTGTTGGTTCCCTGATCCGGTGGGCCCACGTGATTGTTATCGCGCGGAGCTCACCGACCCAATCGTGATGCACCACGGGTTTCCCGAACTCACTCGGGTAACGGTGAGGGTTTCGGCGACGCGTCGAGATCGCCTCACCGCCCGCTTACCGATGCTCACCCCACCACATGCAGAAGGCGGAATTGGCGCAGTTCGGGTGGAGGTTCGCGGTTGGTACAACGAGGCGCGTCATGTCGAGGTCATCGGGGTGTCGGATCGTATTGCGAACATTGCTGGCACCATCGCAGCTGCGAGTGCACGAGGCGTTGTTGCCGGCGGATTTGCTAGTGGTGTGCGAGTGATTGGTGACACCGATTCACCGAGTGATCACGTGTTGAGTGCAGTCGTGGAGGCAGGCATCCACTTACGGGAATTTGTGGGAACGTCGTCGCATTAGCACGATGCAAGCTGTCGAGCCGCCGAGAGAGGTCCTAACGCCATGAGCACCCGTTTCGAGATCGATCCACCGGCACTGTTGCCTGGTCGGTTGATCTCCATTCCGAAGCGTGGGGAGTTCTTCGTTCGTCACAGCGCTCACGCCGACCCCACAGCACCCGCGGTTCTGCTGTTGCATGGGTGGACTGCCTCGAGTGATCTCAACTTTTTCACGGCCTATCACGAACTGAGTGGTATGGCTTCGGTGATTGGAATCGATCATCGAGGACACGGACGAGGTGTGCGCCCCGATGTGTCCTTCACCCTTGAAGATTGTGCCGATGATGCTGCTGCCGTCTGTGCAGCACTCGGTGTGCCCAAGGTGGTGGCAGTGGGATATTCCATGGGCGGTCCCATTGCGATGTTGATGGCCCGCCGTCATCCCACATTGGTGCGAGGTCTCGTTCTTCAGGCGACTGCACTCGAGTGGCGAGGGACGGCTCGTGAACGTGCGCGGTTCCGTGTCGGTCGAGTACTCGGTCCGCTGACTCGTCGGCTCATTCGACCAAGCACGATTCGATTTGCATTCTCTCGACGTATCACCCGTCGACATCCGTTGCGTCCACATCTTGGATGGATGATGTCCGAATGGCGTCGCAATGACCCGTGGCAGATGGCAGAGGCTGGGCGAGCCATCGCTCGGTTCGATGCCCGACCATGGGCGGGCACGTTGTCACTACCTGCCTGTGTAGTTCTCACCACCAATGATCAGTTGGTTGCTCCGGCAAAGCAACGTGCACTTGCCGAAGCAACTGGCGCAACCGTCTTACCGCTGGAGGGTGATCACTTCGTCAACGTGGTGAAGCCGACGGAGTTCAGTGCCGTCACGTCTCGTGCGGTGCGGGCGGTGTTGAGCGGTCCAGCAGTTGTTCCAAGCGCTTGTTGAGCGCATCCAACGACTCGCGAAGCTCGGTCGTCGTCACCGTGTTGGAGAGTGCCAGGCGAACTGCGGCCAGCTCACGCGCCAAATACTCCGCATTCTCTTGGGTGCGTGTTGCAACCGCTCGGTCGTTTTCCAACGCGTGACGGTCGCGATCTTCCTGTCTATTCTGCGCAAGCAAAATGAGTGGAGCCGCATAGGCAGCCTGCACGGAGAACATGAGGTTCAGCAAGATGAATGGGTACGGGTCCCAACGAAGCGAGATTGACACCACATTGATGGCAATCCACACCATCACCATGAACGTTTGCAAGACAAGGAATCGGGCAGTTCCGAGGTTCCGCGCAACCGCCTCCGAAAAGCGTCCAAAGGCACCGGCCTCGTACGGCACGTTGAGTTTTCGTCGGTAGCGCGGATTAGCCAGGTCGTCACGGCGTTTCATCACGAACCCCGAACTGGTGAAGACGTGCCGGCATTGATGTTGATCTGCTCATGTCGCCAGTTGCTCGGAAGCGCTCGATCCAACACGTCGTCCACGGTGATGGCTCCAAGGAGGTGATTGCCTGCATCAACGACGGCGACGGACATCAGGTTGTAGGTGGCGAGTCGAATCGTCACCTCGCGCTCCGGCATGGTGGGCGGAATGGTGGGCTCGTGTTGTAGACAGTCCTTCAATTTGGTTTGAGGTGGTTCGCGTAGCAGACGCTGAAAGTGCACCACACCCATGTATCCACCAGTCGGCGGTTCGTGTGGCCCATGGGTAACGAATACCTGTGCGGCAATTGATGCGTGTCGTTCCGGGTCGCGTATGTGGGCAAGAGCCTCTGCGACGGTGGCTTCCGGTGAGAGCACGATCACTTCAGGCGTCATCAAGGCGCCCGCGGTGCCATCCGGCCAGGACAACAACTGACGCATGGTGTCTGCATCGTCCTCATCCATCGACTCCAGCACTTGTGTTCGCTGTTCGGTTCCCATCTTGCCGAGTAAGTCTGCAAGATCGTCGAATTCCATTTCATCGAACACGCTGTTGAGTCGATCGAGATCGAGGCCTTCAATGAGACGAAGTTGTTCGTCCTCTGGAAGTTCTTCCAGCACATCAGCCAAGCGTTCGTCATCCATGGCAGCGGCGATGGTTCGACGTTGTTCGATCGGCAACGACGCAATGAAGGTGGCTACGTCACTGGGGTGCATGTTGCGCAGTCGAGCGGCTTCGGCAGCCATGGGAGTGGCCGGCGCAAACAGTGCCGAAACTTCCTGCCACTCCACCAATCGGAAACTTGGCCGTGCCAACAGGAGTCCGCGCTTGGCAAGTCGCACTTTGCTCACACACCACACCGGATTGTGGCCACCTTGATGCTGGAGGGCAACGTCCACGATCATTTCGTCACCGTGTTTCTTGTCGAAGACATCGACACCAAGCAATCGCTCTCCTTCGCGTGAACGAAACGGATTGAGATCGATGTCGTAACTCTTGAGTCGTACACCGGTGTTGTCGAGCGACGCCACCCGAGCTGCCGTCACGAAGATTCGTCGTCGCTGACTACTGGCGACAAAACCCAGAACCCGTGGCGCTTCCTGCCCACGTCCTGGCACCACGACGATGTCGTCGATTTTTCCGATTGGCGCCCCACCGGCATCCAGCAGCGGCAACCGCATGATGCGGTACGCGTAAACGAGGTCGGTCGTGGGTATCACGAAGCGAGGCTACCCAGACGACGGCGCACGAACCTCGCACCCGGCGGGATTTTTTGCCGCAACGACCGTGGTCAGTTGCGAAGATCGCTCAACATGAGCGCAACATATTCGCGCAGATACACGGTGGAATCACGCAGTGCATGAACGCGTGGGAAGAAGGAAGTGATACCGATGTCTCCCCAGGTGGTGTCGGTGATGTCGGGGTCCGAGCCGACCATCCGAAGGTTGTCGAAGTATCGAGAGAACTCGCGTTGCGCACGTCGAAGATGAAAATCCGATGTCACGATGAGCAATGGAGTCGTGGACTGGAGGAAGTCAGCGTCATTGGCCACTTTTGCGTGACCATTCGTATTGAGAGAAACCGAGTCAATGATGATGGCTTCGGAGGGGACTCCGAGTCGCTCGGCCTGGGCTCGCATCAAGAAGCCCTGCTGCGTTGATGCGCGTACACCATCGAGTCTGGGCTGGGCTCCGGCCATCACGAGAGTCGCCGAGGGGAAATCACGCCAGATCGCCGCGGCGCGGTTGACGCGTCGAGTGGTCTCCAGTCCTGAGGAGTCGGCTTGCGGGCGATCGCCAAGATCGAATCCGGCACTCAACACATAGATGTAGTCCGGCGTCCAGCCGTCTTCCGGCGGGGACTCACTCACGAGTGGTTGCTCCAACACGAATGCGCCGAACGGCATGCTCACCAACCACAGCGCAAAGAGTGCCGCAGCACCCGTGAACGCGCCCCATCGGGGGAGTCGCTTGGTTCGCCAGAGGACAACCCACACACCCACCAACACCAGAATCGGCAACCACAGTGGTTCCACGAGATCACGCATCTCCTACAGGGTACGAATGATGCCCGTAGCATGAAGCGTCTCGATTTCGGGGACGTAGCTCAGCTGGCTAGAGCACCTGCTTTGCAAGCAGTGGGTCGTGGGTTCGAGTCCCATCGTCTCCACCACTCCATTTCCGTCGAGTTCGACGAGGCGGTTTTCGTCGTCGACGAGTTACACCTGCCTCCATTGCCACGTTACGCGCGCACCAGCCCGAGCTTGTGCGAGCCGATCGACATCCAATGGCAGCACCACTCCCACGACGGGATATCCGCCGGTGGTGGGATGGTCGGCCAGCATCACCACCAACTCGCCGGCTGGGGTCAGCTGCACTGCACCACGAACGAGGGGAAACGAGTGCAACTCATCGGTGAAGTCTCGGTGCACTGCGGGTCCCATGAGTCGAATTCCAACGCGGTTCGGTTCTCCAGAAACGGTCCACGGTTGACGAAAGATGTCTACGAGATCGTCCTGTCGGAACATGTATCCGTGTGGTCCAGCGGCTATCGCCACTCGTTCGGAATTACGCAGCGCAACGGGTGTGTCCATGCCGAGTGGGGGTCCCTGCAAAACCCCAACCTCAAGTTCGCTTCCGTTGTCGAGTGGAAGTGGCACGATGTTGCCAAAGGTGTCGTGTGAGTGTGAACCGAGTTGCTCGGGTCCGTCGATTCCACCAGCAACACCGAGGTACATCCACACCCCGTGGTGAACGGTGGAGACTCGCAACAGGTCTCCTGCGCGCATGAGCAGCGGTTGACAATGCGAGACGGGTCGGTCATTGAGTGCGGCGTCACACTCGGCTCCGGTAATCACCACGAAGGTGTCGGAAGTGGCACGTACCGCCACACCACCTGCAGATTCAAGAACCGCGGCGCCAGGTGAGTTTCCTAGCAATCGATTTGCGAGATGGAATGACCCTCTATCCGCAGCACCCGAATGCGACACGCCGAGGTGCGCCCAACCACGTCGCCCCGCATCCTGCACGGTGGTGAACCCGACATGTTCGACGAGAAGCGTCATGCCAACTCAACGAATCTCACGTGCGTTCCGGGTTGCAAGAACGCCGGGGGATGTCGATTGATGTTCCACATCTCGTGAGTGGTGTTGCCGAGGAGGTGCCAGCCTCCAGGGGATTCACGCGGATACACGGCGGAGTAGTGGGCAGCAATCGCCACCGAGCCTGCTGCCACCCGTGGTCGTGGCGTTGTACGACGTGGAAGGACCAGCGTGAGGGGAAGTCCGGTGAGGTAGGCAAAGCCAGGAGCAAACCCACAGAACTCCACGACGAAGTCGGCATCGGTATGGAGTGAGATGACCTCACGTGTCGTGATTCCGCATTGCTGGGCGACGGAGTCGAGATCGTCGCCGTTGTAGCGAACGGCAATCTCCACGAAATGCTGCGTGCCGGGTGAGGACTCCGGTGTCGTGTGGAGTGACACGTCGCGCAAGATGGCTCGAACCTTCTCCCCGTCATTGGCCTGGTGCGTCACCACGAGGCTCCGTGCACCTACCACCACGTCGTGGGCGACCACGCCTGCAATTGCAATTTCACGCAGAACCGCCTCACGAGCACGTGCCGACTGGCCTGCCGCAAGGTGGTCCAGCATGCTTGCTTCGGCACCGTACGCCAGTACGACGGGTGCACGTTGGATGTCGTCGTGGAGATCAAGCGGCACTGACGATCACCCGTTCATTGGTGAGTGCCTCGCGCACCGCACGCAGAAGATACGCAGCGCCAGGTGTATCACTGTGGACGCAGATGGTCTCACACTCAACACGAATGCTGGCGCCGTCAACGCAATCAACCACACCATCGCGGATCAACTGCACCACACGTGACTCGACCATCATCTGGTCGGTTACCAACGCATCAAGTCGTGACCGCGGTGCAAGTTCTCCACTGGAAAGATAGCCACGATCGGCGAACCACTCACGAACGAATCGGACGCCATGTTCTGCAGCGAGCGACTCGGTTGCCGAGTTTGGTAAGCCGAACAACGCCACACCATGCCGAAGAGCAAGGCCCACCACTACGTTGGCTTGTGTCGTGTCACGAACGATGGTGTTGTAGAGGGCGCCGTGCGGTTTGATGTACGAGACCGTTGTGCCATACAAGCGAGCGACGGTGTTCAGCGCAAAAAACTGATGATGCAACGTGTCGGCAAGCACCACCGGATCGAGATTCATGTGCAGTCGACCAAAGTTCGCACGATCCGGGTACGACACCTGCGCCCCCACCGTCACACCCAGGAGTGCTGCCCGTTGACAGACGGCATGCATCGACCCTTCGTCGCCCGCATGGCCACCACAGGCCACGTTTGCGCTGGTGATTAGCCCCATGAGCTCAGGCTCGTGGCTTTCATGCCAGGGGTATGAGGTCTCCCCGATGTCGCAGTTCACGTCCATTCGCCGAGCCACACCAAGCATCCTGCCCGTGATTTGCTCGGCTTGCTGAACCCGCCCCGTCGTCCGCAATACTGAAGAGACCACCCAAAGGAGCATTATGTCCACCGCAGTCATCGTCGATGCCGTTCGCACCCCTCTCGGGAAGCGCAATGGTCGTTTGAAGAATTGGCACCCAGTCGATTTGGCTGCCGAAATGTTGAGTGCCCTCACGAGCCGCAACAACATCGACCCCGCGCTCATCGACGACGTGGTGATGGGCTGCGTCATGCAAGTGGGTGAGCAGAGCCTCAACATCGCGCGCAATGCCGTGCTTGCTGCCGGTTGGCCGGAGTCGGTGCCTGGCACCACGGTGGATCGTCAGTGTGGTTCCAGCCAACAGGCCGCTCACTTTGCCGCCCAAGGCGTCATTGCCGGCGCTTACGACGCGGTAGTAGCCAACGGTGTCGAAGTGATGACCCGCGTTCCGATGGGTTCGTCGATAGCCGAAGGAAAATTCGGTTTTCCGATGGGGCCGCGCGTACAGGAGCGATACAAGAGTGAGGGCGGCTTGGTGAACCAGGGAGTCTCCGCCGAACTCATCGCCGAGAAATGGAAGCTTTCGCGTGAGGACCTCGATGCATTCGGTTTGCGGTCGCAGCAGTATGCGGCGCGTGCCACCAAGGAAGGTCGTTTTCAAAACGAAATCGTGCCGGTCCTCGATTCCGAAGGTGTGATGATGTCCACCGATGAAGGAATCCGCGAGACCTCACTGGAGAAGCTTGCATCGCTCAAGCCGTCGTTCCGCCCGGTGGAAGAAGGCGGTCGAGTCACTGCTGGAAATTCGTCACAAATTACCGATGGTTCTTCCGCATTGCTCATTATGAGTGAAGAGAAGGCCAAGAAGCTCGGCTTGAAACCACGGGCACGATTCGTCAGTTTTGCGTTGGCCGCAGAAAATCCTCGGTACATGTTGACCGCTCCGATTCCTGCCACCAAGAAGGTGTTAGAGCGGGCCAACTTGACGATGGATGACATCGACCTCGTGGAAATCAACGAGGCCTTTGCCGCAGTGGTCCTGGCGTGGGCCAAGGAATTGCATCCCGACATGGAGAAGGTGAACGTGAATGGTGGAGCCATCGCACTGGGTCACCCGCTCGGCGCGTCAGGTGCTCGACTCACCTGCACGTTGCTCAACGAGTTGGAGCGCACGGGTGGTCGTTACGGTTTGCAGACGATGTGTGAGGGCGGTGGCTTGGCCAACGCGTTCATCATCGAACGGCTCTAACCCAGAACTTCGTCTTCATGTTCGACACGATCGTCTGGGTGGCGATCGGGTTGGCACTCGTATGGCTCATCTGGAAGGTGGGTCTTGGCATGCTGCGCAGCATGACAAGTTCACTGCCAGCGCCACCACCAGCGGGCGAGATGCGTCGAATCAACGTGCGTTATCGATGTTCCGTTTGCGGCGTGGAACTTCGTCTCACCATGGCACCCGACCAGGACCCACCACCACCCCGACATTGTTTGGAAGACATGGAGCTTGTCGCTCCAGTGGACTAGCGGTATTTGGTGGCGGTGAACAAACCGCCGAGCACCATACTGAGACCGGCAAACAGGTACCAGTTGCTGCGACCACCAGGGACGAAACCCAGGTAATAGAACAAGATCACCAACGCGCCAATACCGAGAAGGGCGAACATGAGAATCGGTAGCCACCGTGGGCTTTCTTTCACGGTTACCGGCACGGGTGGCGTGTATCTGGCGGTGGCAGGTGGTGTCGTTCGTCCACCGGTGTGTCGCCTCTTGGGTGCCATACGCAGGATTCAGTGTAGAGGGATTCGGGAGGTGCATACCCGCACAAGCGTTGGCAGGCTACTTGGGTGAATCCGTGTCGCGTGTTGGTGGTGGACAACTACGACAGTTTCGTCTACAACCTCGTGCAGTATCTCGGGGAGTTGGGCAGTGCGCCGGTGGTGGTGCGAAACGACTCGCACGACGTCGAAGAACTTCTGCAGATGGGTGTCGATGCGATCGTCATTTCTCCCGGACCGGGCCGACCCGAAGATGCCGGCGTAACGTGTGATCTGATTCGCGCCGCTGCTGGTCGAGTGCCATTGCTTGGTGTCTGCTTGGGTCATCAAGCAATCGGACACGTGTTCGGTGCCTCTGTAGTGCGTGCTCCAGAACTTCGTCATGGAAAGACCTCCAACATTGCCCACGACGGCACGGGAGTGTTTGAGTCATTGCCGTCACCATTGGAAGTGACGCGGTACCACTCACTCGTGATCGATCCTGCGTCGGTTCCGAACGACCTCGTGGTCACCGCAACGGCGAGTGATGGCACCGTGATGGGTGTTCGGCACCGAGAACACGACATTGAAGGCGTACAGTTCCACCCCGAAAGTATTCTCACGCACCACGGCCACACCATGCTGAAGAATTTCCTGTCACGCAACGGTTAGCGGACATCACCGCGAAGCGTTAGGGCAGGGTGGTGGCGATGTCGGCTCGACCAATGGTCAACACGATGGAGCTCCCCGGCGCGATTCCCGTACCGGCGGCCACACTCTGTGCCAGTACCTTGCCGCTCAGGGCATCCCCTGGTGCAAGGAGTTGTTCGGTGAGTGTTACCTGCAATCCAAGTGCGGCGAGCTGCGTTGCGCTCGCTGCACCTTCCTGACCAACGACATTGGGCATCGTTACCAATGCCTTACCACTGGACACATACAGCGTGATTGGGCTGCCTGGCGCAACTGCGGTATCGCCGAACGGTTCGCTACGGATGACGCGACCGGCTTCGATCACTTCACTGGATTCCGACACGATGGTGACCACGAAACTGAGTGGAAGTGCGGTAAGCAGTTTGCTGGCTGCCCCTTGCTCGTCACCAATCACGTCGGGCACCCGAACGGTGTTCGTGCCACCAGAGACATCCACAGTGACAACCGAGTTCGGCCGAGCGCCCAATCCAGCAGTGGGGGTTTGCAACAGAATTTGATTGGCCGGTACCTCGACGGATGCAACGAACTTGTCCACGACGAGTCGCAGACCAGCCTGCTTGAGGACATCGGTGGCTGCTTGTACGGAAAGCCCGATCAGATTCGGCACCACCACGGGTACGAACCCAGGGTTGTAGACGAGAATCACATTTTCCCCCTGGCGTGCCATGGTGTCGGCCGTGGGCGATTGCTCGTAAACGATGTCATTGCTTGCGTTTTCGCGAACTCTGGGATCCTCAATCGGGGTGAGACCAAGATCGATCAGCAAGCTCTTTGCTTCCTCAATGTTGAGTCCGATCACGTTTGGCACCGCGATATTGGCTCCGGCATTTTCATCGGTGAGTGCTCGGAAACCAAAGATTGCCACTGCGACGAGTGCGATCACCGACACCACAGAACCAAAGAGCCACGCAGCGGTCCGACGGGGCACCACTTCGTCATACGGCGGATAGTCACCTCCACGACGAGGACCGCCTGGCGTACTGGGCGCCCGCCCACCCGTTGACGGCAGCACGGTGGTGGGCTGTGTGTCGTAGGTGTCGTTGGTGGTGTTGGCGTCGACAACGGGCAACTGAGTTGTCGCCCCAGCGTCGGCACTCGCTGCTTGTTCGTCGAGTAAGGCCAACACTTCTTTCCCATCCATGAAACGCCGCAAATCGTCGGCGAGTGCCAGCGCGGTGGGGTAGCGCCGTTCGCGATCCTTTGCCAAACACTTCATCACGATGGCACTGAAGGCCGGCGATATCTCCGGGTTCTTGGTTCGCAGAGGGACTGGTGCATCGTGTACTTGTTTGTATGCGATGGCGATGGCGTTCTCGCCGGTGAATGGTGGCTCACCAGCCAACATCTCGTACATGATGACACCAAGCGAGTACAGATCAGAGCGAGGGTCAGGTTGTGCCCCCTGGGCCTGCTCTGGCGAAAAGTACGTGGCGGTGCCCATGACGGCTCCGGTTTGCGTGAGTCCTTGCTCGACGGCTGCTCCGATAGCCCGCGCGATGCCAAAGTCGGCCACCTTGACGTGCCCGGTTGCGCTCACGATCACGTTTGCTGGTTTGATATCGCGATGTGCAACCCCGGCCGTATGGGCCGACGACAAGGCCGAGGCGATGTCGAGTGCGATGTCGCAGGCTTGCAGCACACTCAAGCGTTCGTGCTTCTGCAGGATTTCGGCGAGGGTTCTTCCCTGCACGTACTCCATGGCGATGTAGTACGTGGTGTCAACTTGACCCCAGTCGTATACCCCAACGATGTTGGGGTGGTTCAACGATGCAGCCGACATTGCCTCGCGACGAAATCGTTCGACGAACAGTGGATCTTTGGCATACTCGGCAAACAAAATCTTCACCGCGACGGGGCGGTCGAGCAAACGATCTCGCGCAACGAATACTTCGGCCATCCCCCCGCGGCCAATGCGTCGGCCGAGTTCGTATCGCGCGTTGATGACCACCGGATCACCCATCATTGCCCTCGGCTTGTGCTGCCACCACGTCGCGAATGGAGTTCACATAGGCCTCCGCGCGAGCAAACGAGGAGTAGGTGGGCCTGTTGTCGATGTCGGCGGCGAGTGAAGGGAACACCTCTCGTCGCTCGACGCCACTATCCACGGCAATCGTGGATTGGAACCAGAGGATCTGTTGCGGCCGACCCTTGAATACCGCCAGGTGAGCGGTGTCACTTCGGCCATCGAAACCCACGTAGTAACCGCCGCGCGCGTACCAGCCAATCGTTGTAAGAGATCCGACTGCGAGTAACGCTGCTATCACTGCAGCAACCAACACGTTTCTACGCCGAGACGTCGATATTGGTGCCGGGTGAGTCGGCGCACTCGTCGTTGTCGTGGATACGTCGTCAACGATGTCGACCACGACCACCGTGACGTTGTCACGCCCGCCATTCGCATTTGCTGCCGTCACCAATTGCTCGGCGGCCTGTTGTGGATTCGGACTCGAACGCAGGATGAGTTCGATCTGTTTATCGTCAACCTCGTCGACCAGTCCATCGCTACAGAGCACGTACCGATCCCCCAACACCATGGGCAACGTCCATGAGTCGGCATTCACGTCGCCCTCGATGCCGAGGGCACGTGTCACGATGTTGCGGCGCGGGTGGACCCGTGCTTCGTCGGCGGTGATCAAACCCTCGGTAAGGAGCTCTTGTACGTAGGAGTGATCGGCACTCACTTGTTTCAGTTCGCCGCCGCGCAGCAGGTATGCCCGTGAGTCACCCACGTTGGCAACCACCACCCGTTGCGGTTCACTGGTCGTGGCAGGAAGTGGCGCCAATGCCGTGAGCGTGGTACCCATTCCGCGTTGTTCACTCGGGCCACCACTTGCGTCGTGGATGGCGCGATTCGCCGCATTGACTGCGTCAACGACGGACTCGGCAGAACGAAACCCACCAACGGCCGCGTTCTTCATCCCGGTAGCGGCGAGTGCACTTGCTACTTCGCCGGCATTGTGGCCGCCCATGCCATCAGCAACAACGAAGACATGCTCTTCGGCAACAAAGGCATCCTCATTTTGTTGGCGAAGCATGCCCACATGTGATGCTGCGCCCCACACCAGTCTCATGAAAACATCTCCGATTGTTGGTGGCTCACGAAATCTCGAACGTCACCTTGATTGCACCCAACATGATGACGTCTCCACTGGTCAACATCTGCTCGCCCTCTACACGCACACCGTTCAGTTTCGTTCCGTTGGTGCTACCCAGATCACGTAGTGTCCACCCGTTCGGGCGACGACGAAGTTGCACGTGTTCGCGACTCACATTGGTGTCGCGAATCGTGATGGTGCAGCCACCCTGTCGACCAATGGTCACCCGTTCGGTGTCCAATACATGGCGCGTGCCATCTTCAAGAACAATCGCCGAGGTGATTGCCCCGGCGACGGGGGAGGCCATGGACCCCGCAATCGGTGATACGACTACTCCTTCGCTCGTGGGTGGACCCGAAGTGATGGGCTGTTCCTTCGTGTGCACCAGCGATGGCAAGACCGTTACGTTGCCGGGCTTCACGTC
>SXPV01000057.1 GCA_005793215.1 Actinomycetota bacterium
AAGTCCATGTCGCCGAATGCATCTTCTGCGCCGAGGATGTCGGTGAGTGCGGTGTACTTGCCGCCTTCGAAGATGAGTCCCATTGCGATTCCGGCAACAGGAGCGATGATCGGAACACCGGCGTCCATGAGCGCAAGGCTCGATGCACAGACCGATGCCATCGACGTGGAGCCGTTCGACGACAACACTTCGCTGACGAGTCGCAAGGTGTAGGCGAACTTCTCCTGGCTTGGCACCACTGGGAACACTGCACGCTCTGCGAGCGCACCGTGGCCGATTTCGCGGCGCTTGGGCGTACCCACACGACCGGTTTCACCGTTGGCCCATGGAGCCATGTTGTAGTCGTGCATGTAGCGCTTTTCGGTGGTTGGGGTGATGGAGTCGATCATCTGGTTCATGCGTGGCATGGCCAGGGTGACGACGTTCATGACCTGTGTTTCACCGCGCTGGAACAATCCGGTGCCGTGTGCGGTGGACAACAAGCCCACTTCCGACGACACTGGGCGAAGATCGCGAGGTCCGCGACCGTCGATACGCACGTTCTCGCTGACCACGCGCTGACGCACGAGGTGCTTGGTGAGTGAACGCACGGCTTCCTTGATCTGCTTCTCTTGTCCAGCGAACTGGCCGGGTGCAGTGGCAGAGCCAACGAGTTCGGCGACGGTTGCCGCCGTTGCCTCGTCGATTGCTGCGTTGCGATCCTTCTTCAATGAGATGCGAATCGCTGGCTGCAGCTTGGCGGTGGCTGCGCGCTCGACGGCGGC
The DNA here is from genome assembly GCA_005793215.1 of Actinomycetota bacterium. Classification (GTDB taxonomy): domain Bacteria; phylum Actinomycetota; class Acidimicrobiia; order Acidimicrobiales; family Ilumatobacteraceae; genus F1-60-MAGs027. The sequence goes on from SXPV01000057.1 coordinate 765, forward strand.
GTACACCTCGGGGCTGTAGTCGAGGATCGGCGTGTACGCCAAGGGCTCGATCTTGCCGCGTGCTGCGATGACACTTGCGGTCAACTGACGCTGCAACTTGATGGACTCCTTGATCCACTGCTTGGACGCCTCGAGACCGGCAGCAATGACTGACTCGCTCACTTTCGGCGCACCATTGGCATAGAAGTCGAACGACTTCTCGGTTCCGCCGGCTTCCACCATCATGATGGCGACGTCGCCATTGTCGAGTTCGCGTCCAGCAACGACCAGCTCAAACGTGCTGTTGTCGCCTTCTTCGAACGTTGGGTTGGCGATCCATGATCCGTCCTGGGAATACGCAACGCGTACTGCGCCAATTGGACCGTCGAACGGAATACCGCTGATCATGAGTGCCGCCGACGACGCGTTGATTGCCAACACGTCGTGTGGGTTCACCTGATCGGCACCGATGACGTTGACGACGATTTGCGTCTCGTTACGGAAATCGTCGGGGAATGCTGGACGCAGCGGACGATCGATGAGTCGGCAGGTGAGAATCGCCTGCTGGCTGGGTCGACCTTCACGACGGAAGAACGAGCCGGGGATTTTCCCCGCGGCATATGCACGCTCTTCGACGTCGACTGTCAATGGAAAAAAATCGATGCCGTCACGCACGCCCTTTGCGGCGTTTGCAGTGACGAGCACGGTGGTTTTTCCGATGCTTGCTACGACGGCGCCCTGTGATTGCAGCGCCAGTTTTCCGGTTTCAAACCGGAGGGTTTTGTCGGTGCCACTGATGACGCCCGACACTGAAATGGCTTCAGCCATGTGTATGTCTCCTATGTTGTGTTAGCTCTCGCGGCCGGTGGTTCCCCTATGGAACCCCTTTGATGGCCGCCGTGGCTTAACGACGAAGTTCGAGCTCTTCGAGCAGTTTGCGATACTTCTCGATGTCGCGCTTGCGGATGTAGTCGAGCATTCGACGGCGGCGTCCGACCAACAACATGAGACCACGACGACTGTGGTGGTCCTTTGCATGTGTCTTCAGATGCTCCGTCAGGCTGTTGATTCGGTCGGTCAAAAGTGCGATCTGCACTTCTGGCGAACCCGAGTCAGTTGCATGCTGACCGTGCTTCGCAATGACGTCTTTGGTCCCCAGTTTCACAGGAGTCGCCATATTCGTACGTTGCCTCTTTCTGCCTCACCTCGCACTTCTTGCTCGGATGAGCAGATGCTTGGCGGGTCGTTCCGGGACCATCCCGAAACATCACACCCGAGCCGGAGCCCAAGTGGACTCCTCCATGCTACGGCGCACTCGCACCACTTCCACTTCGGTCCCCGCAAGTTGGTTGCGGTTAGCGTTTGACGCGTGTTCACGGGCATCGTTGAAGAGCTCGGCGCCGTTGCATCACGCAATGGTTCACGTCTGCGAATCGCAGCGAAACACGTTTTGACCGATAGTGCAATCGGCGCTTCCATTGCCGTGAACGGTTGCTGCCTCACCGTCGTGCAGGCCGGCGACGGGTGGTGGGAAGCAGATGTGAGCGACGAGACGTTTCAGCGCACCAACCTTGGCGCGTTGAAAACCGGTGACCCGGTGAATCTGGAGCGTCCGATGTCGGCCGACGGACGATTCGGTGGACACGTAGTACTTGGACATGTTGACTTGGTTGGTGAAGTGGTGTCACCAGCACCCGACCTGCGAGTTCGTATCGCCCGCGATCAGATGCATCTCCTGGTGGAGAAGGGGTCCATCACCGTCGACGGTGTAAGTCTCACGGTGTTCGATCTTGACGACGACTCGTTTCGTGTTGCGGTCATCCCCCACACGGCAGCGGTGACCACGCTTGGAGTGCGCCGTATTGGCGACAAGGTGAACATCGAGATTGACGTGCTTGCAAAACACGTCGAACGCCTGATGGCCGCGCGCGGAGTGGGCGCCGTTCGCGTGGGAAGTGGCTTGCTTGGTCGACTTCTCGGCAGAGGGCGATGATGAGCAATCTCGACGACCTTCGCAAACAAATCGACGACATCGACGCTGCAATCATCGAACTACTCGCTCAGCGGATGGAAGTGTGTCGCGACGTTGCGGCGCTCAAGTCGCAGAGCAACACGGCCATCATCCAGCCACAACGAGTGCGGGAGGTGCTCACCACCCGCCGTCAGTGGGCGATCAACAACGATGTCGATCCCGACTTTGCCGAGCAACTCTTTCGCATTCTTCTGTCCGAGACACATCGCATCGAAGTTGCCCACGAAAAAGCGTTCGAGAAGCCGACGAAGGTCGCCGATGTTCTCGCTTCTGCACTCGACGCCGTGGCATGTCGCATCGACCATGTCGTGGTGGCCGTTGCGAATCTGTCAGCGGCGTCCACGTTTCTCGCCTCGATCGGATTCTCCACCCAACCGACCGATGATGCAGGCATCGTGGTAGCCGAGGGTGGCGGTGTCACCGTGGTGTTGGTGGGGCCGGGTGACAAAGCCGTGGATGCACATCTCAAGGAACACGGTTCGGGAGTGCAGCACATTGCAATAGAAGTGTTGAATGCCGGCTACGTACAGGAGCTCCTCAAGGCTGCGAGTGTGCCGCTGCTGACCGATGTGGTGGTGGACGAACATGGACACGAGCAGGTGTTCACCGTGCTCGATCCCTCGACTGGAGTCCAACTGGGATTCATCTCCCGCACGGGCAATCGGGTGCCGATGAACGGAGCCAACGTACGGGCCTTGTTCCGTGCGATTGGCAACGCCTAGCTGCCACCTCGCACTTCCTCGTCTTGGGTACGAATACCGCCACACGGTTGGAGCCTTGCTATGGTGAAGTCGCTCGATGAATACGAGTGGGTCGCTCCTCTAACACTTGCGACTCGCCCGATCGGGTGCTGACAGTCATACCCAATGCATTGTTCGACCGGCGACAGCGTCGCGGGTGGATTAATGCACGCATGTCCGAAAGAAAGGCATCGTGGAACCTCAGCACCGAACCGACCTCATATCGGACCACTCGTCGATGATCAATGCCCCGTTGAGCGAGCTGCTGCGCGATGCGCGCAAGGTCCGTGACCTGCAGTACGGCGCGCGAATCACATATTCGCCCAAGGTCTTCATTCCACTCACCATGTTGTGTCGCGACAAGTGTGGCTACTGCACCTTCGCCCAACCACCAGCACGCCTGGAGAGCCCGTACCTTACGTCCGAGCAAGTGCTCGCCATCGCCAAACGCGGTGCAGCGCAGGGCTGCCACGAAGCCTTGTTCACCCTCGGCGAGCGCCCGGAGTTGCGCTACGAAGTCGCCGCGGAGTGGCTGCGCGTCAACGGGTACGACTCGACGGTCCACTATCTGCACGCCATGGCACAGTTGGTACTGAACGAAACGGGATTGCTTCCCCACGCAAACGCTGGCGCGTTGTACAAGGACGAACTTGCAATGTTGCGGCACGTATCACCGTCACAAGGGATGATGATCGAAACATTGCGTGACGATTTGGAGTGCCATCGAGGCGCACCTGACAAGGTGCCACAGCGCCGTCTCGACACGTTGGAATTTGCCGGCGAACTGCAGATTCCCTTCACCACCGGCATCTTGGTGGGAATCGGCGAGACTCGAGCCGATCGCATAGCCGCCCTCGAAGCAATCGCGGCGTCGCACTTGCGGCACGGGCACGTACAAGAGGTGATCGTGCAAAACTTCCTACCCAAACCGCGTACCGGCATGCAGCACGACCCCGCATGTGACACCGATGAATACATGTGGTCGATTGCCGTAGCGCGGCTCATCTTGCCGCCGGAGATCCACCTCCAGGCGCCGCCGAATCTGAGCGACGACTTCGGTGCATTGCTGAACGCCGGAATCGACGACTGGGGCGGTGTCTCGCCCGTCACCGCCGATCATGTGAACCCCGAGCGTCCATGGCCCGAATTGGATCGTTTGCGCGAAGTCACGCAAGCTGCGGGGCGTGCACTTGCACCGCGCCTCACCATCTACCCAGAGTTCATCGCCGACATCGGCTTGTCGGCTTCACCCAAATGGATCGATGCTTCGTTGCGGTTTCGCGTGCTCGACCGCAGCGACGCCGAAGGATTCGGACGCGACGACCCGGGCGCGATCTGGCCTGAAAAGGTCACAGCGGCTGATGTGGTGCACGATGGCGCCGAAGTGGTGTTGATCGGGCATCGCTCCACGCAGTGGTATTCGGGTGCCAACAATCCTCCGCCGCAACTCGTCGGCGTTGCATCCACGACACACTCGCAATCGCTGATCGAGCGTTCACGGAAACTCCACGGCCCTGTCGGCGAGGCGTTGCGAGGAGTGGAACTCGGTCAACGACTCGGCGAACAAGAGATCGTGGCGCTCTTCCGTGCTCGTGGCCCCGAGGTTCGGGCGGTTGCCGATGCCGCAGACGCCCTCCGTCGTGACACCGTGGGCGACCACATCACCTGGGTGCACAACCGAAACATCAACTACACCAACGTGTGCACGTTCAAATGCAAGTTCTGTGGATTTTCCAAGGGACCACTCAGTCTCAACTTGCGTGGCACTCCGTACCTGCTCACACTCGACGACATCGCGGCACGTGTGCGCGAAGCGTGGGAACTTGGCGCGACGGAGGTGACGCTCCAGGGTGGCATTCACCCCGACTTCGATGGCGACTACTACATCGATGTCACTCGCGCGGTGAAACAGGCCGCACCGGATATTCACGTTCACGGGTTCACCGCACTCGAAGTCACCGAAGGTGCGTTGCGATTGGGTGAGTCACTCTCCTCTTATCTCATTCGTTTGAAGGAAGCAGGCCTATCGTCGCTTCCGGGCACGGCTGCGGAGATCTTGGACGACGAGGTACGCGCGGTGTTGTGCAGCGACAAGGTGAACACAGAGGAATGGTTGAATGCGCACCGCACGGCGCATTCAGTTGGGTTGCGATCGAACGTCACCATGATGTTCGGCTCCATCGAGTCGCCGAAGGCCTGGGCCCGTCACTTGGTGCGAACTCGCGCGTTGCAGGACGAAACCGGCGGTTTCACCGAGTTCGTCGGGCTCCCCTTCGTGCACATGGCATCACCGATCTATCTGCAGCACAAATCGCGTCGCGGCCCAACGTTCCGCGAAACGTTGCTGGTGCATGCGGTTGCGCGTCTCGCGTACCGCGGCGCGATCGACAACATCCAGGCGTCGTGGGTGAAGATTGGCGTCGCTGGTACGCGTCAGTTGCTGCAGGCGGGTTGCAACGACATCGGTGGCACGCTCATGAACGAAAACATCTCACGTGCAGCCGGTGCCAGCCACGGACAAGGCATGACACCCGAGGATTTCACATCGTTGGTGGAACCACTCGGGCGACCACTGCGCCAACGCACCACGCTGTACGCCCAGCGCTAATCGGGGCAACGCGGCGACGCGGTGAGGTCGCGGCTAGGCCAACTCGGCGCGGGCGTGCGCAATATCCACCTGTAGTTGCGCTCTCAGTTCATCGACGCCGGAAAACTTCCGCTCACCCCGGAGGAACGAATGGAACGCCACCCGCACGTGTTTGCCGTACAAGTCGCCAGTGAAGTCCAACAGGTGCGCTTCGAGCAACGACTGGTCGGCGTGTTCATGGAACGTGGGACGCCGCCCTAGGTTCACGGCGGCCGAATGTGACGACACCACTGATCCGCCTTCGTCTGCGACGCTGACCCGCGCTGCGTAGACCCCGTCGGCCGGCAAACACAACGAAGCATCCACCATCACATTGGCAGTGGGAAATCCGATGGTGCGGCCTCGCTGATCGCCCCGACCAACCACTCCGCGAATTTCGTGGGCACGACCCAACATCGCGGCCGCTCTTCGAACATCACCACCAGCGAGTGCACGACGAATAGCGGTGCTACTCACAGGCTCGTCAACCCCGTCACCACGAGCGATGAGTGACACCGGAACCACGGCGTAGTCGTGTGACACGGACATGTCGCGCAGCATCGCGACATTGCCACCTCGCTTGTGACCAAAGTGGAAGTCCTCACCAACGATCACGCCACGAACACGCAGTGCTTCCACCAGCACCCGCCGTACGAAGTCGGAGGGCGACTCTGCGGACTGTTGCACATCGAACGGCACCACCAGCGTGGCATCCACTCCGGTGGAAGCGAGCAGCTCCATTTTTTGAGCGGCATCGGTGAGCAACTTGGGTGCCGACTCCGGTCGCACCACCGAAGCTGGGTGGCGATCGAACGTCACCACCACACTGCGCGCCCCGTTGAGGCGTGCGTTGTCGCACACTTGGTCGATTACCGCACGATGCCCAAGATGCACTCCGTCGTATGCACCGATGGTGACCACCGTTCGTACATCGCCAAGGGCTGCGACCACTGCTTCGCGAGTGGCTGTATTGACGACCTTCACGCAGATTTACGCTAGGGGCTCGGGCATTACCACTTCGGCGCGCCATGCATTGCTTGCACGGGAATACACCGCAATCAGTTCTTTGCGATCGTTCAGAACAATCCGACGTTCACCCTCGCGGCCATCGATCTCTCCCAGAGCGTCGAACGCGCGTCCATTGCGCACCTTTACCGCGGTGTCGGAATCCACCGACACCATCGCCACATTCACTCCGTCCAGATGCGCCATGACCGAGACAGCCGACTGCAGTGGTGCGGTGTCGATCGATGTTGGATCGTGCTCGGAACCCAACACGAAATCACCGATTGCACGGCGGCGCAGATTACGAAGATGTGCCACGCCACCGAGTGCCTCGCCCAAGTCGGCAGCAAGCGTGCGAATGTACGTGCCGGACGAGCACGTAACTTCGATGTCCACCACGGGATTGCCATCGACCCGATCTGCGATGTCGCCAACGACGTACCGATGAATCGTTACGTGTCGCGGCTCGCGCTCCACCTCGCCGCCTTCGCGGGCGATTTCGTGCAACCGACGCCCGCCCACTCTGATCGCCGACACCATCGGCGGGATTTGAGCGATCTCACCAACGAAAGCCTTTGCTGCGTCACGTACTCGCTCCAGAGTGAGCATCGACATGTCACGTGACGCGGTCACCTCTCCCGACGCATCCAATGTGCTGGTGGAGGTTCCGAACACCACCTCGCCCGTGTAGGTCTTCGGCAAGTCGCCGAGGAATTGCAGCAATCGAGTGGCATTGCCAAGCGCGACGATCAGTACACCCGTTGCATCGGGGTCGAGTGTGCCCGAGTGACCCACGCGACGCTCCGAGAACCTTCGTCGTAAACGAGCCACCACGTCGTGACTGGTGATGCCAACCGGTTTGTCCACCACGACGAAACCGTGCACGGTCGGCGGCTTACGCGGCATGTGTTGGACGCTTATTCAGCCGACGAGTTTGCGGAGTCGGAATCCGAGGTGGCGGCAGTGCCACTCTGTGCCGCACGACGTGCCGCGTCCTCGCGCAACACTGCGTCGATGCGTGCCGCAGCACGCATCGTTTCGTCGGGCTTGAACTGCAGCACCGGAGTGCGGCGTGATTTCACCTGCACGGCGATTTCATGTTGTAGTCGCTTGCGGTACTCGCCGAGTGCATCGACGATTTTCGCGTCACCCTCCGCTCCGTGCAGCGAGTCAAAGTAGACGATGCCGCGGTTCATCTCCGAGTCGACGTCAACGGCGGTGATGGTCACCATGGTGAGACGATCATCGTCCAACTTGGCGAGTTCGTCGGCGATTACTTCGCGCAAGGTTTCGCTCAATCGCGCGGTGCGTTCGTGACGACGACGATCTTGGGAGTCGGTGGTGCGACGACGGTTACGAGCCATACAACTACGCTAAGTGAAGATGTCTGCGAGCGATTCCACGCCAAAAGAGCGCTACAACGCGCGCTTGGCGGCCCGCATCGAGGCCAAGTGGCAAGACCGTTGGGAGATGCAACGAACGTTCGAGGCACCGAACCCCGCTGGGCCGCTCGCCGAACCAGCAAAAATCGCCGGTCGCCACAAACTCTTCATCCTGGACATGTTCCCTTATCCGTCCGGGTCGGGCCTGCATGTTGGACACCCGCTTGGATACATCGGCACCGACGTGTTTGGTCGCTTCAAGCGCATGACTGGCTTCAACGTGCTGCACGCACTGGGTTACGACTCGTTCGGTTTGCCGGCAGAACAGCACGCCATCACTACCGGTGTGCATCCGCGGGAAAACACCGAGTCGAACATCGCCAACATGCGGCGTCAACTGCGCCGACTTGGCTTGGCGCACGACGCTCGCCGAAGCGTGAGCACCACCGACGAAGGTTTCTACCGCTGGACCCAGTGGATCTTCCTGCAAGTGTTCAACTCGTGGTTCGATGCCGACCGCGGTATCGCCCGACCAATTGCCGAACTCATTGCCGAGTTCGCATCAGGCCGACGCCCGACAGGCGGGAAGCCATGGACCACGATGTCGTCGCGCGAACAGAAGCAGCTCGTGAACGACCACCGTCTGGCCTACTTGGCTGATGCGCCGGTGAACTGGTGTCCGGGCCTCGGCACGATCCTCGCCAACGAGGAGGTCACCGCTGAGGGACGCAGCGACATCGGCAACTATCCGGTGTTCAAACGCAACATGCGCCAATGGACGATGCGCATCACCGCATACGCCGACCGACTCTTGAACGACCTCGACCGCCTCGATTGGCCGGAGTCGATCAAACTCATGCAACGCAACTGGATCGGCCGCAGCGAAGGTGCTCGTGTGAAGTTTGCTTCGAGCGCTGGTGACATCGAAGTGTTCACCACTCGACCCGACACATTGTTCGGCGCAACATTCATGGTGTTGTCGCCCGAGCATCCGCTGGTTGACGGGCTCACTACCAACACGCAACGCTCGGCGGTGAATGCCTACCGAGCCAGTGCCGCAAGCGTCACCGACGCCGACCGCCAGAGCGACACTCGCGAGAAAACCGGCGTGTTCACCGGTTCGTTTGCGGTCAACCCGGTGACCGGCAAGGAAATCCCGGTCTGGATCGCCGATTACGTGCTCATGGGCTATGGAACGGGTGCAATCATGGCGGTGCCGTCGGGCGACGAACGCGACTTTGCCTTTGCACGCACGTACGACTTGCCCATCGTCGCCACACAGATGCCACCGGACTCATGGTTCGCTGGTCATGACATCGCGGTGTCGGCCGACTGCACCACATGGCCCGATGCCTTCGTGGGGGAAGGCACGTACATCAACTCGCGCAACGACGCTGGCGACACGAACGCCGACTCGCTCGTGCTCGACGGCATCACCGAGATTGCAATCGCAAAACGACGCACCAACGCGTGGCTCGAAGCCCGCGGCGTCGGGCGGGCAGCCATCACCTACAAATTGCGTGACTGGCTGTTCTCGCGACAGCGCTACTGGGGCGAGCCATTCCCCATCGTGTACGACGAGGACGAGATGCCCGTTGCGGTACCGGATGGGTTGCTGCCGGTCACCCTGCCCGAATTGATCGACTTCAAGCC
>SXPV01000058.1 GCA_005793215.1 Actinomycetota bacterium
GATTGGTGCGGTGCCAACGCATACCGAAGCCGTGGAATTCGAGCTTGGCCCACAGGTGTGGTCCACTCGTCAACCGTGGTTTCGCGAACGCCTCGCGGCGCTGCAGGCAAAGATCTCCAAGCGCTGACGGTGGTGGCAGCGACGCGTGCTACGGCAGCGCGCTACAGCCAGGCGAGGCTGAGTTCTTCGGCGCGTGCGTCCCATTCTTCGGCCGTGAAGCCGAAGCGGTCGTGGTCTTCCCACACGCCGTTGATCTCCAAGAATCGTTGAGCGCAACCCTCGTATCGCCAACCAAGTTTGTGCACCACACGCAGGCTGTTGGCGTTGCGTGGAATGATGCAAATTTCGAGTCGATGTAAACGAAGTTGCTCGAACGCAAATCGGGTGACCACCGCGACGGCTTCGGGTGTGTAGGAGTGTCCGGCTTTGGCTTGGTCGATCCAGTAGCCGATGGTGGCTGATTGCATCGAGCCCCGGGTAACACCGTTGAGGTTCACCTCGCCACAAAAATTGGAATCAACGAACACGCCAAAGCTGTAGGCGTTGCCCGCGATGCGCTCGCGTTCGCGCAACAAGCAACGACGTTCGAACGCTTCGTGGCTCACGGCGGGGTCGGCCGAGGCCATGGGTCGAAGCGGCTCCCAATCGGTGAGCCATCGGCCGTTGCGGGTGCGCACCTCGCCGAACGCCGCAAAGTCGCTGGCAATGAGCGGACGCAACATGACGCGTCGGCCAAACAGACGAACCGATGTCGTTTCCGTGGGGTGTTCCACGCGAGCGCGCGGTGATGTGGATGGTTTCATGCGACAGGGCCCGTCGTGGCGCGAAGCTCGGCAATCACGCCATCCAGCAGGTTGTGCGTGCTCACGATGATGTGGTCGAGATGGAGTCGTCGCATGATGGCAACCAGTAGGGAACATCCTCCCACGATGACCCCGGCACGTTCCAACGGGAGACCCGGGTTGTGGATGCGGTCCTTCAACGCCTCGGTAGCCAACGTACGAAAGACGTCTTCGGCAGCGGCACGCGAGAGCACCATCTCGTGCAGTCGTGTTGCATCGAAGTGTTGCAGCCCCAACTCCACCGCGGCAATGGTGACGATGCTGCCCGCCACACCCACCACGCGCGCAGCGTCGCCGAGGGCGGGGCGTTCGATCACTGCGTTGTCCACGGCGTCGCTCACGATGGAGATGGCGTTCGCGAGTTCCTCGGGGCGGGGTGGGTCACCGTGCAGCTCGGCTTCGGTCAGGGTGACGACGCCGTAGGGGAGCGACACACTGTCGTGCACCACGGCAGCGCCGTCGCGTGTGTCGCCGATGGTCAATTCCGTGGAGGCACCGCCGATGTCCACCACCATGGTGACGCCATCGATTGGTGGCAGGCTCGCCACGGCGCCATGCCATGCGAGATTCGCTTCGTCGCTGGCCGACAACAAACGTGGACTCACGGCAGTTGTTTGTTGCACGCGTGCAAAAAAGTCGGTCGTGTTGCTTGCCATGCGGCACGCTGCCGTGCCCGTGATTGCCAAGCGTGCTTCGTGCTGGCGTACGAGGTTGGCGTACTGGGAGATCACTGCCATGGTTCGGTCCATGGCAACCTGAGACAGCGTCCCTGTTTTGCCAACACCTTCACCCAGCGCGGTGACATTCACTTCGCGAACGATTTCGACTCCCTTCGAATCGACGATCAACAAGTTGGTGGAATTGGAGCCGATATCAATCGCGGCGAAAGCACTCGTTGCTTCACGAGCAGATGCGTTACCTGCAGTACTCACGACCGTGGCGTCGCTTCCAGTTGCGTTGCCACCCATCGGCCAACCGGGTCGGCATTGCCCACCAACCAACTGGCGTAGTGAGCGTGCAGGCACTTGACGCCACGACGTGTGCCGGCCACGCCACCGGACGGTTTGGGTCCGCCGTGTTGGGCGGGAATGTGCGCGTCGCGCTCGGCCGCGTAGGCGTGATGCGCGGCGATGAGCTCGTTGGCATCCACCTCGGCCTCGGCGATGTTCACACCACCGGACGCTTCGAGCCGCGACACCGCGGCAACGTCGACAGGATCGACCAACCAGTAACGAGTGGGCATCGGTGTGCCGTCGTGCAGCAACGGGGCATTTCGCACCACACGCGGGTCTCCATTGGGGTGACGCAACACCACCGTGAAGTCGCCTTGCGGGCGACGACCCAACAGCGCTGCGACCTGCTCGATGTCGAGCGCGGTCGCTGTCTCAGCGGAAGATGACAAGGGCAGCCACCACGGCAACCAGCACGATGGCAACGGGAATCAGGCGCTTGGCGATGGTGCTACCCGCGGTATCGAGCAGGTCGAGTGGTGCAACCTCTTGGGTTTGTTCGATCTTGCGAACATTCGGTGAAGGGGATGGTGCACTTGGCGACGTGTCCGACACGCCCGGTGTGGGGGCAGAGGCATTCGGCGCAGATGCGGCCGGCTGCGATGCAATCAGCGCGTTGAGGTTGTCGACGAACTGCAACAACAACTTGTCGCTCACGTCGGCCAGGGCTCCACGACCGAATTGCGCCACCTTGCCGGAAATGTTGAGTTGCGTGTCCACCGTGCACTTGGCGCTTGAGGCACTCACGGGTTCGAGTCGCGCGGTGATGGTGGCCGACGCATTGCCCTTGCCGGTGGTGTCGCGACCCTCGGCTTTCAGAGAGGCAAGAAAGTTGGCATCGTCGCGCGACACGAACGACGCCTGGCCCTTGAACTGCGCCAAGATAGGACCCACCTTCACCTTCACCTGCCCGCGGTACACCTCACCTTCCACTTCGGTGAGTTGAGCGCCGGGCAAACACGGTGCGAGTCGCTCGAGGTCGGTGAGAATTCGCCACGCGTCGGAAGCCGGCACGGGAACCGTGAACTCGTGATGGAGGTCCATTAGTGCTCACCTTGATTCGCCAGTAGTTGTTGCCACCGTGCCACATCGTCGGCGGTATCGATGTCGTCGGCGTTGCCTTCGCAGGCTACTTCCGTCACCAATTCGGGGCGAATCCGAATCAGCGTTCTCGCACCTTCATCGCCGTTGTGGGGGAGTTGATCCCACAGCTCTGCATGAATGCGCACGGGGTTGCGTCGTACGCCGTGGTACGTTGCGACAGCAATCGGGGCAGTGGTGTCGGCTACCTGTCGCCATGCACTCGCAGGTACTCCGGGTTGATCACCCAAGCCCACCACCACGCCAGCAAGACCACGTCGGCGAGCCACCGCCAAACCACAGTGCAACGACGACGCCATACCCGACTGCCAATGTTCGTTGTGGGTCACGATCACCTCCGGGTTACCCGGAAGTGGTTCCACCAGCACGTCGTCGAGCGATACTGCACCCGTCACCACGATGATGGGGGACACACCACTGGCCGCCACCGCCTCCAACACGTGGCGCACCACGGGCTTGCCGGCCAGCGGCACGAGCAGTTTGTGGGTGGTGCCAACAAAGCGACTACCAGCCCCCGCAGCAAGCACCAGGGCCCCGCAGGACGCGCGTGAAGGCATCGGGGGTGTTACCACGAGGCACTCGACACATGGGGCATGAAATCAGCCTCCCACAACGGTTTGGGGCACTTCACAAAGCCACGAATTATTACAATTTCATTACAGCCAAGGGTAGGATGGTCATACCCCATCCACCCAACCAGTGGCGCGCCCCCTGCGTCACCCGGAGGTCTCGATGTTCCCCCAAAATACCGATCGTTTCGCTGTGTCATTGATAGCCAGCAATTTGCGAACACCCGTTCGCGTGGTGGTCATTGCGGCGATGTCCTTTGCGCTGCTGGTGATGTCCAGTGCACCACAGCCGGCGCGTGCGATTCCCGTTGCCGAGGGTTCGGCCTCGTGGATTGCCGCAGAAGCTCGTTCCATCGCGTTGGAGCTTCGTCGAAGTTCCGACGTTCTCGCTGCAGAGCAGTCGGCAATTGCCGAGCGCAAGATCAACGAACTCGCTGGGCTCGTCGCATACCTGTTGGATGCTGACGCCGACCAACTTCGGTCAGTGTGGACCTCCGCACCACTCGTACGAAAAATCGCCTTGTTCAGTGCGCTCAGCCAAGTGGGTGTTCCGTACCGCACCAATGCCGATGCGCCGTTCATCGCGCTCGATTGCTCGGCGCTCACCAAGTTTGCCTGGGCGCAAGCCGGAGTACCGATCGAACGTGGCTCGCAGTACCAGTACGCGCGAGCCGAGCGTGTCTCGCGAGACGACGTGCGAGTCGGCGATTTGGTGTGGTACCCGGGTCACATCATGTTCTCTCTCGGCGTTCCTGATTTGATCGTGCATGCTCGTTCAGGACAGCGATCGGTGGAGATCCACCGCATCGACTCCACACGTTTGTCGTGGATGAGCTGGGTGAGCCCGCTTCAGTAGGCGTTGTGCGCTTCGCGCCCGGTGCTTGGCGCGTCGCTAGGCGCCACACGCCCGGTGCGTCGATTGCTAGTGAATCGCGCCGGTGGTCGTCGACAGTGATTGCGCTGCACGTCCGGTGCGGCGTGCGATGATCTCACCACAGATGGAGATCGCCGTTTCTTCTGGTGTTCGGGCGCCGATGTCCAACCCGATGGGTGACATCACACGAGCCAGGTCGTCGCCGCGCAATCCAACTTCTGCCAGTCGCTCCAGGCGCTTGGCATGCGTCTTGCGGCTTCCCATCACGCCGATGTAACCCACATTGGTGCGCAACGCACCCTGAATGGCAGGCACATCAAACTTCGGGTCGTGGGTGAGGATGCACACCGCGTCGCGCTGGCTGAGTTGATCGCCATGTACAGCGAACACCTCGTCGGGCCATGCCACCATGATGTTGTCGGCCATGGGAAATCGACGCGCAGTTGCGAATACCTTTCGCGCATCGCACACGGTGACGCGGTAGCCCAGCAACTTGGCGGCACGCGCGAGAGCACTGGTGAAATCCACCGCACCGAAGATCACCATGTGTGGCGGTGGAGCGAACGACTCGATGAACACGCGCACGGTGGGCGAGTCGGCGAGATCCTCCGGCGTGGTTTGCCCCTGCGGCCCATAATGCCGTGTGCTCGTGCGACCGGCCTCCAATTCGCCGAGGGTGTCGCGCGCCGCCACACGTGAGAGTTCGTCGTCGCCCAAACTGCCCATCGTGGGTTGATTCGGGGATACCAGCAAGGTGGCGCCGGCATTGGGGCCGTCGATTACCACGGCAAGTGCCGTCGGGGTGTGCGCGCGGAGTCGCCGCGCAAGTTCGTCGTAGAGCGAGATCATCGCTGCACCGCCACACCGGCGTCAATTACGACCACCACGCAAGTCACCACGTGAGCTCCTGCAAGAAGAGGTGAATCGTGCCGCCACAGGTGAGCCCCACGGCGAATGCTTCGTCGTCGGAATATCCGAACGTCACCACTCGTGCGCTGTCCTTCTCGCGCAACATCTCCAGTGCCTCGGCAACTACCGCTCCTTCCACACATCCGCCGCTGACGGAACCCACCACTTCGCCATCTTCGTTCACGGCCATTGCGGCACCGGCTTCGCGTGGGCCCGAACCTTCGATTCCCACCACGCGTCCCACTACGCAGCGTTTGCCGGCGGCGCGCCAACGATCGAGGTCGTCGAGCAGGTCACGCATGGCGACTACCTGCGTTCGATGCGCGCACACCACCGGCGCCACGACTGCGGTCGTCGTGAATGACCGCAGCCAAATGTTCGAGTGCTTCCAGTGAATGCCCTTCGACGAATGCGTCCACGTGGGGGAGCGCAGCCGCCATGCCGCGGGCCAGCGGCGCATAGCCGGGGGTGACCTTGAGCGGGTTCACCCACACCACGCGATGAGCGACTCGGCCCAATCGTTGCATCTGCTCACCGAGCACCTCGGGATTACCTCGATCCCATCCGTCGGACAGCACCACCACGATGGCGCCGCGTGCCAACCCGCGCACACCCCAACGATCGTTGAACACGCGCAAGCATTCGCCGATGCGAGTGCCACCACTCCAGTCGGCAACTTGCTGCGAGGTGCGTGCCAACGCCTTGTCGGGGTCGCGGTGGGAGAGTTCGCGGGTGATTCGTGTCAGTCGTGTGCCGAGGGTGAATGCCTCCACGCGTTGGCGACCAACCATTGCTGCATGCATGAAACGTAGGAACGCCCGGGCATACGGCTCCATCGATCCTGAAACGTCGAGCAGTACCACCAGTCGACGCATTCGCTCGCTCGGCGCACGCCACTGCCGACGCACGGGCTCGCCAAGGTGTGCAAATGACGATCGCACGGTGCGTCGAACATCCACCTGCGCGCGATGCGAACGACTTGGGCGGAGTCGCAACGAACGCCGGGGTGATCCAACGAATCGCAACCGTTGCATCAGACGTTGCGCCTCTGCCAGTTCGCTGTCGGAGTAGGTGGCGAAGTCCTTCTTGCTCAGGGTTTCTACCGCTGAAAATCGCAGCGAGATGGAGTCGTCGGTGCGATCGGCTGTACCGTCGCTGTTGGC
>SXPV01000059.1 GCA_005793215.1 Actinomycetota bacterium
CGAGATCCGTATTGGTGCCCGCACCAGCATTCAGGACGGAACGGTGGTACACACCACGTTGGAGTGGCCAACCACCGTGGGCAACGATGCGCTGATTGGCCATCTGGCGCATCTCGAAGCCTGCATCATCGAAGACGGTGCGCAGGTCAGCTCGGGGGCCATCGTGCTCCATCGCGCGCGCGTGTGTTCGGGAGCAATCGTCGGCGCCAACTCGGTGGTGCTCAACGACACCGTGGTTCCAGCCAATGCGTTGGCGGTCGGGAGCCCAGCCGTCATCAAGGAAGGTCGGGCGCGGTCCCAAGACATTGTCTACGGAGCAGCCAACTACGTGCAACGTACCGCGAGGTTCCAACGCGAGTTGCGTCGACTGGACTAGGCGCAGCAGCTGCTGCGGGTTTTCGGCACCCTGCGCGGATCTTGGCTTACGCGTCGACGATCTTGAGCAGCGGTCGCAAGTCGAGACGAGTAGAAGCGTCAAGATATCCATGTGCGGCATCGCGTCGGAACTGCGAGCACAGATCGTGACGGAAGAATCGTGCACCCTCGCGTATGACGTAGTTGAGGATGAAGATTCGATAGGCATAGGGGAGGAACTCGATATCGCGGCGACTGAGGGGATTGACCTCGTGATACGCACGGATGAACTCAACGAAGCGGGGCTCGGTCAGGGTGTGCGGTGAGTAGGTGAACGACGTGCGATCACCCGTACTCGACGACACGCGTGACAGGAAGTAGAAGTCCAACAATCGGGACTCGATACGGAACCAGTCGTAATCCCATCGAGAGAACAGCTGCACGTCGCCGTCGTTGCGGGTGACGCTGAAGTTGCCGAGATTCCAGTCCACGAGGATGGGAATCTTCGCCCATTCGTCGTAGTGCACCGCTTCGAGGTGCATCAACAGATCATGGGTGGAACGGGCAAGTACTCCGATGTCTTCGGGTGGTAGGTCGAAGTTTCGCGACGCGAACGGGTTCGTGAGTTGGTCCAACAGATGTATCGCGTCGCCCTTCACGGAGTTGGACACATGGGGAAGTGCCGGAGCGATGTCGGCACAGGCGTGGTGAAAACGCGCAATCTCGCGCGCCAGTGCAGCAACATCGGAACTGCTCAGCACCTTGGGCAACGACTCGGCTCGCTTCACTTCGGTGTAGAAGGCACACCAACGCCGACCGTCGTACCAGGTGTAGGGACGTTTGTCGACGGTGAGGACCTCGGCAAGGAACCCCGCCCAACGACCATGCCGCAGCAGCGCACTACATCGGGCCAGCCGATCGTGGTCTTCGGCGAAGAGAAAGTACGAACCATACGAGGACACCTTGGCCACCACGGTGGAGGAATCGCTCAGAACCACCTGAAACACCCGGTTGGTGCTCACATGCGCGCTCATCTCGTGCATCGCGACCACCGTGCGTACATCGCCATAATCGGCCCACGCCAGGGCCACGACGTCTTCGGCGTCATTCAGCACGTGCACGGGCGTGCTCACGCGTAGAGCCGTTCTGTCGAAAATGAGTGGTTGGGCGAACTAGGCGCGCACGCCGATGGGCGCAATGAGGCGAAACCCGGCCTGATGCCGTTCCTCCTCACTCTCGCCACCCCAGAATCCGTATTCTCGATGCGCACGTGCGAAATTGCGACACGTTTCCAGTACCGGACATTCCAAACACACCTTACGAGCCTTGTCTTCGCGGCGGAGGCGAGTCTGTGGACGTTCTGCCAGGGGAGCAAAGAAGATGTCGGAGAGTCCCCGACAGGATCCCAACTCCATCCACTCGTCATCGGTCTCTTCGCGGAACTTGAAATCGAGGCTGGTCACGGGCCCTCCTAGTGCGGGGCAATGCCCGCGGTATCGCGAGCGTAGACCATAACTAACCAACCAGTCAATTAGCCACAGGGGCCAGTGTTGGCTAGCCGTTGAGGGCGGCGCCGACCCCGGCAGCGAACTGCGCCACGTCGTCTTGCGTCACGTCCCAGGCAGTCATCCAGCGCACTTGTTGGGCTGCGACGTCCCAATCCCAGAAGAACGACCATTCCTGGAGACGACTCTTGGCGGGATCGGGCAAGGTGGGAAACAGGCTGTTGACCGCAGGGGGAGTGGTGAGGCCAAGTACCGCGTGTTGTTTGGTGGCTTCATACAAGCCCATGGCTGCAGCATTCGCCCTGCGACCCAGTTCGATGAACAAGTCGTTTGCCAGCAGGGCCTCGTATTGCGCCGAGATGAAGCGCATCTTGGAGTGCAGTTGCGTGACGTTCTTGCGCAGATACTCCGCACGAGTCGCCCGTCGTGGATCGAACCACACCACCGCCTCTCCAAACACGTTGCCGGCCTTGGTGCCGCCGAACGACAGCACATCCACGCCCGCATCCACGGTGAACGCTCGGAGCGCACTACGCGAAGCTCCCAACGCAGCGGTGGCATTCCCGATGCGAGCCGCGTCCATGTGCACCAGCATGCCCAACTCGTGCGCAGTATCGCAGATGGCGCGAACCTCGGCGGGGGTGTACAGCGTGCCGAGCTCGGTTGGCTGCGTGAGCGACACCACCGCGGGTTGCGCATGATGCGGATTTCCCAGCGCTTGCGCTACGGACCGGATTTGATCCGGGGTCAACTTGGCATCAGGACACGCTAGGTCGAGCAATTTGGCACCCAGAATTTTCTCGGGTGCGCCGGTTTCGTCCACGTTGATGTGCGACCAGTTGGTGCACACCACGCACTCAGCGGGTTGCAACACCGAGGCCAACGCCAA
>SXPV01000060.1 GCA_005793215.1 Actinomycetota bacterium
GAGCCAGACCTCGGTCTCGTGAAGTTCAAGAAGCTGGTCGGCGGTGGAAACATGACCATCGTCAACCAGACCGTGCCACGTGCGCTGAAGAAACTGGGCTACGAAAAGCCGGTTGCCGATCGCATCGTCGCCTACATCGACACCAACAAGACCATCGTGGGTTCACCCGACTTGCGTTCGGAGCATCTCGCGGCGTTCGCCTGCTCGATGGGTGACAACGTCATTCATTATGAAGGCCACGTGCGCATGATGGGTGCGGTGCAGCCGTTCCTCTCGGGTGCGATCTCCAAGACGGTCAACATGCCAGAGGAAGCCACGATCGAAGAGATCGAAAAGATCCACATGTTGTCGTGGGAACTCGGCTTGAAGGCCGTGGCGATTTATCGCGACAACTGCAAAGTGGGCCAGCCGCTCTCGACGATGAAGAAGGATGACGACAAGGCCGATAACGCCGCCACGGCAACCGCCGAGCGCGTCATCGAGCGTGTGGTCAGCCAGCCGGTTCGCCAGAAGCTGCCGCGTTCACGTCGTGGCCGCACGTTCGAGTTCCGCGTTGCCGATTGCAAAGGCTTCGCCAACGTGGGCGAATACGAGGATGGTCGCCCAGGCGAAATCTTCCTCACGGTGTCCAAACAGGGTTCCACCTTGGCTGGCATCATGGACTCGTTCGCCAAGAGCGTGTCGTACGGCTTGCAGTACGGCGTGCCGTTGCACGCATTCGTCGAAGCGTTCATCAATACGCGCTTCGAGCCAGCCGGCATGAGCGATGATCCAGACATTCGTATGGCGTCGTCGATCATCGACTACCTGTTCCGTCGCTTGGCGGTGGAGTACATGACCCCAGCGGAGCGCGCAGAACTCGGCATCTTCACTCGTGAAGAGCGCATGCAGCCAACGTTGCCCGGAGTGGAGGAGACCGCAGTCGACACGGCACAAGGTGTGGATGTCATTGCCGACCCGAAGACCATTCCATCGGCGGGTGAACTTGCAGCCAGCATGGCCGCAGGTGTGCTCAGCCATGGTGAGTCCAAGTCGGCTCGCACGGGCGCGATTTGCTCGGCCTGTGGTTCGTCCAACATGCGTCGCGCTGGTGCGTGCCACGTGTGTGGCGACTGCGGTTCCACCAGCGGTTGCTCCTGATCTCGTCGGCTCGTGCGCGGTGCCGCCGCGCCGGGCACGATCAGCTCGTCTGGCAACATGGTGCACATGACGTTTGGTCGCTACGGCTTGGGCTTGTGGCGTTTCACGCACGAGTCGGTAGAGGTCGCTGATCAGTTGATTCATTCGGCCGTCGACTGCGGTATCTCGCTGCTCGACAACGCCGCGGTCTACGGCGGCAATTGGGGTGGTCGCGGATTCGGCGCCGCAGAGGAATTGCTTGGCGCGGTTCTGAAGCGTTCGCCTGCGTTGCGAGCCAAGGTATGCGTGGCCACCAAAGGCGGGATCACTCCGGGGATTCCGTACGACCAGAGCCCGGCAACGCTTCGTCGCGAATGCGAGGACTCATTGCGTCGCCTTGGCATCGATCGAATCGATCTGTACCAGGTGCATCGCCCCGATTTGTTTGCCCATCCGCGCGAAACCGCGGAAACTCTCATGGCGTTGCGCCGCGAGGGCAAGATCGATCGCGTTGGTGTATCCAACTTCACGCCGGCGCAACACCAAGCGCTTGCTGCCCATCTGAACGTGCCGATCGAGACCACGCAGCCCGAGTACTCGGCGGCCGCACTCAACCCACTTCGTGACGGCACGTTCGATCTCTGCATGCGTGACGGCGTGACACCGTTGGCGTGGAGTCCACTCGCTGGTGGCCGTCTCGTGACGGGGGAGAACATTCGCCCGGAGCTGCTCGCGGTGATCGACGAATTGGCTGCAACGCATGGTTCTACGCGCGAGCAGGTGGCCTATGCGTTCGTGCTGTCGCACCCCGCCAAACCTGTGGTGCTCTTGGGCACGCAAAAGCCCGAGCGTTTGCAGGCAGCGATATCGTCGCCGTTGCAGTCGTTGTCACGTAGCGAGTTGTATCGCATCGTCGCCGCCTCTGAGGGCCGACCTCTACCGTGACCGAGTACGCATGGTTCGCCGCATTGTGCGACGACGATTACGAGTTTCTCGGTGTCCCCGATGCTTCACTGCAGTCGTCGTGGCAGCACTGCCGAGACATCGTGTTGCGCGCGGAGGAGAACGGGTTCGACAACGTGCTGCTCCCATCGGGCTATGCGCTCGGAATTGATGCCACTGCATTCGCATCAGCCATTGCGGTGCAAACCAACCGAATCAAACTGTTGCTTGCCGTTCGTCTGGGCGAACTTGTGGTACCGCAACTGGCGCGTCAGATTGCCACACTGCAACATATCGCGGGCGGGCGACTGGTGATCAATGCGATTTCCTCCGACGTTCCGGGCGAAACGCTGTCAAGCGATGCTCGGTATCGACGCACCACCGAGTCGATTGCCGTGCTCCGCACGCTGCTGCGTGGTGAGCGCGCGGATTTCGACGGCCAGTTCGTAACCGCACATGTGGAGGCACCACGCATCGCCGTGCAGTACCCGCACGATCCCGTGGTGTATTTCGGTGGGCTTTCCGAGGCCGCTCAGCAGTGCGCTGCGGAATCGTCCGATGTGTACTTAATGTGGCCCGACACCACCGAGCGCATGGTCGACGTGATGCGCGAAATGAACGACCGCGCCGCTGCGTTCGGACGCACATTGCGATACGGGTGGCGCAGCCACGTGATCGTGCGCGAAACCGAGGCCGAAGCGCGTGCAGCAGCCACCCGACTTCTCTCACGACTAGACACCGAAACCGGGGCTGCAATCCGTTCTAAATCGTTGGACTCACAGTCCGCCGGAGTGGCCCGACAAACCGAGTTACGCGACGCCGCCGATGCAGACGGCTACGTCGAGCGCCATCTGTGGGCCGGCGTGGGCCGAGCCCGTAGCGGAGCAGGAATTGCGATCGTGGGTGACCCCGATCAGGTGGCAGGCAAGCTTCGCGAGATACGCGACGCGGGTATCGACACGTTCATCTTGTCGGGCTATCCGCATCTGGCCGAATGCGACCTCGTCGCCCGCCACGTCCTGCCCCAACTCCACTAACCGCGACCAACTCCAGCTGCCCCAAACAGAAATTGTGCAGGTCAGTCATGAGGGGTTGCTCTAACCTGAGAGGTACTCCGTCGGTGGAATTGCAATTTCGGCAACTGGGACAGAGTTGAGTGTTTTCAATAATCGATTGAAAGTAGAAGACTTGAGGTATCTGTGAAAATCGGTCGATTCACTTTGCGGTTTCGATATCCACCCAAACCCGACATACTTCTCATTGAGGCCACAAGGTCTCCGCAAATGTTAAGTGTCTGTGATGGTCTCAAGTACGAATTGTATTCACTCTCTGAGCGCCTCCTCATCGTTAGATTTCGGTATCTGGTACTTCTGCTCTGGTTTAGCGCTAGGACTCATCGGATGGCAGCTCTTCTGTGTGCGAGGGTTCGTAGCCAGAGGATTCAAGGAGTCGTTTCTATGGAGAATCACGACAAGTTCAACCAGATGGACCCAGAGCGACCTAGGCGCAATAAACGTCGGGATCCCAATCGAACTTTGTTCGATGATGTCCTAAGTCAAGTACCAGACTTGAATGTGTTCCTCATCCAACATGGACAGGAACTTAGGCGCTTTCCGATCAATCGTCCCAAAAAAGAGGCGACTTTATTCTGTTGGGGAAATTGGACTTCCAGGAATTTTCCACAGTTTGGACGAAAGGAACAACACTTCATCGCAGTGGGGGCGCTTATTGACGGTCTTTACCGAGCAATTCGACCTTCAGTGGTGGCGAAAGATGTGCCAATCTGCTTCGTTTCAACGGTAAAGGGCAAGACTTGGTGGGGTAGTGGGATGGATGAACGGCGAAGAGGCTATGAAGCACTTGCTAAATTTACTCGACAGTTTATAGACGAAACCTCACTGTCGGTTAATGTTGCTCTAACCATCGACCGCGATCAGTATGGAGTAAACGACGCCGAGTCGGAACGAAAGTGGTTTCTTGAGAGACTTGGTAACTCAATTCAATTCACTGAGCCAAGTCTTTTGTTTGGGGATCAGAACTTCAGTGATCATGGTCGGCAAACTCCCCGGTATGTCAAGGAGCGATACGCATCTTATTTCCTGAGCGACCGAGCAGAGTTAACTCTGGGAATGACGAGCTCCGTCCTGTGGGAATCGTTTGGGCGAGGAAACAAAGTTCTGGCTGTGAACCTCACGGATAACGAAATTTATGACTTTCCGATACCTGGAATCTGGTCGATGAGGCAACCCTCATATCAAGCGTTCGTGGAGCGTATGCAACGATTATTGACGATGCCTCAGGTTGATTGGTTGGACATGACTCGCGAGGCGAGATTTGACTTGATTGCGTATCGAGAAGATGCGCCACCACATCAGTTGATTAACCAGCACTTGCGCAAGATATTGATTGACTCACGCTAGTTACCTAATTCGACAGGGCATGCGCTTGATGCCGTTGATGAAGTTGCTGCGGAGGTAGGCGGGCTCTCCGGTGATGCGTAGGTAGGGCAATCGTCGTCGGATTTCATCGAACATCACCGCGATTTCGCGACGCGCCAAGTTGGCGCCGAGGCAAAAGTGCGGCCCGCCTGCCCCGAAGCCGATTTGTGCGGGCTGAATCTGACGCGTGACATCGAAGCGATACGGGTCGGCGAATAAATCTTCGTCGCGATTGCCCGAGTTGTACCACATCACCACTTTGGTGCCGGCCGGCATTGCGATGCCGCCGAGTTCGGTGTCGCGAGTTGCAGTGCGACGGAAGTGAATGACGGGCGACGCCCAGCGCACGATCTCCTCGACGGCGGTGCGAGTGTGCTTCTCGAAATCGTTGAACCAGATGCGCTGCTGATCGGGGCGACGGGTGAGTTCCAGCATTCCATGGCTTATGGCGTTGCGAGTGGTCTCGTTGCCGGCAACCACCAGCAGGATGAAGAAACTTCCGAATTCCTGGCTGGTCATGCGTTGGCCGTCGACTTCGGCCTGCATCATCACGGAGGTGAGGTCGTCGGTGGGGTTCTTCAAGCGGGACTCGCCAAGTTGCTGGGCGTACGAAAAAATCTCGAGCGCCACCTTCATCAAGTTCTCGAGCGTTCCACCAAAGTCGGGGTCGCCCGCACCGAGAATGACGTTGGTCCAGTCGAGAATCTGCTTGGCGTCACTGCGCGGTATGCCCATCATGTCGCAGATGATCTCCAGCGGAAACGGGGCAGCGAGTGCCTCTACGAAGTCGAACTCGTCGTCGCCGTGTTGCTCGAGCACTTCGTCGACGAGCGTTCGCGCCTTTTCCTTCACGTATTCCTCGACCCGTGCGATTTCCTTCGGGGTGAAACCCTTCGAAACGATGGAGCGCAAGCGGAAGTGCTTCGGGTCGTCCATGTTGATCATCGATCCGAAGAATTCGTTCAGTTCCGGTGTCAACGTGGTGATGTTGGAGCCCTGTCCACTGCACCACAACTCGGGGTTGCGGCTCACCGACCAGATGTCCTCGTGTTTGGTCAGCGCGTAATAGCCGGGGCCCACAGGAAAGTTGACGAGCGGCATTTCCTTGAAGAACTTGATCGGGGCTTCGCGGCGCAACGACCAGAACGCAGATTCTCGGTGCTCACGAGGAGTCACCCAGAATTCAGGGTCGGAAAGGTCGATGGAGTCCACGTCCAACGGCGTCAACTGCATGTCCGAATGGTACCGTGGCACGAGTTCGAAAGGATCACATCATGACCGAATCCGTCATCGTCGCAACCGCCCGCAGCCCCATTGGACGCGCTAACAAAGGTTCGCTCGTCGACCTGCGCCCCGACGACATGAGCGCCCAGATCGTTCGCGCCCTCATGGCCAAAGTGCCGCAAGTACAGCCGAGCGATGTCGAAGACTTCATGCTCGGCATTGGGCAGCCTGCCGGCGAAGGCGGCTTCAACATTGCGCGCGTGGTCGCGATTCTTGCCGGCCTCGATGATGTTCCAGGTGTCACGGTCAACCGTTACTGCTCGTCAAGTTTGCAGACCATTCGCATGGCGGCGCATGCCATCAAAGCCGGCGAAGGTGATTGTTTCATTGCTGCGGGTGTCGAAACCGTCAGTCGCTACGCCAGTGGTGCAAGCGACACCGCACCGAACGCCATCTTCAAGCCATCGGGTGAGCGCACCAAGGCTCGCGCTGCCGGCGGTCAGCCAACGTGGACGCCACCACAAGGGTTGCCCGACTACTACATCGCCATGGGGCAAACTGCCGAGAATGTGCGCGAGATTGAAGGCGTTACACGTCAAGAAATGGACGAATGGGGTGCACGTTCGCAGCAGCGCGCAGTTGCCAATCAGAAAAATGGTTTCTTCGAGCGCGAAATTTCGCCGCTCACTCTTCCCAACGGCACTGTGGTCAGCAAAGACGATGGTCCGCGTGACGGCACCACGGTGGAGGCTCTCGCTGGTTTGAAGCCGGCATTCCGCCCTGACGGTCAGATCACTGCAGGCAATGCATGTCCGCTCAACGACGGTGCCGCTGCGGTGCTCGTGATGAGCGACACGAAAGCAAAGAAACTCGGCCTCACACCACTGGCACGCATCGTGTCATCGGGCGTGTCGGGTTTGAACCCCGAGATCATGGGTCTTGGCCCCATCGAAGCGTGCCGTCAAGCGATGAAGCGTGCTGGCATGACCATCAACGACATCGATCTGGTGGAAATCAACGAGGCGTTTGCCGCGCAAGTGATTCCGTCGGCCAAACACTTGGGTATCGATTACGACAAGCTCAACGTGCACGGTGGCGCAATCGCTCTCGGTCATCCATTCGGCATGACGGGTGCGCGCATCATGACCACCCTCATCAACGGATTGCAGAACACAGGTAAGACCGTCGGGATGGAATCGATGTGTGTCGGCGGTGGCCAAGGTATGGCGATGATCGTGGAGCGCCTCAGCTAACGCATCGCACGAGTCGGCGCGCTGCGTGAATGAGCGCGCCAAGTGAATCAGCGCGGCAAGTGAATCAGCGCGCTACTTCGCGTAGCACGGCGCTGGAGAAGTCTGGCCAGTGAGCAAGAGCCCATTGGTCGAACTCCCGATCTGCCAGCACGGCGCATGCAACATCGGCGATCGGGTCGACCCACACGAACGTGCCGCTCCCTCCGAAGTGGCCGTAGCTTGCCGCCGAATTGTTCGGTGACATCCAGTGCGGATGTTTGTTGCCGTGGATCTCAGGTCCAAGTCCCCATGGGCACGGATCGAATCGGCCAACACCGGGCACGATGCCTTCCAGATCGTCGAACTGTGGTGTTACGGCATCCGTAAACGTGTCGCGCGCCAGTAATCGCGGGCGACGAATCTCGGCGAGAAACAACGAGAGGTTCACGATGTCGAGTCGTGCATCCTTGGCCGCCGAACCGCTCTGCGATGTTGCCGCGATCCCCAATGGCTCGAACACGGCACCATCGACGTACTCCCAAAATGGGATTTCGCTTCGCTCTTCGAGGTGCGCCGCCAACATCTCGTATCCCGTGTTGGAGTAGATCCGTCGTGCTCCAGGCACGCCGACTGGTGTCTCGCCCTCGAACGGGTAGCCGCCAGCGTGCGCAAGGAGGTGGCGGATAGTGCAGCCATCCTGGCCAAGCGGATCCGTGAGCGACATGGTGCCTTCCTCGCAGGCGACAAGAACGGCCCATGCGGTGATCACCTTCGTGATCGAGGCAAGGCGAAACTCCAGCGACTCGTCGCCGTGAAGATGGATTTCTCCTTGGCGGTCGATTACCGCAGCAGCCACATTGTCGACCGGCCACTCTCCGAGGAGGTCAAAAGCGCGCATAGGCGCAAGTTACTTCGTGTTGCGAATCAGATCGGCGACGCGGAACGCTAGGTCGATCGACTGCCGGGCGTTCAATCGCGGGTCGCACACCGTTTCGTAACGAGTGTCGAGGTCGCCTTGCGATACGGCTTCGACACCTCCGAGGCACTCGGTCACGTTTTCGCCGGTGAGTTCGATATGAATGCCGCCCGGCCACGTATTTTCGGCGCGATGTGCGGCGACGAATCCAACGATCTCGCGCAAGATTTCATCGAAGTGACGCGTCTTTCGCCCATTGTCGGCGGTGAAGGTGTTGCCGTGCATCGGATCACAAATCCACACCACGGGATGTCCGGCATCGCGCACTGCTCGCAGCAGTGGTCGCAGTGAGGTTTCGACCTTGTCGGCACCCATTCGCGAAATCAAGGTGAGTCGTCCCGGCACACGATTGGGGTTCAGTGTTTCGCACAGTGACAACACGTAGTCGGCGGTGGTGTTCGGTCCGATCTTCACCCCAATGGGGTTGCCGACGCCACGCAGGAATTCCATATGAGCGCCATCAAGCTGACGAGTGCGGTCGCCGATCCACAACATGTGTGCCGAACAGTCGTACCACTGGCCCGTGAGGGAGTCCTGGCGGGTCAGTGCTTCCTCATAACCGAGAATCAACGCCTCGTGCGAGGTGTACACGTCCACCTCGTGCAGTGCACTGTGGCTTTCGGTGTCGACCCCACAGGCGTGCATGAAGGCGAGTGCCCGTTCGATCTCTGCCGCCATCTGCTCGTACCGCTGACCCTCCGCACTGGTGGCCACGAACTCTTGGTTCCACGCATGCACTCGGTTGAGGTCGGCAAAACCTCCCTTGGTGAACGCGCGCAGCAAGTTGAGTGTGCTCGCCGACTGGTGGTACGCCTGCACCAAACGCTGGGGGTCTGGCGTGCGGGCTTCGTCATGCGGGGCGGGATCGTTCACCATGTGACCACGGAACGATGGCACCTCGCGAGAACCAATCTTTTCTGTGTTGCTGGAGCGAGGTTTGGCGAACTGGCCAGCGATTCGACCCACTTTGACCACGGGAACCCCCATGGAGTACGTGAGCACCACGGCCATCTGCAAGATGACGCGAAGTTTCTCACGAATGTTCACCGCGGTGAACTCCTCGAAGCTCTCCGCACAGTCGCCTGCTTGCAGCAAGAAGGCATTGCCGTTCGCAACGTGACCAAGTGTCGACATCAGTGTGCGTGCCTCACCGGCGAACACCAACGGGGGATACGACTCGATCTGCTTCAGCGCACGATCAAGTGCGGCAGTGTCGGGCCATTCGGGTTGTTGGGCAGCAGGAAACGAGTGCCAGGTGGTTTTCGTCCAGTTCTTGGCCATGTCGACCTCGCCTTTCAGGCTACGGACACTTCAGTTCCTGTCATTCCGTGACGGGCCGGCCGACACCAAGGACGGTCGCTTCGACCCCGCAGTTAGACGGTGAGGTAGTCGGGGGCGTCCTCTTGGAGCGACTCCACCGCACGGCTCACGAGACGCCGAGCAGCTTCAGCGGTGACGCCGAGCTCCTCGCCAACTTCGCGGAAGCTCTTGCGCTCGCCACCAAAGAGACCAAAGCGGGCCTCGACGGCGTAGCGGGCACGTGGATCGAGCGTGTCGAGCAACTTGTTCAACATGTCGTCTGAAGCACGGGACATCACTGCTTCTTCCGGGCTCATGTCGTGGTTGGGCACCAAGTCACCGAGCGTGGCATCGCCATCGTCGCCGATCGGCTTGTCGAGCGATACTGGCGTCGTCAGTCGGTGCAGTTCGGCATTTTCTGCCGTTAGACCATCGGCATCGCCGGAACCCTGACGCAACGCGGCGCGCAGATTGGCCGAGCGGTCACCAGGAATACGGATGAGGCTGGCCTTCTGGTCGAGCGCACGGCCGATGGCCTGGCGAATCCAGAAGGTGGCATAGGTGGAGAACTTGAAGCCACGACGCCAGTCAAACTTGTCGACGGCGTGCTCCAAACCGAGGTTGCCTTCCTGAATGAGGTCGAGCAGGTCCATGCCCTGTGGCAACGGGTAACGACGCGCAATCGACACCACGAGGCGAAGGTTGGCACGAATGAATCGATCCTTGGCGCGCTTGGCGTCGCGCAAATCCTTGCGCAAGGCGGCCGAACGTTGACCCTTTTTCATCTTGGCCTCCGCAGCGCGACCGGCTTCGATGGCCTTGGACAGCGTTCGCTCGTCCTCGGCGTTGAGCAGAGGAACCTTGCCGATGTCATTCAGGTAAAGACCGATGGAGTCAGACATGTTGGGTGCTTTCTTTGGGGCGACGACACACGTCACCCACGAGGGGTTGTGAGTGGCGTCGGGGGGTTGTGGGGGGATTTCGAGGTATTCGGGGGAGTAGCGAAGTTACAGGAATGTCACGCACGATGTCAAGGGGGATGTTGCAAAAATCACGTACTTCCTGATAAAAGCCGACGAAACGGCATGACTGTGCGGTTTGCTGATGGGCACGTTCGGCGCCGTCGGAGAGGCGAAGGCGTGCCACTCCTAGAATTTGCCCGTGCCGCAACGTCTCGGGGTGTTTGGCGGCACCTTTGATCCCCCGCATCTGGGGCACCTTTCCGTGGCGCGAGCCGCTCGCGACATCCTGAAACTCGACCGAGTGCTGCTGGTGGTGGCCAACGACCCGTGGAGGAAGTCACCCGAGCGGGCGATTACTCCCGCCGATGATCGTCTGGCGATGGTGCTTGCGTTGGTGGATGGCGAAACGGGGTTGGAGGTCAGTGACGCAGAGATTCGTCGTGGCGGCCCGAGCTACACCGTCACCACATTGCGCGAGCTGCGCGCTGCAAACGGTGATGCCGAACTGTTCCTGATCATCGGTCGCGACTTGGTGGACGACTTTCCGTCGTGGCATGAGTCGGTGGACATCGGCAGGCTCGCCACCATCGTGGTCGTGGATCGTCCTGGCTACGTCACCGATGCGCAACGTGAATGGAAGATGCTCGTGGTGCCACCGATTGACGTCAGCAGCACGGAGCTACGTGATCGTCTACAAAGCCATCAACAGGACGGCAGCGCACCACCGACACAAATTTCTCCCGCGGTGTTGGATGTCATTCGATCCCGAGGCCTGTATCAACGGTCGGTACGTGACGCCGCATCGGTCCAACAGTCGTGACTGCACTTCGGTCGCGCCGGCTTCGTGCATTACGAATTGCGATTGCCGCTGGTGTTGCTGCCGCGTTGGTGCTGCCTATTGGCGTAACACTGGCGTGGAACCAACTGCTTGACTCTCGGGCGTCGACCAGTGTTGCTGGTGCAAGCATCACCATTCCCGATACTCCCGCTGCGCTCATTGCGGCACTCGGCCAGGGTGGGCAACTGAGCCACCTCTTCGTCGCGACACTTGCCGCCGATGGCGTGGGTGGCACCGTTGTGTTGATACCAATCGGTGCAGCCACGGAAGTTGCTCCTGTCGCAGGTGCGAGTAAGCAAGAAACATCTCGTCGGCTTGCAGATGTCTATGCATCCGACGGACTCACCGGTCTGGCCAACGAGGTGCAAGGCCTGCTCGACGTGTCGTTCGTCGCCACGGGTGCGTTCAGCCGTGCTGAACTGATCAATGTGTTCGCCCCACTTGGTGGAGTGGACGTGTTGTTGGATCGCGAAGTAGTCACCGTGGCGGTGGACGGAACCGTCACCAAACTTGCTGACGCAGGTGAAGCGTTGTACCCGATCGATCGCGTCGTGGACATTCTCTTGGCGCGGCGTCTCAATGAAAAAGAGTCCCAACGATTCGCTCGGCATCGCGAGGTGTGGAACGGCGTCTCGGCGCGTGTCGGTGGTGGCCTCGAATTGTCTCCCGAAGTTGACACCACTCCAGCAGGCTTGGCGGATGTCACCAATTTCATGCGCAGAGTGATGGCGGGTACATTGCAGGTGTGGCAGTTGAGCGCAGCGCCGGTGCTTGATTCCACACTCAACCCCAAACGAGCAGATTTGTACTCCTTGGACCGAGCTGAAGTCACCATGGTGTTTGCTTCGGTTGCGCCGAGCGCCCTCGTTGGTGGCGACTTTCCGCTGACGGTGATGATTGACAGCGCGTTCAACGATCCCATCGTGAGCCGTGCGGCGGTGGCGCGGCTACTGGAGGCGGGAATCGGTGTGGGTGTGGTGCGAGAAGTGTCGGCTCGCGAGGATGCTGCCACGGTGATCGCGGCTGATTCCGATACCGCAGACGCCATCTCGGCATTGTTGGCGGGCGGACTCGGCAGTGTCGATACCCAGAAGTGGCAGGCCGCGGTTTCCGGCATCGACGCATCCATCACGCTCGGCAGCGAGTTTGCAGACCTGGCACGACGTGGCAAGTAGCAGCGTGGATACCGACACGCTGGCGGTGGCTCAAAGTGCTGCCCGCGCAGCCGACGACAAGCAGGGTAGTGATATTCGCGTTTTCGACGTGTCCGAAGTGATGCCGATCGTCGGGCTCTTCGTGGTGACCAGTGCCGGAAACCCACGCTTGGTGCGAACGATTGCAGGCGAAGTGGAAGTTCGTATTCGGCTCGATCATCGACGCTCGCCTGTGCGTACGGAAGGCATTTCGGAGTCGCAGTGGATTCTGCTGGACTACGGCGATGTAGTGGTGCATATCTTTGCCGAAGAGACGCGCCGTTTCTACGAAATCGAGCGGCTGTATCGCGACCGCCCGACGGTCGACTGGCGCGGTTAACGAAGGCAACGCCAGCGTTGCCAGTTCCGATAGGTTGGCGTGGCGATTTCGGGGCTGTAGCTCAGTTGGTAGAGCGCCTCCATGGCATGGAGGAGGCCAGGGGTTCAATTCCCCTCAGCTCCACAATTAGGTTGAGGGCGTGCCGCGTGTGGTCATTGCTCACATCACTGACACGCACATTCCTGGTGCTGGTGAGATCACCCACGCTGACGCCCAGCCCACCCTCAATCTGCAGCGTGCGCTGCAACACGCGTCGCGACGGAGTGCGGGCATTCTCATCACCGGAGACTGTGCTGCCGTAGCGGGCACCGACACCGAGTATGCAGCATTTGCCGATGTGTTGAAGTCGGCCATGGTGCCGGTGTGGTTGGCGCCGGGCAATCACGATGACTCCAGCAAGATGCAGCGCCTCTTCAAGGTGCCGGCGCGAGATTCGCGCTGTGACTACGTGGTCGACCTACCTGGCTCGCGACTGGTGGTGTTGGACTCCACTCGCGCAGGTCGAGAAGATGGGGCCCTCGACGTTTCGCAGTTGAGGTGGCTCGAGGCACAACTTGGCAATACGCCGGCGATCGTCGCCATGCATCACCCGTGTATTCCGCTAGGTGGAAAGGGTTTCGACACCATTCGTTTGGACGATGCATCCATCGTCGGATTGCGCGCGGTGGTGACGGCTGCGGTGAAACGAGGGGCTCGTATCCACGCACTCGTGTCCGGACATGCCCACATGACGTGTTTTGCCGAGTTCGCAGGAGTGAAGGCAATCATTGCCCCGTCGAGTGCGTATGAGTTCGGGCTGATGGATGGAGTGTTCTCGTACCAGCTGGGTGAGCCGCAGTACATGGAGTATTCCTGGAGCGAGACGGGAGACGACTTTCTCGCGCGGGTGATCACCGTTGACGACGCGCTATGGCGCCGGATGCGTTAGCGCTTCTACAACCTCATTGCCGACGCTGTGCCTGAATGAGTTCCTCCACGTGTGGAGCAAACCATCCCTCATAGCGAACTTGAAGTTCATGAAGTCTCCAGTCGTCACCAGTAAGGCGCCCGCGGCACATTGACGCACCGCATCTACAAGAGAACTCGATGAATTCGTTCACATCGCTCATGGCGTAATCAAACGTGATGGACTCACCGGGTGCGATGTGGCGAAGTGCCACGAGCGTATGCGCATCGGTGAATCCGCAATTGGGGTCACAACTGTGATTGATGAAATCCACTTCGCAGAGGTTGTCGCTGTCGACGTAGAGAAACTGGTCGCCACCAACCTGCAGAAGTTGATGCTGCTCCTCGGGAGGCAGGTTCATGGCATCACGAGTTGAAATCATCGTTCCGCGCCAAATCGCAATGGTCTCACCGGGTGCGATGTCTCGATCGGTGATGACGTACCGACCGAGCGTCGCACTGTGCATCACTCGCAAACCAGAGGTGGCGTACGTGTCGAGAGCGGTAGGGGCGCAGGGTGCAGTGATGTCGTCACCCGGGCGCTCGGCCATGTCATTGAATGTAGGTGAAGCCCGAAGGGGTCTAGGTTGTACGCACGATGATGCGTTTCGATCTGCAGGTGAACCCAGGGAATGCTCCGTGGCCGCTCCTTGCCGATGCAGCGCGAGCCGCCGAGGCTGCGGGATTCGACATCTTCTGGACGGCCGATCACTTGGCGGGCGAAGTAATGGCTGCTCCTGCCATGCCGGAATGTTTCACCACACTCGGGGCGCTCGCTGCCGTGACTTCGAGCATTCGGCTCGGGCCACTCGTTGCCAACGCCGCAAACCGCCTGCCGGTGATCACGGCAAACGCAGCAGCCACGTTGCAGCAGGTGAGCGGCGGACGCTGCGTGCTCGGTCTCGGTGCTGGCTCGGCTCCCAACACCAAATGGTCGGCGGAGCGCCGTGCGGTGGGCGTGGAGCAGCCACCCAAGATGGCGGATCGTCACCGGGTGCTACTCAACACCTTGGATGTGATCGACGAGTTGTGGTCACCAACTCGACGTGCCGATTTGCAGACATTCATTTCGCCTACATCCCGGCCGCCGATCGTGCTCGGGGTGAACTCCACGGTGTTGGCGCGAATCGCCGCACAACGCACCGACGGAGTGAACGTGCGAGGATCAGCCGACTACGCGCACGAGGTGATTGCCGCAGCAGTGCAGGAGCGCTCGATGGCACGCGGTGCGGCAAACGGCGGCGCCGTGAATACGGTCGACCCGTTCATGGTCACGGTGTGGGAGCACTTCGACGAAGCACTGCTGCGCACCGATGTGCTCGACGAACGAATTGACCGCTGGCAAAGTTGGGGCGTCAACCGCGTGATTCTGCTCATGTTCCGTGGCGTGGATCTTGTAGCCATCGAGCGGGCCGGCTCATTGTTGCGCCGTTTGTAGACGCGACTCTCGATGCGGTCGTCGTCAGGCGACGATGTTGACGAGACGTCCCGAAATCACGATGACTTTGCGCGGCTCGGCCCCGGCCAACGCGGCGCGAACCTTGTCGTCGGCCACTGCAAGCGCTTTCAACTGATCGTCACTCGAGCCGGTCGGCACGATCAGTCGCGATCGTACTTTTCCGTTGACCTGTACGGGGATTTCCACGGTGTCACTCACCAACAACTTCGGGTCGGCAGTCGGGAATCGCGCGTACGTGATCTCATCGGTGCGGCCAAGACGTTCCCACAACTCACTTGCCACGTGTGGACACAGAGGGCTCAGCATCTGCGTGAGCGCCTCGGCCACCACGCGTGGAGTGCTGCCGTTTGCTTCCACATGTTTGGTGAGAGCGTTGTTCAGTTCGATGAGTTTTGCAATCGCCGTGTTGAAGCGCATGCCATCCATGTCGCGTTGTACGCCGTCGATGGCGATGTGTAGTGCACGCAAGAGTGCCTCGGGACATTCGGCATCGGATACCGTGAGCTCACCGCTATCTTCGTCCACCAGGTTGCGCCAGACGCGCTGTAAGAAGCGTTGCATACCCACAACGTCACGCGTGTTCCATGGGCGGCTTTGGTCGAGAGGTCCCATCGACATTTCATAGAGACGGAAGGTGTCTGCGCCGAACTCGTCGTACATTTCGTCGGGCGTCACGATGTTCTTCAGACTCTTGCCCATCTTTCCGTATTCACGTGAGACTGGCTGGCCACCATATGTGTACGTACCGTCGCGTTCCTCTACCTCGGCGGCAGGCACGGTTTGTCCACGCTCGTCGCGGTATGCATACGCCTGGATGTAGCCCTGGTTGTAGAGGCGATGGAACGGCTCTTCGCTGGACACGTGTCCGAGGTCGTACAACACCTTGTGCCAAAAGCGCGAATACAACAGGTGCAGCACTGCATGCTCGACACCACCGACGTACAGGTCCACACCCCCGGTGTGTCCGTCGTGTTGCGGACCCATCCAGTACTTCTCCACCTCCGGGTCGATGAACGCGGCGGTATTCGTGGGGTCGAGGTAACGCAATTCGTACCAGCACGAACCCGCCCACTGCGGCATCACGTTTATTTCACGACGAACCTTGGCGATTGGTCGCTTCTCGCCCGTGATCGGATCGTCGATCGCCATCTCGGTGTGCACCCAGTCGGCACGACGGGCGAGTGGTGGAATCGGATCGGTGGCTTCGTCGTTCGGATCGAGCGCTTGCGGCTTGAAGTCGATCAATTCGGGCAGGGTGACCGGCAGCAACCCATCCGGTACCGCAACGGGCATCTCGTCCTCGTCGTACACGATGGGGAACGGCTCGCCCCAGTAGCGCTGTCGCGAGAACAGCCAATCACGCAATTTGTAGGTGATGGCTGCCCGCCCGACGCCGCGGGCTTCGAGCCACGCGTTGGTGCGTCGTTTTGCGATTGCAATCTCGGTGATGCCGTCGAGCACGAGCGAGTCGGCGCTCGTGTCGCCAGCGTCGTTGCGCGAGTTGATGTACGTGCCTTCCCCCACGAAGGCATCTGGCCATGTGGTGCAGTCGGCCGACACCGCGATGTCATGACCAGCGAACCATGAGTCCGGTGGCATCTGTGTGGCGACGATGGGTAAGTCGTACGTGCGTGCAAAGGCAAAGTCGCGTTCGTCGCCCGACGGCACCGCCATGATTGCACCCGTTCCATAGCCCATGAGCACGTAATCGGCGATCCAGACCGGGATTTCCTTGCC
>SXPV01000061.1 GCA_005793215.1 Actinomycetota bacterium
GATGATTGCATCTTCAAGCGCAGTGTCGGTTGCGGTAACTCTTGCGCGACGACACTGATCAGAGCAGTATTTGACTTGCTCCCAATTCTTTGCCCACTTGGCACGCCACTGCATGGTGCGCCCACACCGCACACACACCTTGTCCCTGAGATCAGGCATTGAGTTTCCAGATGGTGCCGGAGAGGGAGAGGATGAACAAGTCGTTGTTCGCGCGCACCACTGCCGAAGGTGCATCAAGCCCGTCGAAGTGCAGCGTCATTGTTGGTGAGGCGGTGTCGGTTGGAATCGACCACACGCGACCACTGCAGTAATCGGCGAACACGTATCGACCTTGCAGGGCACCGGACACGCCAATTGCGCCACCGCTCACCGAGCAGCCGTCGTCGCCATGTTGATACGCCACAACCGGGCCGATGTGAGACGGACTCGATTGATCCGTGTTGAAACGGTCGTTGGCTTCGTAGGCACTCCAACCGAAATCCGCGATGTCAGTGGCGTTCCCCGCGCTCGATGCACCGGCACTCGAACTCGACAACGGCACGCCACGGCGCTGCGAAACGCCGTCAAGCACGCTGACTTCTTCCCACTGGTTTTGGCCGACATCGGCCAGCCACAGGCGGTCATCGAAGAGATCGACTCGCCACGGGTTGCGTAGTCCTTTGGCCACCATCGTCACCGAGCCATCGCGAGGATTCACC
Organism: Actinomycetota bacterium; assembly: GCA_005793215.1. Lineage (GTDB taxonomy): Bacteria > Actinomycetota > Acidimicrobiia > Acidimicrobiales > Ilumatobacteraceae > F1-60-MAGs027. Next base: position 699 of record SXPV01000061.1, read on the forward strand.
CGCAGAACCTTGCCGAGCGGAGACGAAGTGTCGAGCGATACACGAAGCGGATCATCCGCCGACCCACCGTCACCCATGGGGACGAGCAACGTGCCACTCGGCTCCACCACGATGTCGCCAGCGTTGTGGTTTCGATACGGCTGCTCAATGGTCAACAGCGTGCGCAACGATGCACGGTCGAATGTGCCGTCGACATCCACGGCGAGTGACGCAATGGTGGTGTCACCCGAGGTATCGGTGTAGTTGATGTAGGCCGTCGCGCCATCGGGAGAGAACGACAAGCCGAGCAATCCTCGTTCACCATCACCCTCGGTGAGGTCGGAGATGTCGAGCACCGCATTCGGTGCGAACGTACCGTCGACGAATCGATGAATGGTCCCGGTACGTGAAACGAAGTACACGGCAGCGTCGCTGACTCGCGATGCTGCATCAACTGGTTGGTCGAGCGTGGCAATCTCCACCAGCGTGATGCTGGAGAAGTCATCCGAACCGCCGGCCGTGACGTCGGGAGAGGACTGCACTGCGGAGATGGTGTTGTCGCTACGCGGAGTATCACCAGCGATGGGGGCTGGAGCGCCGACTGGTTGAGCGCCACATCCAACGAGTGCGAGGGTGGCCAGTGTGACGGTGAAACCAGTCAGCGCACGTGCTCCGAACGTCGCAGTCGACGTTGGCCGTCGCATCTCAAACGCTCGTGGAGTTGAGCCCCTCGAGCAACGTGTTCCATCCGAGCACGGCGCATTTGATACGCACGGGGTACTTCACCACACCCTGCAGTGCTTCGATGTCACCGAGCCGGATGTCGGTGGGGGTGGTGCCGTCATCCTCCTCGATGGTCATGAGTTGTTTGAATCGTCTCGCTACGGCGCGCACGTCTGCAAGTGGCTTACCTTTCACGATGGCGGTCATCATTGACGCAGAGGCCTGACTGATGGAGCAGCCGTGGCCACTGAAGCGCACGTCGCGCACCATGCCGTCCGCAACGTCGAGAAAGATCTTTATCTCGTCTCCGCACAGGGGATTCGCACCTTCGGTGCAAGTTGCAGGAGGTGGCAGCTCGCCCTTGTTGCGTGGCGAGCGGTAGTGGTCGAGGATCACCTCGCGGTAGAGATCTTCGAGGTTGCTCATCGTGGTGTGTCGCTCATCGTGGATTGGTTCGCCGTTTCTTGCCTAAAAAATACTGCTTACGTCATCGAGTGCTTCGACGAGCGCATCGACATCGGCTTCATTGGAGTACAAATACATGCTGGCACGGGCGGTGGCATTGGCGCCGATCAAGCGCATGAGCGGTTTGGCACAGTGGTGGCCGGCACGGACATACACATTGTGTTGATCGAGTACCTGGCTCACGTCGTGTGGGTGCACGCCGCGGAAGGCGAATGAGAAGGTGGCACCGCGCAACTCAGGATTCGTGGGGCCGTGGATGGTGATGTCCTCGCCATACCTCGACGTGAGCGCGCTGTAGGCGTAGTTGGCAATCTCGATTTCATGGCGACGAATCTCGTTCATTCCTACGCGGTTGAGAAAGTCAACGGCAGCGCCAAGACCGATGACCTCGACTATGGGTGGGGTGCCAGCCTCGAACTTGTTCGGCAATTCGGCACACGTGAATCCGTCCAGGCGAACTTCGTTGATCATGCCGCCACCACCGAGGAAAGGCGGCATGGCATCGAGCAGCGCTTCGCGAGCCCACAACACGCCGACACCCGTTGGCCCACACATCTTGTGGCTGCTGAATGCGAGCATGTCGGCACCCATCGCCTGCACGTCGGTTGCCATGTGCGGCACCGATTGGCATCCGTCAACGATTGCAATCGCACCTGCTGCATGCGCTGCCGCACACAACTCGCGTGTGGGATTGATGGTGCCCAGCACGTTGGACATCGACGTAAACGAAAAGGCCTTCGCCCCTCGCAGCAATTGATCGAGTGACGAGAGATCGAGCTGAAACTCCTTCGTCAGTGGCACCCAGCGAATCTCGAATCCCTTTTCCTTTGCGAGCATTTGCCACGGCACTATGTTGGCGTGGTGCTCCATGAAAGTAATCACGATTGCGTCGCCCTTGCCCAAGTTGGCACGACCCCAGGATTGGGCGACAAGGTTCAGCGATTCGGTGGCATTCTTGGTGAACACCACCTCGCGAGCCGAAGATGCGTTGATGAACTTGGAAACTTTCGTGCGTGCACCTTCGTAAGCATCGGTGGCATCAGACGCCAAGGTGTAGGAACTGCGACCGATGGGGGAGTACCCCTCGCGCATGAACGTGGACATCGCGTCGATGACGCAGTTGGGTTTGTGCGAGGAGTTGGCACTATCCAGGTAATGAATCGACTTGCCGCCAACTTGTTTGGACAACATCGGAAACTCGTTGCGGAGCGCAGCCAAGTTGAGCGTCATGATGATTACCCGCGGAACGAGTCGTAGCCGGACTTCTCCAGCTGCTCGGCCAGTTCCATTCCACCAGTGGCAACGATGCGACCATCCACCAGCACATGCACGAAGTCGGGCTGCAGTTCATCGAGCAAGCGCTGGTAGTGGGTGATTACCACGATGCCGAGTGCCGGTCGCGCAGCGCGCACCTCGCGAATGCCCTTCGCGACGATTCGCAACGCGTCGATGTCGAGACCCGAATCGGTCTCATCGAGAATCGCCAAGTCCGGCTCGAGCATCGCCATCTGCATGATCTCGTTACGCTTCTTTTCACCACCCGAGAATCCCTGGTTCAGGTGGCGGTCGATGAATGCAGAATCCATTCCGAGGCGTTTCATCCAATCCATCGCTGCGAGACGAAGTTCGAGAATCGAAAGATCGATGCCCTTGCGCGCCGACAACGCCTGACGCAAGAACTGCAATACCGATACGCCGGCGATCTCCTGCGGGTATTGGAAGCCGAGGAAGATCCCGTGTTGCGCGCGCTCGGTGGTGGACCACTCGGCGATGTTGTCGCCCTTGTACGTGATGCTTCCATTCGTAACTGCATACGCTGGCGAAGCCAGCAAGGTATTGGCCAACGTGGACTTACCCGAGCCGTTTGGACCCATGATTGCGTGAATCTCGCCTTCGTGAACGGTGAGCGAAAAACCTCGCAAAATGTCGTGGTCACCCTCCACTGCCTTGGCGTGCACATCGTCGATGCGCATGAGTTCGCGAGCGTCAGCAGGCGTGGGTGCGGTGGCGCTCACCTCCGCAACGCTATTCGCACCTGGCAATTTCTCCTACGCCCATAGGGGTAATTAGGCGGTGCGTAACGCACGCCACACCGCTCGATAGGAGGGGTACTCCAGATCGGCGGTGAGATAGCCGGCCCGCTGCAACTCACGGTGGTACTTCGGTAGGGAGCGGAAGGGAATTCCCGAGTCAACGTGGTGCGACAAATGAAAGCCGATGTTGTAGGGCACCAGATAGAACCGCGCCAATGGCGACTGGCGAATGGCATGAGTAGCAACACGGCGATCGTCGCCGCGCTGCATACCGCCGTGTTCAGCGATGGAACGCAGTCGATTGATCAAACGCCACACGGTGAGATGGGGAAGCAGCCACAGCACCACGTATGCCTGGGGTGATCCGAACGCGATGCTCACGGCAAGTAGCCCTATCTGCACCGCCAGAATCTTTCGTTGCGATCGCCGCGTGAGAGGGTCTGCACCGCCCAGGCCAGCAAACTGTTGTCTCAACAGTTTCCACCCGGTTTGTCCGGTGGCATCGCGCCACAGCTTGCGACGGAAACTTGCTGGCGAAATCGGGTAGTTGGCATACAACGGAATGTCGGGTTCCTCCGGACCGAATTCATCACGGTGGTGGGCCATGTGGACTCGTCGGTATGCATCGGTGTTGGTGAAAGCCGGGTATCCGATAAGCCAGCGACCCACCCAGTCGTTGAGTTGCTTCTTGGAGAACAACAGTCGGTGCGCTGCTTCATGCATGAGCGACAGGAATTGGGCATGAGTGCGACCCATCAATAACACGCCGAGCAGCCAACCAACCGGGTGGTTCCACCAGGTCGTTGCCACAATGACGGCCACAGTTTGTGCGTACATCGACGCAACGCTGATGGCGTTGCGCACGTTGGGAATTCGCCGCAGCGACTCCCGCCATTGCGCGTCAGGTCGTGCATCGTCGCGCAAACGACTGCCGACGAAGTTCGGCGTGGGCATTGCAGCCGGTGTCATTCCACCGAGTCGTGGTGAGGCCGTCATCGGTGCTCCGACCTGTCGCGCATCACCATCCGCGTGCCACCCACGAGTCGAGATGCGGTCGCTCCGTACCGATGGTGGTGTCGTTTCCGTGTCCCGGTAGCACGAGCATCTCGTCGGGAAACGCAAAGAGAGATTCGTTGATTGATCGAATGATGGTTGGGAAGTCGCCACCCTCGAATGAGGTGTTACCTGGCCCGCCCGGAAAGAGCGTATCACCAGTGAAGAGCAATGGTGTGTCAGCGACTTGAAAGCAGATTGAACCCTCGGTGTGGCCGGGTGTGTGTATGGCGTGGAGATGCAGACGACCAACTTCCACCACTTCTTTGTCGTCCAAGAACACGTCGTAACCGACATCTTTCAGGCGCGGTGCATCGAGGGCAGTTACTGCTACTTCGTAACCGGCCTCGCGCAATGCGGGCACCGCCTGGATGTGATCCCAGTGGCCATGCGTCTCCAGCACTCTTCGCACGCCGAGGGTGGTGCACAACTCGAGCAACCGGTCGTGTTCATTGGCGGCGTCGATGAGCACGGCATCGCCGGTGGCCCGACAACGAACCACGAATACGTTGTTATCGACGGGTCCGACCACCAACTTGTGCACCTCCACGTCGGCATTGTGCCAGTGCAATGTGGCCATAGCGGTAAGTCTGGCAGCGCCCAGGGGCAGACGGTGAGAAGGGGCATTTTGCGTCCGATTGGCGGATTTCGCCGTCCGTCCGACAGTATGAGGGGCATGAACTTTGCCTTTACCGAAGAACAAGAAGAACTCCGCAAGACCGTCCGCGCCTTCCTCGACTCCAAGTCACCGGAAACTGCCGTGCGTACGCAGATGGAATCCGAGCAGGGTTACGACAAGGCGGTGTGGGACCAGATGGGCTCACAGATGGGATTGATGGGTTTGCACATTCCCGAAGACTTCGGTGGTATGGGATTCTCCTACGTCGAACTCGGCGTGGTGTTGGAAGAGATGGGTCGTGCACTGTTGTGCGCTCCGTACTTCTCCACCGTGGTGCTGGCTGCCAATACGTTGCTGCAGAGCGGTGACGACGCGGCGAAGAAGAAGTATCTCCCGGGAATTGCTGCCGGCGAAACCATCGCCACGCTCGCATCCACCGAACCGTCGGGCAAGTGGGACGAATCGGGAATCACCATGACGGCAAAAGGTTCGGGCTCCAAGTTCACGCTGGATGGCACCAAAATGTTCGTGATCGATGGCCACACCGCATCGCTCATCATCGTGGCCGCGCGCACCGGCAAAGGCGTGTCGCTGTTCGCCGTGGATGGCAATGCAAAGGGGCTCACACGCACCGCACTTTCCACCATGGACCAAACTCGTAAGCAGGCCAAGTTGGAGTTCAAGGGCGTCGAAGCCGAACTGATCGGTGCCGAGGGCAAGGGCTGGGAAGTGTTGAGCAAAGTATTCGACCTTGCCGCAGTTGCGCTGGCCGCCGAACAAGTTGGCGGAGCACAAAAAGTGCTCGACATGGCGGTGGAGTACGCCAAGGTTCGCGTGCAGTTCGGTCGCCCCATTGGTTCCTTCCAAGCCATAAAGCACAAGTGTGCAGACATGTTGCTGGAGGTGGAGTCGGCAAAGTCGGCTGCGTATTACGGCATGTGGTGTGCGAGCGAGATGAACGAAGAACTCGCGTCGGTGGCATCATTGTCAAAGGCGTATTGCTCGGAGGCGTACTTCCACGCCGCTGCAGAAAACATCCAGATTCATGGTGGTATTGGTTTCACGTGGGAGCACCCCGCACACCTGTACTTCAAGCGTGCGAAGTCGAGCGAGTTGCTGTTCGGCGATCCGGCATATCACCGCGAACAACTCGCACAGCGCATCGGCATCTGATCGCGCGGCGTAGCCAGCAACGAATTCGGCGGCTCGTCCGATGAGCACCGTCTCGGTCGTATTCGTCGTCATTTCGGCAGTCTCGGTGTTCGTCATCGCGGCCGTCGCCATCGGGAGGGAAGCACGGCGGCTCGACGCCGTTTCGCCCCGAGCGGTCTACATGTTGGCCGATGCGGTGGCCTACGTAGCCAATCGACTACCTGCCGAGTCCCAGGCTCGACTCACCTACGACGAGGTTGAGCAGCTCCTCGTTGCACACATGCGCTGGATGCACGCAAAGGGTCTGCAACCCGGCGATGTCATCGATCGCCCGCAAGACATCGACGAAGAAGTAGTGGCAAATGAGGACACGCTCACTGCGTGGCTACTGGCAGAGGCCGAACGACGCGATATCGAACTCCTCGACGACGTCGATGCCGTGCGAGTGGTGCAAGCGCACCTGGCTTACTTTGATGAAATTGGAGCCGTCGGACCCAAAGCCTCTTCGTAGCTACGGTCAGTGTGGAAGTCGGAGCGCCACAAATTGATGAAGCGTTGTAGGCGCGGATTGAAGTACGGATCATTATCGAGGATGTCGCCCCATCGATTACCGAGTTTGGCAACCTCTGCTTCGATACGAAGTGCTACTCGAGTCTTGGATTCAAAGTGGAAGAATTCGGCGTGCGGCGTGAAGATGACGGAGTGGCCGGCCTGCTGCACCTTGAGTGCGTAGTCGATGTCGTTCCAGTTTCCCGGGAATTGGGTGCTCAGCCCTCCGACTTCCTCGAACACTGAACGCGGAGTCAGCAGGCACGCCGCAATCACGCTGGACGCCTCGCGCTGCACGCGCACGTAGTTGTGGGCTCCCCGCGTTGTAGAGGGTTGCAAGCGGTACATGTCGGTTGGGTCGGGCGTAAACACGTGGCCGGCACTCTGGATGGTGCCATCCTCGAAATAGAGCTTCGGCCCGACGATGCCGACGTTCCCGTCCTCGAACATCGCCAACATCGTTTCCAGTGCATTGGGGGAGATGATCTCGGTGTCGTCGTTCAGCAACAGCACGAACTCGCCGTTCGAGTGGGCCACGCCGATGTTGTTCTTCACGGCAAAGTTGAATGGCTTGTCATAGTCGATGATCAGAAGTCGGTCGCCGCCGACTACTGAGAGTTCGGTACGCACCTCTGCGGGAGTCGGCGTGTCTGCCACCACGATGACCTCGAAGTTCTGGTACGTGGAACGCTCCGTCAGTGTGCGAACTGCATTGACGACGAATGGCGTCAATGCGCCACGAAGTGTTGCGCTGCTCCCGCGTGTGGGGATGATCACTGAAATTTTTGGATGACGTCGCAGGCGTCTCCGCAGTCGCACGGCAGGAGTTTCCGCGTCAAACTCGACTTCTGCATCAATACCTCGACGGACCAGATGGTGAGCAACGGCTTCGGGATTGGCATTTGGTAGCAGGTTGTCCGAGGGTGTCACGTTGCAAATGACCGTGGTTCGGTGCACACCACGTGCGCACTCGGTGAGGCGGAGATTTCGGTCGTGGGCATCCGTGGAGGTGAGCATCTCGAGCCCACCGGCGGCATTCACCAAGGAGCGCCTCGCCATGATGAAGTCGCCGATGTAATCGTGAGAACGCAAACGTTCTGGGGAGAACGTGGGGCGGCGCTGATACGTCGGCAATCGGTCGCTGCGTTTGATGTCGTGCCGAGTATCCCCGTAGATCACATCGATGGTCGACTCCACCGTGTCTTCGATGGTGGCGGCAACGTGTAGTGCGTCACGAGTAACGCTGTCTCCAGCCGCCAAGAAAATCACCCACTCGGCCGAGGGATTGTCGCCAAGCGTGATGCGTCGGGCGCGAGGTGCGACGGCGTCGTGGGAAACGCCGGTTACGAACCACGGACGTCGTGACAACCCAAGTCCACGAATGGATTTTGCCGTGATTGCAAGCGACTCCGACATCGCATTAGCGCCACTCGTTGCAAAGAGAAAGCGAGACAACTACTTGGCCAATCGCTTCTTGACCTGCATTCGCAGGTCGTAAGGAATGTTCCGATACACGAATCGGATGGGCTTCATCCAGTCTCTGTGCACCCAGTCATTTGGCTTCTGGTGGAATTCGTAGTCGCGTAGTTCAACTCCAGCGACGATCGATGCAGCCTGACGACGTTTGGCGGCCGTACGACCAGCCTCGTCATCCCGACGCTCCCACTCTGCGAGTTGCTGTTCCACCTCGCTGGCGGCACGGGGCACGATCACGGAAACCCCATCAGATCATGACGTTGAAGCCGGTCATGATGCGTTCACCCAACGCAACATCACCAGACATCGTGATACGTGCATCACCCGATGCGTAGAACTGGCGACCACAGGCCAATGCAATGTAGGTGTTGCTGTCAAGCGAAATGGCACAGGTCGGATTGGTGCTCGACGCTGTACCGGCACCCGTCGTGCCGCCCGCAGCTTCGCCGGTCGCCGATCCAGCCTCGATGTGCGCTGCCTTGCCACCGTTGGTGGCGATGTGGAAGTTTCGTTGCATCGGCCCAGTGACATTGATGGTCACGACGCTGCCGTCGGGTGCCTTACCACGCTTTCCCACCACCATGGGTAGTGATCGCGCGAATCGACCGATGCTGTGCTCGGCTGCGGGACCATCCTCGTTGCCTCGCAAATGCAGGACCCGACGGATGTCCTGTTCATGTACCCACGCATCCATCACGCGGATGTGCAGGAAGTCGGCGAACGTGCCGGGACCCGTCGGTGTCATCATCTCTCGAGCGAAGTAGTCGTCATCAGCCGTAGTGAGAGTGTGGCGTCGCTTGGCGGCAATCTGCTTCCACTCCGCGAATACTTCGGCACCGCTACGACTGCGACGAAAGTCGATCTCGTGCTCGTTGAACTCGCCGATCGGATTCTTCACGTTCGACAAGTCGGAAGCACGGTGCGACGTGGGTGGCTCACCGTGAAGTCCAAGTTCAGACGACACCAGATGCGACAGCGTGTCCTGCACGGTCCAGCCCGGGCACTCGGTCATGGTCTTCCATTGCGACTCCGACAGCGGTGCACAGAGCCTGTCGATCGAATCCCATACGCCAAGCAGCATGTCGATGAGGTGAGTTGGTCGAGTCATGGTGTGATTGGACCTCCGAGTGATTGGGTCATGGTGTTGGGTTCTGCACGGTGTTCCACTCGCGGGCGCGCAGGTAGGGAGTGAACGTCTTGCCGATGTGGGTCAGGTCATCGGCGGTCTTGGGAACCTTCATCTCGTAAAAGTGCGGGAATTGAGACGCGCCGTGAACGAGGTCCCACAATCGAAGCGCATCGTCGCCCGTAGGAGCGGGAACGATGACGGGTCCGAAGATGGCACGGCCCGTTTGCGGCACGATGATGGGAACGCCGAATCCACCGAGCGTGTTGACGGCATGTTCGTGATCGCGCCGAACGTCTTCATGAGTGGTGGCATCGGCAAGTGCCGACTCCCACGCGTGTGCAGGCGCACCGATTGATGCCAGCAACTCGTTTGCCGTGTCGACCTCGTAGGGACGGCGGCCCTCGATGTGCAATGCATGAGCACTGGCGAGGTACCACTCGCCACAGAGATCATTGTCGATGCGCCGCAGCCATGCAGCCACGCGTAGGGGAGTCCAGCCGTAGGCGATGTCACGGTCCCACGGCCACTTCTTGCCCTCGTCGTGATTGACGACCTCGAGGCTGAAGAACTTCCAGTTGACGTGGAGGTCGGTGAGTCGTTGGACTTCTCGAATCCACAGGGAGGTTTGGTGTGCGTACGGGCACATGGTGTCGAAGTAAAAGTCCACCGTCGCCATACCAGAACCCTAGGTTAGATTTGTGGCGTGCAACGCCCTGGACGTTTCGAACACACCCGTTTTCTCGGCGATAAACGCACCCAGTTGGTGTACGACCTTGACGTGTGGTCCGAGTCCGGCATCATCGACGACATAATCGCATCCAATTCGGGCATCTGTTTTGGGCCCGATACGTTGCCCGAGGCGCGAAACCGCGGTTATCGGCTCGCCACAGCGTGAACGGCTCGTTTCAGAGCGGCGCGCTGCGCCTTCAGCGGTATCTCAACTCTGGTTCGGCACGCAGCGGTGCACGACCTGGCGTATTGCTGTGTCACGGATTCCCGATCGGGCCACAAGATGCACGACATTCGGCGAGTTCGTTCCCAGAACTGATCGACAGAATCGCCAACGAACTCGGTTGGGCCGGCATGACCTTCACGTTTCGTGGGTGTGGCACCAGCGAGGGCGACTTCTCGCTCCAAGGGTGGGTGGAAGATCTTCGCGCAGCCATCGACCACCTCGTTGCTGAAACCGAGCCCACGCAGGTGTGGATGTTGGGAACCAACACCGGAGCATCGCTCGGACTCTGCGTTGCCGCCGACGATCCCCGAGTGAGCGGTTGCGCGTTGCTCGGCGCACGCGCCGACTTCGACGACTGGGCGGATCAGCCGCGCCGCTTTCTGGAGCACACGCGCGAAATTGGTGCGGTGCGAACACCCGCATTTCCGGCGAACTTCGATGAGTGGAGTCGCGAGTTGCGACGCTTCAGGCCCGTCGACTCCGCGCGGCGACTGGCACCGCGGCCGCTCTTGCTCATGCACGGCGACGAGGACGAACTGGTGCCGGAAAGTGACTCGCGAACCATCGCCGAAGCACATGGCAGCGCCGAGTTGCACATCATCCAGGGCGGCGGACATCGCCTGCGTCACGATCCCCGTGCCATCGCCATGATGATTGGCTGGCTCGACCGCCACCGCTAGTCGGGGTGGTGGCATGGGCGCTCGTCGTGGCGCTTGCCCTCTCGCTAACGCTCGTAACTGTCGGGGTGGCGTTCGTGCCAGCGGAATGCGCTGGTGATGATCTCGCGTAAGTCGCGCGTCGCACGCCAGCCAAGTACGGCACGGACGAGCGTGGGATCTGCGTACACCGACGCGGGATCTCCTGCGCGACGTGCTGCAACATGGTGAGGCAGCGAACGACCCGTCACCGACTCCGTCATAGCAATGAGCTGTTTGACCGACGTCCCTTGCCCCGTACCCACGTTGCATACGAGCGATCTGCCACCGGTCGCGAGGTAATCGAGCGCTTTCACGTGTGCATCGGCGAGATCGGAGACGTGCACGTAGTCACGCACGCAACTGCCGTCGGGTGTCGGGTAGTCGTCACCGAATACTTCGAGTGATGGCTGTGCGCCGAACAGGACCTTCATCACCACCGGCACCAGGTTTGCTGTGGCGGTCCAGTCTTCGCCCATGTCGCCCGACTCGTGCGCGCCGGCGGCATTGAAATACCGCAGACTCACCGACCGCAACCCTGTGGCATCGCATGAAGTGAGGAATCGTTCGATGTCGGCTTTGGTGTGGGCGTACACACTTTCGGGACGCAACGTCGCGTCTTCATTGACGGGTGCAGTGTCGGGAGTTCCGTACACGGCAGCCGACGACGAGAACACGACATGCTTCACCTCATGTTCCATGAGCGTTTCCACCAGGGTGATGGAGCCAGCGACGTTGTTCTTGTAGTAGCGAAGTGGTTCGGCCATCGACTCGCCGACGGCCTTGTATGCCGCAAAGTGGATTGCGCTGTCCACGTCGTACTTGCGACACAACTTGCCGACCGTTCGTGCATCTGCGATGTCACCCACCACGAGGTCGATGTCGGGAATCGAGTCACGGTAACCGCGCTCCAGCGTGTCGAGCACCACGACGGAACGACCCATCTCGGTGAGGAGCCGCGCAGTGTGCGAGCCGATGTAGCCCGCTCCGCCAGTGACGAGAATGGTCATTCGATCAACGCTTCTTCAGCGGTCGGCTTTGCTTGTCGCGATCGCGGGCCTTTTCCAGTTGCTTGAAGCGCCGAACCTTCAGCAACGCCTCGGCGGAGTCAATGTCGGCAACCGTGCGCATGCGGTGGTCGCCGAACGGCTTGGCAACCTTCCCCCAGCCATCTGGTGTGACCTTGAATCGTTTGGCAAGCAATGCGATGAAGATCTTTGCCTTCTCGTCGCCGAAGCCCGGCAGTTTGCGAAGTCGCAAGTACAGCTCCTCGGCATCGGTAATGCCGCGCCAGATGTTGGCGCCGTTGTTGTCGTACTCGTCGGCAATGATCGCGCACAGTTCGTGGATGCGACGCGCCATCGAAGCGGGGAAGCGGTGTATCGCTGGTTTTTCGCAACAACGTGCAACGAAGCGCTCCTGATCCATGGCGGCCATTTTCCGTGCATCAAGATGACCGAAGCGTTGCGTGAGCGTGTATGGCCCCGTGAACGCCCATTCCATCGGGACTTGTTGGTCGAGCAACATGCCGATGAGGAGAGCCGTGCCGTCGTTACGCAACAGGCGGTCGGCTGCGTCGATGCCGGTGACGTAGAGATCTCGTTCGCGTGATGTTGCCTTGCGCACAGGAGGCTTGCGCGTTGCAGCCTTGCGCGCGGTCGACTTCGGTGTCGGGGTCTTGCGCGCGGTCGCGCTGGAGCGAACCTTAGACATGCAGTGGATTCATCGCTTCGGGGTTGAGTCCGTAATGAGCAATGGCATCGGCAACGACTTCTGGCTTGATCTCGCCGCTCAGCGACAGTGCATGCAACGTGGCAACCACGATGTGTGGCATGTCGACTTCGAAGTGGCGTCGCAAGGCTTCGCGGGTGTCGCTGCGACCAAAGCCGTCGGTGCCGAGTGGTACGAACATTCGGTTGGGAACGAAGCGTGCGACTTGCTCGGGCACGATTCGCATGAAGTCGGTGACGGCGATGATCGGACCGCTGCCGTCATCAAGTAGTCGTGTTACATCGGCCTGGCGGGGTGCTGAGGTGGGGTGCAATCGATTCCAGCGCTCTACGTCGAGTGCATTCTCGCGCAGTGTTTTGTAGGAGGTAGCCGACCAGATGTCGCACGATACGTCCCAGCGGGTTTCCAGCTCGGTGACTGCGTCGCGTGCAGCGGAATGTGCGGATCCCGAGAACACCATCGTTGCGCGGTGCTTGGCGTTGCCTGCATCGGCCCAGCGATACAACCCGCGCATGATGTGTGCATCGAGGTCGGCAACCGCCGGTCGCGCGGGCATCGGGTAGTTCTCGTTGTACAACGTGATGTAATAGAACACGTCGTTGGGTACTTCGCCATACATTTCGTGCAGTCCGCTGCGAATGATGGCGGCAACTTCGTAGGCGAACGCCGGGTCGTACGCCTTGCATGGTGGAACCGTCGAAGCGAGCACGAGCGAGTGTCCGTCTTGGTGTTGCAAACCTTCACCCATCAAGGTGGTGCGACCGGCAGTTGCAGCAAGGAGGAATCCTCTGGTGCGTGCATCGGCTGCCTGCCAGATGAGATCGCCTACTCGTTGGAAGCCGAACATGGAGTAAAAGGTGTAGAACGGCACCATCTCCACACCACGAGTGGCATAGGCGGTACCAGCGGCGATGAAACTGGCAAGACTGCCGGCTTCGGTGATGCCTTCTTCGAGAATTTGACCCGAAGTGGACTCGGTGTATGACAACAGCAGATCGTGGTCGACGGGCTCGTACTTCTGACCTTGCGACGCGTAGATCTTCAATTCACGAAACAGTGAGTCCATGCCGAAGGTGCGGGCTTCGTCGGGACTGATCGGCACCACACGCTCACCGAAGGACGAATCGCGCGCCAGGTTGCGAAGAAGCCTGGTGAAGCCCATGGTGGTGCTCACCGATTGTTTTCCGCTTCCGGCATCGAACTCGCGGAATGCATCGTCGCTCGGCAGCGTGAGTTTGCGTCGGGCCGTGGCGATGCGGCGTGGAACGAATCCATCGAGTGCGCGACGTCGCTCGATGAGGTATTGGAATTCAACGGAGTCCTCCGGTGGTCGGTAATACGGGGCCATATCGCCCTCGAGCATCTGGTCGGTGATCTCGTCGTTGAGGTGCAATCGATCGCGCAATTGGCGCAGTTGGTCGACGTTCATCTTCTTGATTTGGTGTGTGGCGTTGCGACCTTCGATTTCTGGTCCGAGCGTCCAGCCCTTCACCGTCTTGGCGAGAATCGCGGTGGGACGGCCCGAACCCAAGTTGTCGGACGCGGCCTTGAATGCTGCGTACACCTTGCGGTAGTCGTGACCACCGCGGGGGAGCGCCTGCAATTCGGCATCGGTCAGGTGCGACACCATCTCGCGCAAGCGAGGGTCGGGGCCAAAGAAGTTCTCGCGAATGTAGTTGCCATCTTCCACCGTGTAGCGCTGGAATTCGCCGTCGACGGTGATGTTCATCTTGTTGAGTAGCGCACCCGACACGTCGCGAGCGAGCAATTCGTCCCACTTGGAACCCCAGATCACCTTGATGACGTTCCAGCCCGCTCCACGGAACACCGCTTCGAGCTCCTGAATGA
>SXPV01000062.1 GCA_005793215.1 Actinomycetota bacterium
CGGGCTCGCACTCAACTGTCGAGTGCAGCCGTGCACCTTCCACCGGAAGAACTACTTCTATCCCGACCTTCCGAAGGCATATCAGATCAGTCAGTACGACCAGCCGCTGAACGTGGATGGCTGGTTGATGTTGCCGGGCGACGTACGCATCGGTGTGGAACGCGCACATTTGGAGGAAGACACGGGCAAGTCCACGCACTTCGGTGGAGCCGAGGGACGAATTCACGGGAGCGATTACTCATTGATCGATTTCAATCGTGCCGGTGTGCCGTTGGTGGAGATCGTGTCGCGCCCCGACATTCGTACCAGTGAGCAAGCCAAACAGTACGTCAGCGAACTTCGTGCAATTCTCCTCGCCGTTGGGGCGAGCGACGCCAAGATGGAGGAAGGCTCGATGCGTTGCGACGTCAACGTGTCGGTGCACAAGCCAGGCACGACTTTTGGTACGCGGTGCGAGATCAAGAACGTGAACTCCATTCGTTCGGTTGGTCGCGCAATTGAGTACGAGGCTCGTCGACAAATCGATCTCATCAATAGCGGCGGGGTGGTGAAGCAACAAACCTTGCATTGGGATGATGCATCGGGACGCACCAACGTGTTGCGCACCAAAGAAGACGCCGACGATTACCGGTATTTTCTGGAGCCGGACCTGGTTCCGCTGGTTCCCGACGCAGCGTGGATCGAGAAAGTTCGTGCCGCGCTACCACCGTTGCCGGCTGCACGTCGGGAAGCGCTCGCCAAACTGACGGGTGCCGCAAAGGAGAGCGAAGCCGTTGCAGTCATCGTGGAGCGCGGTCAGGATGCCTACATCGGTGAAGTTGCCAAGGTCGGTGGAGATGCAGCTCGTGCTCTGGTGTACGTACAGCAGGCATTCGCAGAAGAACCTGCAACACCACGGGTTCCTGCTGGTGACATCGCCGCGCTCAGCTTGATGGAAAAGAACGCCAAGATCACCTCCACTCAGGCCAAGACTTTGCTCGCGGAATTGGTAGCCAATGGCGGAGGTGATGTGATCGCCATGGCAAAGGTCAAGGGATTCGAAGCAATGGATACGGGGGCGCTCGAGTCGCTGGTGGACCAAGCCATCGCCACCGATCCGGACGCCTGGGCAAAGTTCAAGGCCGGCGAGCAAAAGGCGATGGGAGCCCTGGTGGGCGCGGTAATGAAGCTGTCGAAAGGCAAAGCCGACGGCAAGGCCGTTACGGCGCTCCTTCAGGCAAAAGCCAACGCCTGACCCGTCACCCGCAACGGGGTTGACAAAAGATGTTAGGCATGCCTAACATCGAGGGTATGGGTTCAAGTTTCCTCATCACCTTGCGCGAAGGCCTCGAAGCATCATTGATTCTGGCCATCTTGTTGACGTATTTGAAAAAGACCGGCCGATGGGCGGATGCGCGATATGTCTGGTCGGGTACCGCGACTGCTGTTGGAGTTTGTCTCGTTGCTGGCATTGCCATCTTCGTGGCGCTCGATGGACTGAATGGAAAGGTGGAGTACGCCGTTGAAGGGTTCATCGCTCTGTTTGCGATGGCCGTGCTCACCCACATGATTTTTTGGATGCGTTCGCATGCACGGACCCTGGGCAAGGAACTGCGTGACAAGGTGGACGAGTCGGTCGGTTCGGCATTGGCGATCATCGCATTCGCGGCGGTGGCGCGTGAGGGCCTTGAAACCGTGCTCTTCCTACTTTCAGCCGAGACGGAAAGCGCCTCGGGTAGTCAAGTCGTCGTCGGTGGAGTCATTGGACTTGTACTTTCGATCATCATTGGGTTTGCGGTGTATCGAAGCGGAAATCGACTCAATCTGCGTACGTTCTTCAATGTCACCGCCGTGCTCCTATTGCTGTTCGCTGCCGGACTCGCGGGAAAAGCGGTCCACGAACTGCGTGAACTCATCGGTTGGGAGAGTGGATGGTTGGTGTCATCAGCATGGTCGTTGGAATCCGGCGTGTGGGCGACGGGGACGTTCTACGACTTCATGCGCGGTCTCTTTGGTTGGCACAGGAGTCCCGAGAACATTCGCGTGATCGCCTACTTTGCCTACCTCGTTCCCGTTGCTGCGTTGTATTTGCGCGGCGATTCAGATGGCAGTCCTGCGCCAACGGACAAGAAAGACGTTGCACAAGTAGCCTGAAATCATGACCCCGCGTTCCGAAACGCGTGTCGACGTGAAGCCGCGTAGTCGCGATGTCACCGACGGTCTACAAAAGGCGGCGTCGCGCGCAATGTTGCGCGCAGTGGGACTTGGCGACGGCGACTGGGAGAAACCACAAATCGGAATCGCATCTGCATGGAATGAAGTCACCCCGTGCAACGTGTCATTGCGACGTCTGGCCGAGCAATCCAAATTGGGGGTGCGTGCTGCTGGTGGAGTTGCACTGGAGTTCGGCACCATCACGGTGAGCGACGGCATCAGCATGGGTCACGAAGGTATGCGCGCGTCGCTCGTCAGCCGTGAGGTAATCACCGACAGCGTAGAGACGGTGGTTCACGCGGAACGCTTCGACGGATTCGTTGGGCTTGCCGGTTGCGACAAGAGCATTCCTGCCATGTTGATGGCGGCAGCTCGTCTCAATTTGCCGAGCGTGTTCGTGTACAACGGCTCGATTCTGCCTGGCGTACACAAGGGGAAGAACATCGATATCACCACGGTGTTTGAAGCGATTGGTGCATGTGCCGCCGGCACCATGACGCTCGACGAAGTTACCGAAATCGAGCGCGCAGCATGCCCAGGTGAAGGTGCGTGTGGTGGCATGTTCACAGCCAACACCATGTCGAGCATTGCCGAAGCACTTGGCATGAGCCTGCCGGGTACCGCCTCGCCACCCGCAATCGATTCACGCCGCGATGTTGACGCGCGTCGGGCTGGTGAAGCGGTGGTCAACCTGCTACGGCTCGGCATTTATCCGCGGGACATCATGACCAAGAAGGCGTTTGAAAACGCGATTGCTGTCGTGAACGCACTCGGTGGCAGCACCAACGCCGTGCTGCACTTGCTTGCCATCGCCAACGAGGCCGGTGTGGCGCTGTCGCTTGATGACTTCAACCGGATTGCGGCCAAGGTGCCACACATTGCCGATACCAAGCCCGGCGGCAAGTACCACATGACTGACATCGATCGCATCGGTGGTGTTCCGGTGGTGCTGAAGCATCTGTTGGATGCAGGATTGTTGCATGGTGACGTGCTCACCTGCACGGGCAAGACAATGGCGGAAAATCTGGCGGAGATCAACCCACCGGCACCCGACAATGACGTGGTGCATACGGTGAGCAATCCCATCCACGCCGAAGGTGGAATCAACATCTTGAGCGGTTCGCTCGCCCCCAAGGGCTCCGTGGTGAAGGTGGCAGGACTTTCGAAAAATCAGATGACCTTCGAAGGTGTGGCGAGGGTGTTCGACGGTGAAGACGGCGCGATGGCCGCAATCATGGCGGGTGACATCACGCCGGGCACCGTGTTGGTGATTCGTTATGAAGGCCCCAAAGGTGGGCCGGGGATGCGTGAGATGCTCGCGATCACCGGTGCACTCAAGGGTGCCGGTCGTGGCGCGGACTGCGCGTTGATTACCGACGGGCGGTTCAGTGGCGGCACATGGGGTTTTTGTATCGGACATGTTGCACCAGAAGCGGCCGACGGCGGACCGATTGCGTTCGTCAGTGATGGTGATCGCATACGCATCGATGTGCCGAACAAGAAGTTGGATCTCCTCGTGGATGACGCCACGATGACCGAGCGACATCGTGGCTGGAAGCCGAATCCGCCCCGCTACACCAGCGGTGTGCTGGCCAAGTACGCCAAGCTCGTGCAGGGTGCCGAAACCGGTGCCATCACGAACATCATCAACTGACAAAAGAACGTTGGCGATGACGTGGGTGTGAGGTTGCTCGTCTTCAGCTAGTGCTCGGCTGGGGCCCGCGCTTTTGGAGGCGGGTGCCCACCAGCAACAAGCCGAGTACGAGCGTTGCCACGATCACGAACGGCGTCGCGATGCCATCACCAAAGACGAACCGACGGATTCCCAAACCCACACCAGTGGTAACGATCCACAACACGACTCCCGTGGACAGCGTGCGTGGTGCTCGCCACGCTTTGGCACCAACCCATGCGCCGAGCAACGCGATGAGGAACGGTGCCGCAGTTCGTAGCGTGCCGACGGCATCGGTGGTTTCGTTGTGATTTCGTCGGCCAATGATCACAAAGATCACCACGCAGATGATGTCGAGAATGAACCGCAGCGTGGCGGCTCGTCGTTGGGGTGTCACTGCTAGCGAATCTCGCGCCGTGCGGGAGTCATTGCTCAGACTTCGTCGTAGTACTCGCGACCGAGATGGGTGATCTGCTCTTCGCCCATCATCCAACGCAGGGTGTTCTTCAACTTGGTGAGCTGGATGAACAAGTCGTGCTCGGGGTAGAGACCTTCTGCAACCTGTGGGCTCTTGTAATAGAACGACAACCACTCCTGAATGCCACCCATTCCGGCTCGCTGTGCCAAGTCGGAAAACAGCACGAGGTCGAGCGCCAGCGGAGCAGCCAAGATGGAGTCACGGCACAGGAAGTCGATCTTGATTTGCATCGGATATCCGAGCCAACCGAAGATATCGATGTTGTCCCAACCCTCTTTGTTGTCACCGCGTGGTGGGTAGTAGTTGATTCGAACTTTGTGGAAGACGTTGCCGTACAACTCCGGATACTTCTCGGGCTGGAGGATGTTCTCCAGCACGCCGAGCTTTGACTCTTCCTTGGTTTTGAAGTTCTCGGGGTCGTCGAGTACTTCACCGTCGCGGTTGCCGAGAATGTTGGTGGAGTACCAACCGGAAAGCCCGAGCATGCGAGCCTTCAACATCGGGGCGATGACGGTTTTCACCATCGTTTGACCCGTCTTGAAGTCCTTACCGCTGATGGCAACGCCGTGCTTGGTGGCAAGATCGCGTAGCACCGGAGTGTCGACGGCCAGGTTCGGAGCACCATTGGCGAAAGGAATACCTTCGAGAATTGCTGCATAGGCATACAACATCGACGGAGCGATGGTGGGGTCGTTGGCATCGATTGCCTTTTCGAAACTTTCCAGGTCGCGGTGTGCGGGGCCCGGCTCGATGAACTTCTCCGTGGAAGCACACCAAATCATCACCATGCGATCGACTTTCTTTTCGTCACGGAAACGATTGATGTCTTCGCGGATGGCGTTCAACATCGCACGCTTGTTGATGGTGCCGAGCGTGTTGTCGGCGCTGATGTTCTTCACGTACTCGCGGTCGAACGCCGCCTTCATCGGGCGAATGGCGCGCAAGGTATCGGAGATCGCCTCGATGTGTCGAGGGCCCTCGAGCACGCCCGCGCGCTGCGCGGCTACATAAGCGTCGTCCGGAAACGGATCCCATGCGCCCCACTCGATGTCTTCCAACTTGGCGAGTGGCACGAAATCCTTGATCATTGGCGATCGGTTGTCGGTGCGCTTGCCGAGTCGAATCGAACCCATCTGCGCGAGAGAGCCGATTGGTGTAGCCATGCCTCGCTTGGCGAGTTCGACACCGGCGATGAGGGTGCTCGATACTGCGCCGAGCCCTACGGTGAGTACACCCAACTTGCCGGTAGCAGGGGCAATCTTGCGGGGTGAACCAGAGGAAGATGGTGACATTGGTGCTCCTTCGCGCTGTGGCGCGGCTTACCTAGCCTACGCGCGATGTCGCAATAGCGTGAAAGCGATGACTGACGCCAAGCACACCACTGGTGGGGCGCTGGTGCTGGACGGCAGCGCACTTCGTGACCGCATGATTGCTGACGTTGCCCGCGAGGTGGCCGACCTGTCGAGCGTTCCCTGCTTGGCGACCGTATTGATTGGAGACGATGGTCCATCGCAGGTGTATGTTCGCAACAAGCATCGTCAGGCCCAACTTGCCGGAATGACCAGTCGCAACGAAACGTTGCCTGCTTCGGCCACCCAAGACGATGCCGAGCGTCTCGTGCGGGCGCTGGCCAATGATCCGAGTGTGAGTGGCATCCTCGTGCAACAACCGGTGCCTGCGCATTTGGATGGCGAGAAATTGTTGGCGCTGATTCCGGTCGACAAGGACGTGGACGGGCTCACCACGGTGTCGATGGGACGATTCATGCGGGGGATGGACTCGCTGGTGCCGTGCACACCACTCGGTGTGCTTCGTCTGCTGCAGTACTACGGTGCATCAACCGTCGGTAAACGAGCAGTGGTGGTGGGTCGTTCGCCACTCGTTGGTTTGCCACTCTCGGTCTTGTTGGCTCGCAAGGGAATCGATGCAACGGTCACGTTGGCGCACAGTCGCACCACCGACCTGGTGGAGGTGTGTCGCGAGGCCGAC
This sequence comes from Actinomycetota bacterium, assembly GCA_005793215.1. Classification (GTDB taxonomy): domain Bacteria; phylum Actinomycetota; class Acidimicrobiia; order Acidimicrobiales; family Ilumatobacteraceae; genus F1-60-MAGs027. The sequence goes on from SXPV01000062.1 coordinate 6,333, forward strand.
ATTCTCGTCTCGGCAACGGGTCAGGCTCGCAGCATTGGTCGTGCGCACGTCAAACCAGGAGCATGGGTGGTTGACGTCGGTATCTCGCACGGTGAGAAGGGCATCGTGGGTGATGTGGACTTCGATGCCGTGCAATCAGTCGCGGGAGCAATCACTCCCATGCCCGGCGGAACGGGACCAATGACCGTGGCGTGTCTCATCGAAAACACGCTCGCGGCGTGGCGCCTCCAGCACTAGCGCGCCTTACGGGTTGCGAGCGATGAAGTCGTTCACCACACGAGCGAGTTCTTCGCCAGCATCCTCTTGTAGGAAGTGTCCGGCGTTCACGATGGTGGTGTGCGGTTGGCCGTTGGTGCCGGGCACTCTCTGCTGAAATCCACGTTCACCGCCCCCAGTAACGGGATCCGAATCGCTGAACGCAGTGAGTACCGGTTTGTTGAAACCCTCGAGCACCTTCCACGCTGCTTGATTGGCCGCCGAAGACGGATCGTCGAGGCTGATGGGTACGAGAGTGGGAAACACTCGTGCACCTGCCTTGTACGTTTCGTCGGGGAACGGGGCGTCGTATGCGGCGACCACCTCTGGTGCAAGTGGTTTGCGCGCACAACCGCCCTCGACGATCCTTCCAACGGGGAATTGCGGCACTTCCTGGCTGAACTTGCGCCACCTCATGAACCCGTCACCCGGAGGGCGATCCCCCACCGGCAAGAAGGTGTTTGCCACGACGAGTCGCGCGAAACGATCGGGAAATGCGGCGAGCAGCCGTAGGCCGATGAGGCCACCCCAGTCCTGACACACGAGCGTGAGTGAACCGAGGTCGTTGGCAACGAGCCACTGACTCATCCAGTCGACATGGCGCTCATAGGTGTAGTCGGTCGTATGTGCAGGCTTGTCGCTGCGACCAAAGCCGACGAGATCCGGGGCGACCACACGATGGCCAGCCGCGGTGAAGACCGGAATCATCTTGCGATAGAGGTACGACCAGCTCGGTTCGCCGTGCATGCACAACACCGTGGTGACGGCATCGCGGGGACCAGCCTCGTAGTGGGCGATACGGAGGGTGTCGGCGCCTTGCGTTACCTGCGTGTACGTGGGCTGGAAAGTCCAGTCGGGGAGATCGACAAACCGTTCGTCGGGGGTTCGGAGAATCTGCATGAGCACACCGTAACGGTGGATCACGATGCGGGCATCATTGAGAGCGACTGTCGTATTTTGCGAATGACATTGATGCAAGTTTCAGATTGATAAACGAATCTGAAAAAATCTGTTAACGGTTCGGCATTCTCATCGTCCGAATTTGTATCTTTGGCGACCATGTCACACCGAAGCAGAACATTCATCGTCATTACGTCGATTGTCGCGATATCAGGGATTCTTTCCGTGCATCGCGTTACTGCAGATTCGGCTGGCACGTCGGCGACCCAGGCGGATGGGTCGCCGACTCAGATCGCAGCGCTGTCTCGCTATCTCGATGCGGGCGAGTCGCATACGTGCGTGGTACTCGACGAGGGCGAGTTGAAGTGCTTCGGCTCCAATGCCGCCGGGCAGATTGGCTCAGGTGGCACGGCCACGCTGGGTGATTCGACTGCGGAGATGGGCGACGCCCTAGTTGCCGTGAGCCTTGGTACTGGTCGCACGGTGCGCTCGGTATCAACCGGGACCATCCACACCTGCGCGTTGCTCGACAACGGGACCGTGAAGTGTTTCGGCGAAGGAGACAACGGTCGGTTGGGCTATGGGAGCGCCAGCGATCTCGGGCGGACGTCTGCCGCCATGGGAGATGCACTACCAGCGGTGGATCTTGGGACGGGTCGTACGGCCACGCTGCTTGCGACTGGTGCGGCACACACCTGTGCGTTGCTCGACAACGGCAGCGTGAAGTGTTGGGGTCTCAACGATGATGGCCAACTTGGTGTTGGCGACACCGATGCTCGCGGTGACGGCGCAGGCGAAATGGGCGATGCATTGCCCGCGGTGTCACTGGGGCTTGCCAGTGGGGTGAGCGTGACGGGCATCGCTGCGGGCGATGCACACACGTGTGTGTTGCTGTCGAACGGCGCCGTGAAGTGTTGGGGTTCGGGTGCCAATGGGCGGTTGGGGAGCGGAGACGAGAATTCCCGCGGCGACGAAGCCGGCGAGATGGGTGCCGTGTTGGCAGCGGTGGATCTCGGTTCGGGCCGTACCGCAAAGGCGTTGAGTGCGGGTGGCTCGCACACGTGTGCGATTCGCGACACGAACGACGTGGTGTGTTGGGGTTATGGCCTCTCAGGACGACTTGGAACTGGCAACGGCGATGACGTCGGCAGCGTCGCTGGGCAGATGGGCAATTCACTCACCCTGGTAGCACTCGGTACGGGTCGCACCGCGATTGCGCTGAGTGCTGGTTCGGCACACACGTGCGCCGTGCTCGATGATGCGACCACCAAGTGCTGGGGCAGTGGTGGGAATGGCCGACTCGGTACAGGAAGTCAAAACGACCTTGGTGATCAGCCGGGCGAACTCGGCGACACCCTGTCACCGATTGCACTCGGGACGGGTCGTTCGTCGCGCGCAGTCGTGGCAAGTGTTGCGCATACCTGTGTGGTGCTCGACACGTTTGCGTTGAAATGTTTTGGGTTGGGAACATCCGGTCGTCTCGGCTCGGGCGGCACCTCCACGCTGGGTGACGCTGGAGCAGAGATGGGCGACAATCTCCTTGCGGTGAATCTTGGAACCGACCGCCGCGTGTTGTCGCTCACCGAACCTGGCCGTGCCGGTACACCCACCGGCAC
>SXPV01000063.1 GCA_005793215.1 Actinomycetota bacterium
ACACGACTCTCGGTGACGTCGAGCACTTCACCGATTTGGGCGAAGGTGAGGTTCTCTTCGTAATACAGCAGCAGCGTGGTGCGCTCCCGCTCGGGCAACTTACGAATGGCTTCGTGCATGGTGCGACGCAACTCGCCAGACTCCATCGCGGCATCCGGATTGGTGGCGCGCTGAAAATCGCTCGAGTCGGGCATGGCGTGCGAATCCATCGCCACATGGTCGAGCGGACCAATCGCGCTCGATGCCACATCCGACAACCACTCGTGCAGCTCCTCTGCACTGATCTTCAGACGCTCGGCAATCTCGGCATCGGTGGCGGGCCGACCGAACTCGTTTTGCAAGTCGGTGATGGCAACCTCCACTTGCCGTGATCGAGCGCGCACCGAACGCGGCACCCAATCGAGCGAGCGCAAACTGTCGAGAATCGCGCCACGAATTCTCGGCACTGCATACGACTCGAACTTGACGCCCGCTGTCGGTATGTAGCGGTCGATCGCCTGCACCAAACCCACCACACCGGCACTCACCAAGTCGTTGGTCTCCACACGTTTGGGCAGACCCGCTGACAAACGACCGGCAACGAACTTCACGAGTGACGCGTAGTGCACCACCAACCAGTCGCGTGCCACACCGTCCTTGGTGGCCTGAAAACGCTGCCATGCCTCGTCGACCGTGAGCCGTTCCGTACGTGGATTCATGCGCGTGGATGCGACGCCCCGTACGCCGTTTTCAATCGTTCTTTGCTCACATGCGTGTAGCGCTGGGTGGTGGCCACATCGGCATGACCGAGCAATTCTTGCACCGCACGCAGGTCGGCGCCGTTGTCCAACAAGTGCGTGGCAAAGGTGTGTCGTAAGGCGTGCGGATGCGTCGGCGACACGGCGCGGTCGTCGATGAGGCGCCGAACGTCGCGCGGTGTGATGCGCTTGCCTCGATGGTTGAGGAAGAGCGCGATCTCGTCGGCCAGCACCTCGCGGCGCGCCTTCAACCAATCGCGCACTGCTTCGACTGCCGGCTTGCTCACCGGCACCTGGCGTTCCTTGTTGCCCTTGCCCATCACACGAACGACACCGCGGCGCGCATCGATGGAGTCGACGTCGAGAGAACACAACTCGCTCACACGAAGGCCACTGCCGTACAACATCTCCACCACTGCATCGTCGCGCAGGTGTCGCCACCGCGGATGTTCTTGTGGGTGATGCTCCAACAATGCGCGTAGTTGCTCGGCCGTCAGCACCTTGGGCAGGCGACCCTTGTCCGACGGTGTCTTCACCCCCACCGTGGGATCGACCTTCACCTTGCGATTGCGCGACAACCAGCCGAAGTAACGAGCAAGAGCGGCCTTCTTTCGCGAGATGCTCCTGCGAGCCAACTTGCTCGTGGTGAGAAACGCAACGTACGACCGAATGTGTTGCTTGGTCACCTGCGCGGGAGCCGTGACGCCGTGGCGATCCACCCACTCCACGAACAACCGAACGTCGCGCTGGTAGGCGCTCACCGTGTTGGGGGACGCCGCGGTGAGCGACACGACGAAGCCGTCGAGATTCCACTGATCGGCCCGGCTCACCTCCAAAACGGTAGTTCCCGCTCGCACACATGGCCGATGCATGTGTCACGCAGACACCAATGTCGTGGCACGGCCCACTCATGGAGACACCAAGGCTTCCCACCAGCCAGCGTTCGCGGTTACCCAACCTTGTGACTCCAGATGTCCGATTCGCACCGCTACGTCGTGTATTGGCAGTCTCACACGTTGCACCAATTGGTCGAACGTCAGCGGCTGTTGCACCAGAGCCTCGAGCACGACTCGGTCATCGGGTGACGGCGGCACCCGCGTATCGCGATGCATGTGATGGCGTTGATGATCAAGCCCCAATGCAACGAGTACGTCGGTGGCATCACGCACCGGTGCGGCACCTTGCGACAACAGTTGGTTGGTTCCGGCACTCGTAGTACTGAGTGGTGCGCCAGGCACGGCCATGACGGTGACGTCACGCTTCAGCGCTTCTTCGACCGTGATCATGGAGCCACCGGTTTCGCGCGACTCCACCACCACCAGCACCTCGCTGAGTGCGGCCAAGATTCGATTTCGCAACGGAAATCGGAACGCATCGGGGGCACAACCGGGCGGTGATTCGGACAACAACACGCCGTGCTCCACCACCGAGCCCCACAACGTGGCGTGCTCGCGCGGATATACCACGTCGAGACCGGACGCGACCACGGCAATCGGCGGCGCAGCGTCCTTTGCCGCAGCAATCCCCGGCGGCGCAGCGTCCCTTGCCTCGAGCGCGTCGAGTGCACCGAGGTGTGCAGCCGCATCGATGCCGCGCGCCAACCCCGACACCACCGCCACACCGTGAGCGGCCAACTCACACGACAACCTCCGTGCGAAGTGACGCCCGGCGGCGCTTGCTGCACGCGTGCCCACCACTCCCACACGTCGATGCCGGAGCGCGGCCATATTGCCACGAGCAAACAGCACTGCCGGCGCACTGGGATCGCCCCGCAACACTGCGGGGTACTCGGCATCCTTTGCGAGCAACACCAGCATGTGGTGGGCTTCGAGCGACTCCGCAATGTGCACCAACAATTGGTCGGTGGCCGACCGTCGCCACATTCGACCCAAATCGTGTTGACCAAGGAGAGCCGCCATACGAGCGGTCGGAGCGAGTTCACCACGAATGGTTCGCCATGCTGTGTGCGCACCGAGCTCGTTCATCAACACGCGCAGTCGTTGCGGACCCACCTGTGGAAGCGATGCGAGCGCAGCGGCGACGACATGCTCACTCACCGCGGTCGTGATCTCGCGGTGGACCGACGTCATCGTGGCCCGCCACTCAACTGCGCCAAGTTGGTTCGCATGCGCAGCGCTGCTGCAACGTGCGCTTCGCCGACGACTTCCGGTGCTGCATCCAGATCGGCAATGGTGCGCGCCACACGTCGCACACGATGCAACCCTCGTCCGCTCAATCGCCCCACTTCCAACTCGCGACGTAGCAAGGCCCGCGCTGCGACGGATAGTGGAGCCACTCGATCGAGTTCGTCCACTGCGATTGCGGAGTTCGGACCACCGCCACGCAGTTGTGCCAGGTGCCGCGCGGCAACCACTCGTTGACGCACCACAAGTGAGCTCTCGCCGTCGACACCGTCGACGAGGTCATCCACCTTCGGCAAGCCGACACTCACGCGCAAGTCGAAGCGGTCCAGCAGCGGACCAGAGAATCGACGGAGGTACTTCGCGCGCGCAGCATCGTCGCACACGCACACCCCGGGCGTGCCTGCACCACACGGACATGGATTGGCGGCGGCCACCAACAAACACCTCGCCGGAAACGCGAGTGTGGTTCGCGCGCGAGAAACATGCACCACACCGTCCTCCAACGGCTGACGCAAAGAGTCGAGAACGCTCGGTGCAAACTCGCCGAGTTCGTCCAGGAACAACACACCCTCGCTCGCCAACGAGATCTCCCCGGGTCGCATCGCTGCAGTGCCACCCCCGATGAGCCCAACAAGAGAAATGGAATGGTGCGGGGCACGAAACGGTGGATGCGTCACTCGCCCGCTGGCCGGCATCGACACGTGCGCCGCAGAGTGCACCATGGTGCACGACAGCGACTGTTCGTTGGTGAGCGTCGGCAGGATGCTGGGCAGCCGTCTCGCCAGCATGGATTTTCCCGCTCCGGGTGGACCCACCAACAACAGGTGATGCGATCCGGCAGCGGCGACCTCCAATGCGTGACGTGCGACCGGCTGACCGCGTACATCAGCAAGGTCGGGCAAATGATCACGTTCGTTGGTATCCACCACCGTGCCTTCACCCAACCATTCGGCTTCACCGCGCAAGCAGGCAACTGCGTGAGCCAGATCCGACGCCACCACGACATCGCTGGCACCGGCTGCGCGAGCCGATGCAGCATTGCTCGCAGCAACCACCACCCGCCGATCGCGCACCGCACCCACTAGTGGCGCTGCGCCAACCACGCCGCGCAACGAACCATCGAGCCCCAACTCGGCAACGAAGGCGAACTGATCGGAGATGTTGGTTGGCAGTTGCTCATCGGCGACGAGAACGGCGATGGCAATCGCCAGATCGAGACCCGAGCCACCCTTGCGTTCGCCGCTCGGCGCAAGATTGACCGTTATTCGACGATTGGGCCACGAGAACCCTCGTGACAAGAATGCCGCACGCACTCGATCGCGACTTTCACGGCACACTTCGTCGGGTTGTCCGACGATGGTGAACCCGGGCAGACCGACTCCGACGTGAACTTCAACATCGACGGCGCGTCCGACGACGCCCAACAATGTGGTGGAACGTACCGTGGCAAACACCGACATCCTCCAGGGAAATACATCTGTGATGGGCCGCCACCTGTGAGAATGGAACGACGATGAGACTTCTCCCCAGTGGTGTGCACGGTCGAACCGAAACTTGCAGAAAATCTTTCTCGGGTTTCGCCGTCGCGCTCGCAACCGTGATGGCGACCTCCACCGCTTGTGCCGAAACGCCACGTACCGCCACGAACTTTTGCCGAGTGCTCGCCGACCGGATCGACGACATCACCACCACACCCACCAGCAACTCCGAGATTCAGCGACTCATCGAGCACTACGACCGTTTGGTGGAGGTAGCCCCGATCGAAGTGGAGGCCGACCTCGCGACCCTCCGCGACCTCTTCGTGCTGGCGTCGCAAGTCGACGTCAACGATCCCGCCAGTGTGCAGGCGGTTGCCGATGCGGCCTATGCCGCCGAGCGCGCCGCCGATGACGCCGGGGTGTACGCGGGTGCCACGTGTGGCGTGGACTTGTCCACGGGCTTCGCCGTTCAGGCGCCAGCAACGACGCCAGAGACGACTCCCACAACGACGCCGTAGCACCACGTCGAATCAGCGCGCGTTGGCGCGCTGCGAGATGAACTCGTTAGCGGATTTCTCCGCGCTTCACGATGACCTTGTCGACCAGGCCGTATTCCTTGGCTTGCTCGGCACTGAACCAGCGGTCGCGCTCGGAGTCGCGCTGAATGTCTTCCACCGATTTGCCGGAGTGCAACGAGGTGAGTTCGGCCATGCGACGCTTGATGAAGGCCAACTGCTCGGCCTGAATGGCGATGTCGGCAGCCTGACCACGCAAACCAGCAAGCGGTTGGTGCATCATGATGCGCGCATTCGGGAGTGAATACCGTTTGCCCGGCGCCCCAGCCGTGAGCAAGAACTGCCCCATCGACGCTGCAAGACCAACGCACACCGTGGCCACATCGCATGAGATGAACTGCATCGTGTCGTAGATGGCCATTCCGGCGGTGATGGAGCCACCGGGTGAGTTGATGTACAACCACACGTCGGCCTTGGGGTCTTCGCCCTCGAGGAACAACAACTGTGCACAAATCTGATTCGCAGCGGCATCGTCGACATCGGAACCCAAGAGCACCACGCGACTCTTCAACAAACGATTGAAGATGTCCCCCCGTGGATCGCTGGCGCCATCCAAGGCCATGGGCGAAAGCGGTGCGTGTGCTGGAAGCAGTGGCGATGTCATGCGCGCAAGGCTAACGGTTGCACTCGGTGGCAACGGGACTCTGGTTTGCGTGATGTGTCATGGCTTGGGTGTTTCGCGGCGGATACCGCTGAACACCACGGCTACGCGCTCGTCGTCGTTGATTCGATCCCGAATCGCCAACACGCCCGCCAATCCCGCAGCACCCGTGGGACTTACATCAATCGTGGTTGTGCGATGCGCAAGTGCGTACGCCTCGTGTACGAGTTGCTCGGGCGCCACCACCGGGAATCCCCCGCTGGCTCGCATCGCGCGACACACCGACACCCAGTCGTACGTTTCGTCATCCAGAATGCCGTCGGCGAACGAAACGGGAGTCGTTGGCCACGGTGTCATGCATTCGCTCCAATGTGCGGCCGCCTGATTCATAGTGGAGAACTTTCCACTCGCTTCCCATGCGTGCGCCAGCGGTGCACAACCCTCGGCCTGCACGGCATGCAGCGCAGCACGCGTTCCACCGGCGTGAAACCCTTCGGCGAGACTGGCCGCAAAGGCGCCACCACCGGATTGCACGAACAGTCGCGCGATGAGCGGTGGTTCCATGTGCTCGGCGACGTACGCCATCTCCCAACCAATGGTGCGTCCGCCATCCAGGCACCAGGCATTCTCGGGCCCTTGCACTCCGAACGGAATCGCTCCGTCAGCAACTGCTTCGCGAAATCGAAACACACATGGGTCGCCGGCCGGATCGGCTGGGCGGCGTGGACAATGCTGCACGTTTGCCCCGAGTGCGTGAAGACGTGCCACCAACGCGGCGTCGGCCCACTCCGGCACGAACACACTGATGGGCCAGTCCACTGCCTTGGCCAAGGTGCTTGCGGCAAACGCCGCGTTGCCGCACGAGGCAATTGCCAACGACGGACGCGACGTGCTCCCCCACGGTGCAAGCCCGAGTCGCTCGGCCGAAACCAGATGCAACAACTCGGTGAAGAGGTGACGCGACTTCTGCGAACCTGCAACGTTGTGGGTTTCGTCCTTCACCCAAACACCACCCGAAACGGAGAATCCGAGTGCATCCGACAGTGCATCTGCACGCGCAAACGGTGTGAACACGAAACCGGTTCCCGCCACCGAAGCAACTTGGGCGTCAAGTTCGATGATGAGACCATCGCGATCGGCCTCGCTCATGCCATGGGCATGGGCGAATGCATCCCAGGCGAGATAACGACGAAACGCAATGAACGGGTTTGCGTGCTTCGCACGTCGCAATGGTGCGACGTCACTTTCGATCAGCAGTACGTGATGTCGATCGTTTTCAATGGCATTCGGACAACGCCAGGAAAACGGCGTATCGATCGCCACGCTGGTGCCACAAGCGGCACATCGCAAACCCCGAACTATGGGTGGAGTCGCCTTCGGGTTGGCGCGCAGCACGTCAACCAGCGACGCGGTGGTTGAACTCGTCGATCATCGCATCCCACGCCGGAACGAAGCGACGCAAGTCGCGCCAGAACGTTTGTGATCGCCGCGCTTCGAACACATCCACCGGGGTGCCTTGCTGCTCCACCCAGGTGTAGTAGCCGAGGTTGAACACGCGATTTCGGTCGCGTTCGTCGCAGTCGAGCATGTGATTGGTGGTAACGGCCCCGAGATGCTCGGCGAACACTTCGGCGGCATCCGTGGTGGTGAACTCGCCCTTGAAGCGGCGCGCAAGCGTCTTTCGGCGTTCGCTCGGGTACAAGTCGGCACCGTCGGTTGCAATGGTGATGAGAGCGTCGTTGGGGCCGTAGCCGCGCAACTTGGCAACCTTGATCGCTGCGATCACGTTGGCAATCGCAGAGAAACCAAAGTGCTTGAGCGTGTGCAGGATGTTCTCCGGCACGCCCTTTCGCTCGTGCAGGTAGCGGAGGCCTTCGTCGGTGTTGAACAACACGTCGAGTTCGTCGGTGGCGCGATCGGAAACGTCGATCACCAAGTCGGTGTTCATCACGTTGTGAATGAGAGGAATGTGTTTGTCGCCGATGCCCTGGATGTTGTGTTCGCCGTAGCCGTTCTCCAACATGGTCGGACACTCGAGCGCTTCCACCGCGCCAATGGATGTGCCGAACAGATCCTTCAAGCGATCGCCGGCGGCGATGGTGCCGGCAGAACCCGTGGCGCTGGTGAACGCCGCCAAGCGCAACTGATCGTTACCGGTGCGCGCCCGCACGGTGTCGAACACGTGGGCAAGCGCATTGCCCGTCACTTGCCAGTGCACCAAGTGGTTGGCGAATTCACAGAACTGGTTGAAGATGAAGTTGCGCGGATCCTTGCGCATGTCGTTGCAGGCGTCGTAAATCTCCTTCACGTTGCTTTCGGTACCCGGGGTGCGAACGATGTCGCCCGGGTCGCTCGTCCAATGATCGAGCCAGTCGAAGCGCTCCTGAGACATTCCCGCCGGCAACACCGCCACACCGCGTGCACCCATGATCTTGCTGATTGCCACACCGCCACGCGCATAGTTACCCGTGGATGGCCAGATGGCGCGATGTTGGGTCGGGTCGAATTGCCCGGTGATGATGCGCGGCGCCAAGCAGGCGTACGCCGCCAACACCTTGTGTGCGGTGATCATCGGGAAACGATCGCCGAACATCACGATGATGGGGCTTTCGATGCCGGTGAGCGAAGACGGCAACACGATGTGATCGGGCACGGCAACGCGGTTGCCCGACATGTCGTTGTACCAATGCACGCGGAACAAATTGCGTGCATCGGGCGCGTTCTTGTCCACACCCTTGGTGAGGGATGCATCGATCAAACGCGGGTCGGAGAGTTGCGCGAACGTTGGCAGCACCACGTTGCGTTCACGACAACGAGCGATGCTGTGTTCCAACGCTTCGGTATTGACCACGGAGTCGGCGAGCCCGAGTTGTTCCACCATGGCGGCATCACGAAGGGATGAGGCGGAAGCGGTGGTCGTCACCTTTACATTCTGTCAAACGCTTGGTGGCACGACTACCCTGAACGAACGCGGGCCGGCGTAGCCCAATGGCAGAGGCACGGCGCTTAGGACGCCGCCAGTGAGAGTTCGAGTCTCTCCGCCGGCACGAAAGCGATGAACGATGCACCCTGAGCCCACCCCCAACGCCACGAACGTGCACGAACTCTCCACCCCTGCCGTCCTCGTGGATATCGACACTCTCGAGCACAACCTGTCGACCATGGCTGCCGTGCTACCCGGTGCACTCCTGCGGCCGCACGTGAAAGCCCACAAGAGCACCGCTCTCGCCGAGATGCAACGGCGACACGGACATCGTCACTTCACGTGTGCCACGGTGCGCGAGATGGTGGGCATGGCGCGCGCTGGTTTGGGCGACGACCTGTTGTTGGCCAACGAAGTCGTCGATGCCGATCGCTTGCGCGAACTGGCCACGCTCCAAGACGACGCAATGATCACCGTCGCGGTGGACTCCGACGCCACCGTCGACGCAGCTGCTCGCGCAGGAATTCACCACGTCCTCATCGACGTGAACATCGGCTTGCCACGATGCGGATGCGCACCTCACGATGCCGCGCGACTCGCGCAACGGGCACGTGACCGCGGCATGGCGGTGCGCGGCGTGATGGGTTATGAAGGACATCTCATGGTGTCGAACGACCGCAATACTCAACGACGTGACACGTTGGCAGCAATGGACGTGCTGCGATCGGCAGCCAGCGAGGTTGGCGGCGAAATTGTTTCGGCTGGAGGCACCGGCAACCACGACGTGCACGCGGCCAACCGTGCGCACACCGGCGTAACCGAAGTGCAAGCGGGTTCGTACGCGCTGATGGACACGTATTACTCCACGCTCGGTTTACCGTTTCGCCAAGCCATCAGCATTCTTGGCACGGTGATTTCCACGCAAGAAAAGTGGGCGGTGGCCGACGTGGGTTTGAAGAGCCTCGGCATGGACCACGGCAACCCGAGCATTGCTGGACACAAGGTGTGGTTTTGTTCCGACGAACACCTCACCTTTGCAACGGAGAAGCCCGCAGACGATTCCACTCGCGTACCGCAACCCGCTGTTGGCTCGCGCATTCGTGTGATTCCTGCACACGTCGACCCCACCATGTCGATGCACGACTCCTTCTATCTGGTGCGTGGCGACCAGGTGCTCGACCGACTGCCCATCGATCTGCGCGGCTGGTAGCTCCTCAGCGCGGCCGGGTTGCCTCAGCGCGAACTATTCGGCGCGCAACCGTGCAGCCAGCGCGCGAAACGCCGCGCCGCGATGGCCGAGCGCGTGCTTTTCCTCCACGCTCATCTCGGCGAACGTTCGGTCGGCAACGCTTCGGTCAGCAACGCTTCGCGCACCCGAGAAAGCTTCAGCCGGCGCTCCGCCGAGGTGCGGCACGAACACTGCGTCGTAGCCGAAGCCGCGTTCGCCCCGCTCTGCTTGCGCAATGTGTCCCTCACACACGCCCTCGGCCCACAACTCCGAACCATCGGGATACGCGACGAGCGCAACGGTGCGGAATCTGGCCGTGCGTTGCTCGACTGCAACACCCTGCAATTCGTGCAACAGCTTGCGTCGATTGTCGGCGTACGTGGCATCGGGACCGGCGAATCGCGCGGTGTGCACGCCGGGAGCTCCACCGAGTGCATCGACTTCCAACCCCGTGTCGTCGGCAACCGCCGGCAAGCCCGTTGCGTTGCAGATGGCGCGAGCCTTCAGTCGCGCATTGCCCAACAATGTGTCGGCGTCTTCCACGATGTCGCCAACGGAGTTCGGTCGTGGAAGAAGCTCCACAACACCGCGAAGCAGATCCTGGATTTCTGCAACCTTGTCGGGATTCGCCGACGCACAGACGAGTTGCTTCACACTCGCAGCGCCGTCCGTAACGGAAACGTCGTCACGCGCGCGATGCTGGTGGCACGGCGATGACCGCACGCTGCTGCTCGAACACGTTCGACAATCCCTGCTCGGCGAGCCCCAGCAACACATCGAGTTGTTCGCGTGAAAACGCTTGACCCTCTGCAGTGCCTTGCACTTCGACGAACTTGGCTGGACCACCTGCGAGCGGTGCCAACATCACCACGTTCATGTCCACCTCGGCCGTGCTGTCCTCCACGTACGGCAAATCGATGATCGGCGTACCCGAGTGGATTCCCACGCTCACCGCAGCACACAACGAATGCAAGGGATTGTGCTTCAACGCCCCACCTTGCATCAACCGCGTGATGGCATCATGCAACGCAAGGTAGGCACCACAGATGCTCGCGGTGCGCGTTCCACCGTCGGCCTGTAGCACGTCGCAGTCGAGCAGAATCTGTCGCTCGCCGAGCACCTTCATGTCGCATGCCGAGCGCAGCGAACGTCCGATCAGCCGCTGGATCTCCACCGTGCGACTCGACTGTTTGCCCTTGGCTGCTTCGCGGTCCACTCGTTCCGGTGACGACCCCGGCAGCATCGAATACTCGGCGGTGACCCAACCCTTGCCGGAGCCCTTCATCCAACGCGGGACGTCTTCATCAACCGATGCCGTGCACAACACACGGGTTCGTCCGAACGACACCAGCACGCTGCCGCTTGCCATCTCGGTGAAGTCGCGTTGAAACGAAATGGGTCGCAGTTCGTGTGGCTGTCGCCCGTCGGGACGACTGCCGTTGCCGTTGTTTGCTTTGCTCATGATGACGCTCCTGACATCCATGGTGACACTTCGCCGAGTTCGGGACCAAGCAGACGCTGTCCAAGTGAAGCAAACCACTCCACGTCGCCGGAGGAAAAGAAACGTCGGCTTCCTACGGCATCCGCTGGTGCTTCAATCCCCCGTGTCTCGAGCAGATCTCGTGCCGCGAATGCGGTTTCGTTCGCGCTGCTCACCAACACCACCCCACTGCCCATCACCTGCTGGATCACCGGCGCAAGATATGGATAATGCGTGCAACCGAGCAGTAACGCATCCACGCCGGCGTCCTTCACCGGAGCCAGCAGGCGATTCGCCAGCAATGTCACTTCGTCGCCGTCGGTCTGATCGCGCTCGACGAACTCCACGAAGCCGGGGCACGCCGCCGAAGTCAACTGCACATCGGCACCGATTGCATCCACCGCAACGTCGTAGGCCTTGGAGGAAATGGTGCCCACCGTGCCGATGACACCAACTTTGCCGTTGTGCGTCACACGAACCAACGCACGCGCGCCAGGTTCGATGACGCCGATCACGGGTACGGGCAGCGTCGCCGACAACACCTCGAGTGCCACCGAAGCTGCAGTATTGCAGGCAACCACTATCAATTTTGCGCCGTGATCGCGCACGAGACTTTCTGCCAATTCCACTGCATAGCCACACACCTCATCGGCGGGTTTGTTGCCGTAGGGATAACGGCCCGTATCGCCGATGTACACGAGCGACTCGTTGGGCATCAGATCGATCAACGATCGCATCACGGTGAGACCACCGAATCCGGAGTCGAATACACCGATCGGTGATTCGCGGTTCAACACCATGCGCTTCGTAGGCTATTGCGCGGTGCAGATGACGACGTTGATGGCGAGACGTGCACAGTGCTGACCGCCACGTTCATGGCGCTCGCCGCTGCGTGTTTGCACGCCGGATGGAACCTCGCCGTCAAGCGAAACACCGACTCGGGTCTTGCATTGTGGGGACAGTTCTTCATCGCCATGTTCATCGCCGGCGGGGCGCTCATCGGATGGTGGCTGTTTTTTGACGGGCCGAGTTTCGCGTGGCAATACACGCTGCTGTCGGGCATCACGCACCTTCCCTATTCGATGTTGCTCGTTCGCGCGTACAACACGGGTGACTTCTCCGTGTCGTACCCCATTGCACGCGGCGGCGGAGCCGTCGGCGCCGCGGTGCTCGGTGTGGTGCTCCTCGACGACGTGCTCTCGCCGTTGACCCTGGCGGGCATCGTGATGGCAGCGGTTGGCTTCTTCCTGTTGTCGCGTGGCTCACTGCGCCAGATGCGATTCGCGCTCGCTACGGCGGTGATCATCGGCATCTACACGGCAATCGATGCCACGGGTGTGCGTGAATCCGCGGATCCCGCGGCCTATGCATTGAGCATTTTCGTCACCACCGGGATGACCGTGTCGGTATGGACGTTCATCACGCGTCGCAAGGAAGCACTCGTAGCGCTACGCATGCAGTGGAAACAGTTCGGCTTCGCGGCGATCGGAACGCTCGGTAGTTACTGCCTGGTGTTGTTGGCAATGCGGCAAGCACCCGTTGGTTATGTGGCGGTGCTTCGCGAATCGAGCGTGCTCATCGCGGCATTCGCTGGATGGAAGTTGCTCGGCGAAGTCGATCATCGACGACGCATCGGTGGCGCTGCCGTGGTGCTTGTGGGGTTGATTGCACTCGTTGCCGGCGGCTAGAAGTAGATGACTTTTTCGGCGTTCGATGCCGCGGTATCGAGATCCACCGTGTAGGCGCCAGTCGACAAGTACTTCCAGCCGCCGTCGCAGACGATGAAGACGATGTTGGCACTCTCACCACGCTCCGCGAGCTCGTTGGCCACCTTCAATGCACCAGCCAATGATGCGCCGGAGGAAATTCCGGCGAAGATTCCGCACTCCAGCACCAAGCGGCGCGTCATCTCGATGCTCTCGCGCGGTCGCACGATGCGCTTGCGGTCGAGAATGCTGCGACCCTTCCACAGCTCGAACACCGGCGGGATGTATCCCTCGTCCAAGTTGCGCAAACCTTCGACCAACTCACCGAGTGGAGGCTCCACGGCCACGATCTGAATGTCCTGGTTGTGTTCCTTCAGGTATCGCCCGACACCCATCAAGGTGCCGCTCGTGCCGAGTCCGGCGACGAAGTGGGTGATCTGCGGGCAGTCACGCAGAATTTCTGGTCCCGTGGTTTCGTAGTGCGCACGCGGGTTGGCTTCGTTGCTGTACTGATGCAAGAAACACCACTCCGGATGATCGGCTGCGAGTGCTTCCGCACGACGCACCGCACCATTAGAACCCTCGGGTCCCGGCGTGAGGATGATTTCCGCACCGAACACTTCGAGCATTTGACGGCGCTCGATCGACACGCTCTCGGGCATGAGGATGGTGATCGGGTTACCGGTGATACGCGCAATTGCTGCCAGCGCGATTCCCGTGTTGCCCGACGACGGTTCGAGAATTCGCTGACCCTTCACGAGACGGCCGGTTGCATACGCGCGCTTGATCATCGCGTTGGCGATACGGTCCTTCACCGAGCCGAATGGATTCTGACTCTCGAGTTTGGCGAACAGTCGCACATTGGCACTCGGCGACAGCTGGCTCACTTCCACCAACGGCGTGTTGCCGATGAGTTCGAGCACGCTCGCGTGCGACCGCTCCGCAATGTTCACTGCGTTGATGTCGCTCATGTCGTGCTCCAGGGGGTGAACTGCGCTGATGACACTCCCGGCGGAAAGGGTGAAATCCCGATAGGAGTTGTCAACAATCTACTGGCGCTCCCCAATGGCGAACGAGTCGCCGCAGGCGCCGGTCGTCACACCCGGTCGGTCGCGCCAGTGCCCTGAATGGCTCGTTGCGCCAGCGCCCCGAATGGCTTGCTGCGCCACTCTGCTGCCCTGGATTAGGGACGCTTTTCGACCGCCGTCTCGCTGATTTCGCCGGCAACGATGCGGTAATTACGCAGCCGCGGAGGGTCGTACTTCAAGCTCACGATGGCGTAGTTCCAGTTGGGGTCCGGCGCTTGGGCCACGTCGGTGGCACTCGGATAGGCCTCGGTTTGGGTGTGGCTGTGCACCACCCCGATGACGGCAAGGCCGCGATCATCAGCCGACTGCTCGACTCGCATGTAGTCCTTCGGGTCGAGCGTGTAGATGATTGCCGAGGCGGCAGCGTTGCGACACGGATGGAATTCCGCCGCTTCGTCGCTACCGGCTGCGCCAACCAAGAGACCACACATCTCATGGGGCTTACACTCGCGCGCGTGATCGGCGATTTGCCGTTCGATTGCATCGGTAATCACGAGGCGCTGCGAACTCATGATGTGGAACGCTACCTAGGCTCAACTCACCACAATGGCAACGAAAAATGACGACACCACCGTGCTGGCAAGCAATCGCCGCGCCAGACACGACTACACCATCCTCGACGTCGTCGAGGCTGGCATCGTGCTGCACGGCAGCGAGGTGAAGAGCGTTCGTGAGGGCCTCGTGCAGATTGCCGAGGCCTATGCACACGTGTCCCGTGGCGAAATGTGGTTGGAAAACATGCACATTTCGACGTACAAGTTCAGCCACGGTGTCGGCGCACACGAGCCTGTATACCCGCGGAAGTTGTTGCTCAACCGCAGCGAAATCCGCCGCCTCTCCGAACGCATGAACAAGGAACGGCTCACCCTCGTGCCCCTCGACGTCCACCTGCGCGGCGGTCGGGTGAAGGTGGATTTGGCCCTCGCCAAGGGCCGCAAGAAAGAAGACCGTCGCGCGGCAATCGCCGAGAAGGAGTCCAAGATCGAGATGCGCCGTGCACTTGGTCGCCAACGCCGCGGCAAACCCGAGTAGCCACGTCGCAACGTTCGCGTGGGGACGTCCGTCACGCAACCGCACAACCGTGTCGCAAGCGTGCGTACACTGATGACGTTACGCAAGTTCAACGGGGCTGACAGGTTTCGACGTCAGTGTCGCTGGTCGAGCGTGCGACCCGAGTTGCTCAGACTCGAAAAACGGGGCATCCATACAACTGCCAACAAGCAGTTCGCTCTCGCCGCCTAATTCATTAGGTGTCGGAGAGCACTCGTGAGCCGCAAGGTCGCACGGGGCCGATCCACCGCAGCCCGGCAACAGAAGCGGAGGATGACAGCAGGAAAGCACGCTGACATCGGGAAAGACCGGTGACATTTCGGAAAGACGGAACGCGACCTGGGTAACTAGGTAGTCGACCCGCCGACGGTGTTGCGACAGCACCACAGTGGGGATGGTCGTATCACGGGCGCTCAACGGCTGATGGACGGGGGTTCGATTCCCCCCAGCTCCACCAAAGAATGCTCTGCGGTGTTCACGCGAAGTTTGCTTCCTTGCGCAGATACGCAGACCGTCGTTTCCTACGCTGGAGGCGATGTATCAAGCAATCCTCGAATCGGGTCTCCTCACACGTCTACTCGTCGTGTTGCTCCCCCTGATTGTCATCGCGATTCCGTGTGGTCTGATTTCAATCCATCGCTCAGTTGGAAGCATGTCCGACATCAGCCTGATGACGTCAACGTTCACGTTCGTCGGCGCATCGTTTATTTTCATTGGCTCATTTGCGAACGTCACGGCATGGCAGGGTGCGGATAGAGCCGTTACGAACCTCAAGAACGAACTGTCGTCGCTGTCGTCACTCGCCGAGTCCATTCTCGACTACGAACCGCAACCTGTACTCACCGATGCCATCGGATCGATCGTCTCGTATGTCGAGGCCGTCCGAGACGGCGAATTGAACGCCAGCAACAATGACGGTGCGGTGCAATCTGCGTCCGCCGACGAACGCACCCGACGTACGAAGAATGCCGCACTCACCGAATCAACCTCGGAGAGCAACGAGATCGAACAAGCTGCACTCGACATCCGAAACTCCATCCTGAACATCGAGAAAGCAGACGTGGTCAACGAACGAGATCTCGCTCGCATGCTCGAGCAGGTCTCGCAATTTCAGGATGCGCGGCGTGATCGCATCTCGACACGGTGGCCCCTCGTTTCTGATGTCGTCATGTTCGCTCTACTCATCGTGACCATCGTGGCGGTCGTCGTCTTCGGACTCTTTCCCGTGGGTGAGCGTCGAAATCTCAAGTGGCTGCAAATCGGTGGTTGCTCTCTCGTGGTATCGGCAATTTGGTTCGCGGTGCTCTCGACCCAGAATCTCTCCGTGTCGAATCCGGCCATACGAATACCGGTGGACGCCTTCCTTTCGCGCTATCGATAGCGGAGTCCGTCGCGTCGGACTCGTGACGTCCGCCGGAATCGTCTAGCGTGCGCTCACACCAAGGGGGCGCCATGACCAACAATCCAGCCGACGATCCACGAATCGACCCACGAATCAAGGTCCTGCTCTCGATGATGCCGAGTTTCGCGGCGCCCGACGGTCCCGACCGAGCAACGCTCGTCGCGCGGAGCAACACTCCGGAAGGTCGCGCCGCCGCCGACACCTATCGCGCGGTGATGTCGGTGTGCGACTCGGAGGACAACGCCCCGACTTCCGGATTGCGCATCCACAACGAGACCATCACGTCGCAGCCCGACGGCAACTCCATCACCCTGCGAGTAATCCGACCCGACAACTCCGCCGTGCTGCCGTGCATCTATTACATCCACGGTGGCGGGATGGCATCACTGTCCTGCTTCGACGGCAACTACAGCGGATGGGGAAAGACCTTGGCGGCACGGGGCGTCGTCGTCGTGATGGTCGAATTCCGCAACGCGGTGACACCTTCTTCACTGCCGGAGGTGGCCCCCTTTCCGGCCGGCCTCAACGACTGCGTGTCGGGCGCTCGTTGGGTGGTTGCCAACGCCGCGAAGATTGGTGCCGATCAACGTCGAATCGTGATCGCGGGTGAGAGTGGCGGTGGCAACCTCACGTTGGCAACCGGCATGAAGATGGCAAAGGACGGCGACATCGGTTCGATCTCCGGCTTGTACGCCTTTTGTCCGTACATCGCCGGTCAATGGCCCACCCCGGAGTGTCCTTCGTCCGTGGAGAACAACGGCATCTTCCTCAACCTGCACAACAACAACGGGCGCGTTGGTTACGGCATCGAGGCATTCGATCGTCGCGACCCGCTTGCGTGGCCGAGTTTCGCCAAGGAAGACGACGTTCGAGCACTGCCCCGCACGGTCATCAGCGTCAATGAATGCGACCCACTTCGCGACGAGGGAATCAACTTCTACCGACTGCTTCTGCGAGCCGGGGTTCCTGCACGTGCCCGAACCATCCTCGGTACGACGCACGGAATCGAACTGATGCCGATTGCATGTCCCGAGATCACGGCCTCCGCACAGGTCGACTTGGTGTCGTTCGCTTCTGCTACCGGCGGATGACACCGTCGGCGACGGCTGCGGCGGCAACGGCCGGCGCAACACGCTCCACCACCGAGCGATCGAACACCGACGGCACGATGAAATTCGCCGAAAGATCCTCGGCTGACACCGACTCGGCGATGGCGATGGCTGCTGCCACCTTCATCTTCTCGGTGATGGTGGTGGCCCGCGCATCGAGTGCGCCACGGAAAATACCGGGGAACGCCAACACGTTGTTGATCTGATTCGGATAGTCGCTGCGACCCGTGGCGACGACCGCAGCCAGTCCGTCGATCTGTTCGGGGCGAATCTCGGGATTGGGGTTGGCCATGGCGAACACGATCGGATTCTTGGCCATGTTGCGAACATCGGAGGCCGTGATCACGTCGGGACCGCTCAGTCCGATGAAGACGTCGGCGCCCTTCATCACGTCGGAGATCATCCCCATCTTTCGTGACGGGTTGGTGTGTTCACCGAACCACTGCTTGGCCGAGTTCACCCCGGTGCGACCCGAGTACATCGCACCTTCGCGGTCACAACCGACGATCTCACCGACACCCGCGTCGATGAGGATCTTGCCGACGGCGACACCAGCGGCACCAATGCCGACGATGACCACGCTGATGTCACCGATCTTCTTGCCGGTGATCTTCAAGGCATTCCACAGGGCGGCCAACGTGACCACCGCCGTGCCGTGCTGATCGTCGTGGAA
>SXPV01000064.1 GCA_005793215.1 Actinomycetota bacterium
GCAAAACACGCCAATCGCGGTCATCAAAGTCGTTGGCATTGGTGGCGGCGGCGTCAACGCCGTGAATCGAATGATCGATGCCGGACTACGCGGCGTCGACTTCGTCGCCATCAATACCGATGCGCAAGCACTCATCATGAGTGACGCGAGTTACAAGATCGACATCGGACGCGAACTGACGCGCGGCCTTGGGGCAGGCAGCGATCCAGAGGTTGGTCGTGAAGCCGCTGAGGCTCACCGCGACGAGATTCAGGAACATCTCGCGGGTGCCGACATGGTGTTCATCACTGCCGGAGAAGGTGGCGGTACTGGTACGGGAGCTGCACCAGTGGTGGCCGAGATTGCCAAAGCAGAGGGTGCACTCACCATCGGCATCGTGACTCGACCTTTCAATTTCGAAGGACGTCGTCGTTCCGTACAAGCCGATCAGGGCATCGCAAAATTGAAGGACAAGGTCGACACCTTGATCGTGATCCCCAATGAGAAGTTGTTGTCGATTGCCACGGACAAGACCACGTTGTTGGATGCATTCAAGAAAGCCGACGAAGTGCTCATGCAGGGCGTTTCGGGAATCACCGGCATCATCACCACACCTGGTCTGATCAACACCGACTTCGCCGACGTGAAAACCATCCTGGCCAACGCCGGGTCGTCGTTGATGGGAATCGGGGTGGCGAGTGGTGACAAGCGCGCAGCGAATGCCGCAATCGCCGCCATCACTTCACCGATGCTCGAGGCGGCAATCGAAGGTGCTCGCGGTATTCTGCTGAACGTCGCCGGTCCATCCGACATGAGCCTCTTCGAACTGAACGAGGCAGCCGAAACGGTCGCACGCGTTGCTCACCAGGACGCCAACATCATCCTTGGCACGGTGATCGACGACGATCTCGGGGACGAAGTTCGTGTCACTGTTATCGCGTCTGGATTCGAACGATGGGATGCCGGTGCGGGTCGCATCGGAAATCGCGTGGACTCCACCGCTACGCGTGGTGATGCTCGTCCGGAAGCGGGCAAGGGCAGTTCGCGCTTGCGGGAAATCTTCGGCACCGACGACAGCGACGACGACGATCTCGACGTTCCCGACTTTCTGAAGTAATCGCACTTCGTTGGACGAGTCGGCAGTCGCTCTACGACTGGCGAAACTCCGTCAGTTGGTTGACGCCGGCGCCACACGCGGCCACGTTGCCATGTGCGCAGTTACCAAGGGGTTCGGGCCGGAGGCAGTCGCAATGGCGCATCGCCTCGGGTGCGATGCTGTTGGCGAAAACTACGCCCAGGAGGCCATCACCAAGATCGCTGCGGTCGGTGGAGTTCACCCACCAGTGCACTTCATCGGTCGGCTGCAGTCCAACAAGGTTCGATCGCTGGTTGACGTCGTGTCGGTGTGGCAAAGCGTCGACCGAGCCTCGCTGATCGACGAAATCGCCAAACGCAGCGCAGGCGCCCACATCTACGTGCAGGTCAATGCGACGCAGGAACCCGACAAGGGTGGCTGTTCGCCCCAGGAGGCCCCTCGACTCGTCGAGCGGGCCCAGCGGGCCGGTCTCGTGGTCGATGGACTCATGACGGTGGGGCCAACTGACGAGGATCCCAAGGGAACTCGACGCGCATTTGCCTTGGTACGGGCGTTGGCCGACCAATTGGGTTTGGCGGGATGCTCGATGGGGATGTCGGGCGACCTGGAGATTGCGCTTGCCGAGGGTTCCACGATGCTGCGCGTCGGTACGGCGCTGTTTGGTGAGCGTCCGTCGGCAGCGCGCAGCCCTGAGGTAATCTGAGCGATATGTCAATGTTCCGTAGGGCCATGGATTATCTGGGTCTCGGGGCCGACGAGGTGTACGACGACAGCGACCAATCGGTACGCGCTCGGCGTCCGGTACGTGGTCGTGGAGAGCCCATCGACGACGTGTACGACGATGAAGACATCGACGACGATGATGATGACTATGAAGAGGTAGCACCACCACCGCGTCGAGCACGGGTGCGTGACGATTCTGGTGTCACCGTGCGCGGGCCAGTCGGACAGCCACAAAAGAACGTGAAGCCACTTGATGCCGCAACGGTCGAGCCCGTCACGCTCAAGCCCACCAGTTATGGCCACTGCAAAGAAATCGCAGAGCGCTTCAAGAGCGGACAACCCGTCATCATGAACATGATTGCTACACATCCCGAAGAGGGTCGTCGCATCATCGACTTCGTCTCCGGCTTGGCGTTCGGTCTCAATGGCTCACTTGAACGCATCTCGCGTGGCGTGTTTCGCATCACCCCCAATGGTGTGCGAATTCCCCGCGATTAGTCGGCGAGTACATCACCGCATCGCCGTGTTGAATGGAGGAGGAGCCCACCCATGATTTCCCAACTCATTTCCCTGTACACCTTCGTCATCTTCGTGCGAATCATCCTGAGCTGGTTTCCGAACTCGAGCGGTGGAGCGTTGTCGCAGGTGAACCGCGTGCTCTTCCAGATCACCGAACCCGTGCTTGGTCCGGCCCGTCGCATCATTCCCAGCATCGGACCTCTCGACATCTCGCCCATCGTGGTGGTGTTCGCTCTCGGGTTCGTGCAGCGAATGCTGGTTTCCGCAGGTTTGTGAGCAGCCCCGTCTGATGGCTGGCTCGTATCCGCAGGTTGCTGCGCAGCCAAATCTTCCCGAGATGGAAGAACGCATTCTTGCGTTCTGGGAAGCCGACAACACATTCGATGCGTCGGTAGAACAGCACCCCCGCACCACCTCCGCGACACCAGCCCAGCAGAGCGGCACGCCAGATGCAGAGTTCGTCTTCTACGACGGTCCTCCGTTTGCCAATGGCTTACCGCATTACGGACACCTGCTGACGGGATTCGTGAAGGATGCGGTACCGCGCTATCGCACCATGAGTGGCAAGCGCGTGGAGCGGCGCTTTGGTTGGGACTGTCACGGCCTACCAGCGGAGGCAGAAGCCGAGCGGCAGCTCGGTATCTCTGGTCGTCAAGCAATCACCGATTTTGGCATCGAGAAGTTCAATGACCACTGCCGCACCTCGGTGCTGCAGTACACCAATGACTGGCGTCGGTATGTCACGCGTCAGGCTCGCTGGGTTGATTTCGACAACGACTACAAGACGCTCGACCTGTCCTATATGGAGAGCGTTCTGTGGGCGTTCAAGACGCTGTGGGACAAGGGGCTCATCTACGAAGGTTTTCGGGTGCTGCCCTACTCGTGGGCGTTGGAGACTCCGCTTTCGAATTCCGAGACGCGAATGGACGACACCTACAAAATGGTGCAGGATCCTGCACTCACCGTTGGCTTCACGCTCGAAACGGGTGAGCGTCTGTTGGCGTGGACCACCACGCCATGGACGCTGCCGTCGAATCTTGCGCTCGCAGTCGGCGCCGATGTGGAGTACGGCGTCTACGAGCTGAACGGGATTCGTTATGTCATGGCGGTCGCGCGTCGCGAGGCCTACGAGCGTGAACTCGCAGGAGCCCAACAGGTGGGCACGCTTCGTGGAAGCGAACTCGTCGGGCGACGCTATGCGCCGTTGCTGCCGTACTTTGCCGATCGCGCAAGCGGTGTTGACCGCACCGACGCATTCCGTGTACTCGCCGGCGACTTCGTCACCACCGAGGACGGCACCGGTGTGGTGCACATCGCGCCGGGTTTCGGTGAGGACGACCAGCGACTCTGCGCCGAAGCAGGCATCGAGTTGGTGGTACCCGTCGATTCGCGTGGTCGGTTCACCAGCGAGGTTGGCGACTTTGCCGGACTGCAAGTGTTCGAGGCCAATCCACTCATCATTAAGAAGCTCAAAGAGCAGGGCGTGGTGTTGCGACACGAAACCTACGACCACTCGTATCCGCATTGCTGGCGTACGGGAACCCCGCTCATTTATCGAGCCGTCAGCTCGTGGTTCGTGAACGTCACGGCCATCAAGGAACGCATGGTGGAGTTGAATCAGCAGATCTCCTGGGTGCCCGACCACATTCGCGATGGCAGTTTCGGCAAATGGCTGGAAAACGCCCGCGACTGGACGATCAGCCGAAATCGTTTCTGGGGATCACCCATTCCGGTGTGGCGAAGCGACAATCCGGAGTTTCCGCGAATCGACGTGTACGGCAGCATCGCCGAGCTGGAGCGTGACTTCGGCGTGAAGGTGGGCGAGTTGCACCGTCCTGTCGTCGACGACCTCGTTCGCCCCAATCCTGACGACCCGAGCGGCACGTCGATGATGCGGCGCGTGCCGGAGGTGCTCGACTGCTGGTTCGAGAGCGGTTCGATGCCCTTTGCCCAGGTGCACTACCCGTTCGAGAACCGTGAATGGTTCGAGAGTCACTATCCCGGTGACTTCATCGTGGAGTACATCGGTCAAACGCGCGGATGGTTCTACACGTTGCACGTTCTTGCCACGGCGCTCTTTGATCGACCGGCGTTCAAGAGTTGTGTGAGTCACGGCATCGTGCTGGGCGATGACGGACAAAAGATGTCCAAGAGCCTGCGCAATTATCCCGACCCGATGAAGGTGTTCGACACCTACGGCGCCGATGCCATGCGGTGGTACCTGCTGTCATCGTCGATCCTCCGCGGAGCCGACTTCTCGGTGACCGAAGCGGGCATACGCGACACCGTGCGACAGAACATCCTTCCGCTGTGGAACTCGTGGTACTTCTTGTCGCTGTATGCGAATGCCGCCAACACCCGTGGCGAGTTCGACACATCGAGCAACAACGTGCTCGATCGATACATCGTGGCAAAGTGTCGCAGCCTGGTCGAAGCCACCACGATCGCGTTCGAACGAAACGATCTGTTCGATGCCTGCGCGCAAGTACGAGATTTTCTGGACGTGCTCACCAACTGGTACATCCGTCGAAGTCGGGACCGATTCTGGGATGGCGACCAATCGGCCATCAACACACTGCACAGCGTGCTCACCATCGTGTGCCGAGTTGCTGCACCTCTGTTGCCGCTCACCTCGGAGGAGATCTATCGCGGTCTCACCGGTGAGCGCAGTGTGCATCTCACCGCCTGGCCCACCATCGAGGGTCTCGCCGTTGCCGATGATTTGGTCGTCGCGATGGATCTGGCGCGTGACGTGTGTTCATCGACGTTGTCCTTGCGCAAGGCGCACCAATTGCGCGTGCGCCAACCGCTGGCCTCGCTGGTGGTGGCCAGTTCACGGGCTGCAGTACTCGGCGACTTCGTCGATGTCATCAAGGACGAAGTCAACGTGCGCGCCGTGGTGCTGAGCACCGATGTCGACGAACATGCCCGCCGTGAATTGGTGGTGACTCCGGCTGCACTTGGGCCACGTTTGGGACCCGACACGCAAAAGGTGATTCGCGCGGTCAAGCAGGGTGATTGGTCGAAGAAGGGTGACACCGTGGTGGCCGGGGGCGTGGAGCTACGCGATGGTGAGTATTCGCTCATGTTGGTTGCCACCGGAGCCGGCGACCGAGCGAGTACCGCACTTGCCGACGGGTCGGGCATCGTCGTACTGGACCTGGCAGTGGATGACGACCTGCGGCAGGAAGGTGTCGCTCGTGATGTAATTCGACTGGTGCAGCAGGCGCGTCGCGATGCCGGGTTGCACGTGTCCGATCGAATTCGACTCACACTCGGTGTTCCGGATCACGTTGCCGCCTGCGTTCGAAAGCATGAGCAGATGGTCGCAACCGAGACTCTGGCTCGAGAGGTTCGGTTCGTTTCCACCGAGGGAGCCGATGTAGCACCCACCACCATGCTGGACGACATGCCACTGCATGTGGGGGTTGAGCGGCTACCCTGACGGGGTCATGAATGCAGCCGCCAGGCGCAAGGCAGCGCAAAAGAAACGTATTGCCGCGAAGAAGAAAGCCGCAGCAAAAAAGGCCGCGATAAAGAGAATGGCCGCAGCCAAGAGAGCAGCCCTACAGAAGCAGGCGGCAGCCAAACGCCGCAAGCTCGAAGAACTCCGTCGCCGCAAGGCCAAGCGGTTACTGGAAGAAAAACGACGAAAGGCCAAGAAAGCCATGGAAGAAAAGCGCCGCAAGGCCAAGCGAGCCATGGAAGAAAAGCGCCGCAAGGCCAAGAAAGCGCTCGAGGAAAAGAAGCGCAAGCAGGCCAAACAGAAAGCAGAAGCCGCACGTCGGAAAGCCGCGTTGAAGAAACAGGTCGAGGAGAAGAAGCGCAAGCAGGCGCGACTGCTCGCCGAGCGTGAACGTAAGCAAAAGCGCATCGCTGCCGAGCGTGAGCGCAAGCGAGTCGCCCGAGAGAAACTCGCCGAGCGCAAGCGCATCGCCAGGGAGAAGTTGGCAGAAAAGCGTCGTCGCGATCTCGAGCGTCAAGTCATCATCGAAGAGCGCAAGCGTGAACAGGCCCGCAAGCGCGCGGCAATCGAAGAAGAACGTCGTGAGAAGCAGCGCGAACGCGACAAGATCACCAAGGCCAAAGAAGCCGAGCGCATGGCGCGAGAATCCGAACGGGCGCGTATCCGAGCCCTCCGAGACGAAGAAGAAGCCCGCATCCGTGCCCAACAGGAAAAGGCGATGGCCAAGCCGGTCAAACCGCCGATCACGAAGCTGGACCCCATCGATGGCATCACACCAACGAAGGAATTCGACATCGCCTTCTTGAAGTCGCAGAGGGCACTGTTGCTGGAGAAGAGAATTGAGTTGGTTGGTCAGGCAAAGCGACTCACCCAAGAAGCACAAGAGATCGTTGCCAACCAGGAGATGGGCGACGTCGACTTCGGTGAGGAGGGTGGCGAAGGCGACACCATGGTGGTGGAGCGTGAGCGCGACCTCATCCTCTCCGATCAGGCACTTGCCGAAGTCGAGGCCATCGATGCGGCACTGCAGCGAATGGAAATCGGAGAGTACGGTTACTCGTCGTACTCGGGTCTGCCGATTCCCCGGGAACGTCTAGAAGTGTTGCCATGGGCCACCGAGCTCGTCACCGAACGCGCCGGCGGTCTGGGCAGTAGATGAGCGGCGTCGCAATACGGCGACTCTGGATTCTGATTGCGAGCATCGTCGTCGCAGATCAGCTCACCAAACACTGGGCGCTCAATCGGTTGTCAGACAACCGCACCATCGACCTCATCGGTTCGCTGCGCTTCAACTTGGCCTTCAACAAGGGGATGGCATTTTCGCAAGCGTCCGGCGCAGGCCCCATCATTGGTGCGATGGGCTTCGTCGTGGTGATCGTCATCGTGTTGTGGTTGCGACGCTCAGCGACCGGGTTGGCTGCAGTCGCTGCCGGAATGATCGTTGGTGGGGCAATCGGCAATTTGATCGACCGTCTCTTGCGTGGGGAGGCGTGGTTGCGAGGTGCCGTTGTGGACTTCATCGACTTGCAGTGGTTTCCGATATTCAACATCGCTGATTCCGCAATAACCGTCGGCGCGGCATTGATGATCGTCGCGTCGATTCGCAAACCGGCGGTGACGGAATCATGAGCGATGACACTGTTGGCGGGATTGCCCGGCGCATCGTAGAACCCATTCCCGCCTCGCTCGCAGGTGTTCGAATCGATCGGGTGGTCTCGCTCGTCGCCGATATCAGCCGAAACGCCGCCGCGACACTGATCGATGCGGGTGGAGTGTCCGTCGACGGAGCCGTCGTCGTCGCCGGTAAGGAGAAGATGACGGAGGGTCAAACCATCGTCATCGATGTGACTCAAGCCAAGGGTCCTGAGTTTCCCGTCGCCGACGACAGTAAGTCCATGAATGTGGTGTACGCGGACGACGATGTCATCGTGGTGAACAAGGAGGCGGGAGTCGTCGTACATCCCGGTGCGGGAAATCAGTCCGGCACGATGGTGAACTATTTGCTGGCAACTCATCCCGACATCGCCGGCGTCGGCGATCCGATGAGGCCCGGATTGGTGCATCGCCTCGACTCGGGCACCACCGGTTTGATCGTTGTGGCTCGAACGCAGCATGCGTATGAGTCGTTGGTGGAACAGCTCTCTTCGCGAAGCGTCACTCGCGTGTATTCGGTATTGGTGTGGGGAGTTCCCATCTCGCTCAATGGGGTGATCGACGCGCCAATCGGTCGCGATCAACGGGACCCGACTCGGATGGCGGTGGTGGTGGATGGTCGCGCGTCGCGAACCCACTACGTAGTGAAGCAATCGTTCCACGAA
This sequence comes from Actinomycetota bacterium, assembly GCA_005793215.1. Lineage (GTDB taxonomy): Bacteria > Actinomycetota > Acidimicrobiia > Acidimicrobiales > Ilumatobacteraceae > F1-60-MAGs027. The sequence continues at coordinate 8,102 of SXPV01000064.1, forward strand.
CCAAAGGACGCAGCACTCGTGGAGTGTCGATTGGAAACGGGCAGAACCCATCAGATTCGTGTTCACCTTGCATCGATCGGTCACCCGGTGGTGGGCGATGCGACGTACGGTGGCGTTCGGTCCGGGCTACGTGCCGCACGACCCATGTTGCACGCCCAGGAATTGGCTTTCGATCATCCGCGTACGGGTGAACGGCACACGTTCACCGCACCGACGCCGCAGGACTTTTCTGCGCTCTTGTCACTTCTGTCGTGATTTCGCGGCAACGCTCCACATCGCGCTAAGCGTGACGAGGCAGAATGTCGCGCGCGGCTATCGGCGACGTGTGGTTGGCGTTCGCGAGTCCTCATCGGGCCAGGGCGATTCACCGCGCGCAGCCGCGAGGACCCCGCCGAGCGTGAACTTGGCCAAATGGTCGCGCATATGTTCGCCAACGGCGTGCCAGATGGCGAGCAGCACGCATTGTCCTTCATGATCACACGCACCGTCGCGATGTGGCTCGCCGAAGTCGCCGAGAGAAATGGGTCCGTCAACGGCTGAGAGAATCTCCGACAACAGGATTTTGTCGGGATGACGCGCCAAGGTGTATCCACCACCGACACCCCGCTTGGAGTTCACCAATCCAGCACCCTTGAGTGCCAAGAGAATCTGTTCTAGGTACGGTTGGGGAAGTGCGGTGCGCGTGGCGATGTCGCGAACCGAGATCGGCCCGGGTTGATCGGCATGAAGTGCCAGTGACAACATCGCGCGACATGCATAGTCGCCCCGTGTAGACACCCGCACGCTTCCATCGTAAACGCACGTCGCGGGCACCATCAGCGTGTGTCCGGGAATGCCGTCTGCACGGCATGGATCGGTGGTGCTGAGTTCGCCGCTTGACTAGGAGGGGAGATGTCTGGCGCAGAGCGAACTCCGCATGCCCTGCGCGCGCCCCGCATCATCGATGCCGCGCCTCGTCGTCCGGACTACGACGGTGCGTGCGTTACCAACATCGTTCCGGCTCTTCTCGGTCCGGGCGGGGCTGATGCACTCCCTGACTTCTTTCCGCAGGTGGCTCGTGGTGCAAGACAAGTAGTGCTCTTGGTGGTTGATGGACTCGGCTGGCACCAGCTGCAAGATCGGATCGTCAACGTGCCCGCCAGCACCACCACCCTGGCGTCGATGCAGGGATCTTCCATCACCACCATCGCCCCCACCACGACGGTGACCGCACTCACCTCCATCTCCACTGGCGCTGCACCGGGAGAACATGGGCTCGTTGGGTATCGAATCGACTTCGCTGGGCAGGTCGTGCAGATGCTTCGCTGGGCAGACGACCGTGGCGATGTTCGCCGTCGTCTCATGCCGCGTGACGTGCAACCGTGTCCACCATTTCTCGGCGCCTCGATACCGGTGCTGTCCAAGGCGGAATTTGATGGCACCGCGTTCACCGAGTCGCACCTGCGCGATCAACGCATGTTCAGCTGGCGTGCGGCATCCAGCATGGTGGTTGATGTTCGCAATTTGTTGGCGCGTGGAGAGAGGTTCGTGTACTGCTATTACGACGGCATCGACAAGATTGCACACGAGCGTGGATTCGGGGACCACTACGACGCCGAACTTCTCACCGTCGACCGAATGATTGCAGACATCGCGTCCGTGTTGCCGCAAGATGCCGTGTTGCTCGTGACCGCCGATCACGGTCAGGTCATGGTCGGCGAGCACACGATGATGTTGGCTTCCGAGGTGACGAGTCGCCTGACGCACCAGTCGGGCGAAGGTCGGTTCCGCTGGCTGCACGTGAAGAACGGGCGAGTGGACGATGTGGCGGCCTTGGCAAAGAGCCATCACGGTGATGTGGCATGGGTCATGACGCGTGACGAGATGATCGAACAGGGGTACTTCGGGCGCCGCGTCAACGATGTCGTTCGTCGTCGCCTCGGAGACGTTGCTGTCATGGCCAAATACGAGGTGAGCTTCGACGATCCAGCCGACAAGACCTACTTCCAGTTGCAGTGTCGGCACGGCTCACTCACCTCAGCAGAGGTTGATGTGCCGTTGTTGGCGCTCGGCGCTCGCTGATAGAACTAAGCCACCATGAGCGACACCACTCCCGAACGCGGCGAGTTGCTGAACGGCTTGGCCGCGCTGAGCTCCGACGGCGACACCAACTCCAACGGCGATGAGACCGTGCAGGAGCCGGCAAAGGTGATGCGAATCGGGTCCATGATCAAGGGTTTGCTCGAAGAGGTGCGTCAGATGCAGCTGGACTTGCCGAGTCGCGAGCGACTAGCAGAAATCTACGAACGGTCGATCGTGGAAATCGCAGACGCCATCTCGCCCGATCTTCGCGAGGAGTTGCAAACGCTGGCACTTCCCTTCAAGGACGGCGAGGTTCCCAGCGACGCAGAATTGCGAGTTGCGAAGGCACAACTCGTGGGATGGCTCGAAGGTCTCTTTCATGGCATTCAGGCAACGTTGTTTGCCCAGCAGTTGGCCGCGCGTCAGCAACTCGAGCAAATGCGTCAGCTCCCGGCGTCGGGTGCCACGGTGCCGGAGCGACCCGGCACGTACATTTAGCCGCTTTACGCCGAAAACCGTCAGTCGCTCGGGGCGTCGGAGCCCGCTGGTACTCTCGGCTTTCCTGCGATGGCCTCTTCGTTCACTCACCTCCATGTCCACACCGAGTTCTCGATGCTCGATGGGGCGGCACGCGTCGACGAACTCATCGAACGTGCCGTCAGTGACGGTCAGCCAGGTATCGGCATCACCGATCACGGCAACATGTACGGAGTTTTGGAGTTCTATCAAACGTGTCGAAGCGCGGGAATCAATCCGATCATCGGCACCGAGGCCTACATGGCCTACGAGTCGCGATTCGAACGACCACAGCGTCGCGGCCAGATCGACGACTCGGGTGGCGACACCGAGGCCGGGCGCAAACTGTATTACCACCTCACGCTCTTGTGCGAGAACAACACGGGCTATCGCAACCTGATCAAGTTGTCGAGTCAGGCCTTCCTGGAGGGTTACTACTACCAACCTCGAATGGACTGGGAACTCCTCGAGCGACATCATGAGGGCATCATCGCCACCACGGGATGCTTGGGTGGGCACGTGCTCCAGGCGCTCATGCGCAACGACTACGACGAGGCAAAGCGCACCGCAGGCCGCCTGCAGGACATCTTCGGGCGTGACAACTTGTTCGTCGAACTACAGGATCACGGCATTGCCGACCAGCGTCGCACGATGGGCGACTTGATCAAGATCGCGAGCGAGATCGACGCACCGCTTCTTGCCACCAACGATTCCCACTACGTACACCGACACGATGCGGAGGCCCATGACGCGTTGTTGTGCGTACAGACGGGATGCACCATCGCCGACCCGAAGCGATTCAAGTTCGAGGGGGAGGAGCACTACCTCAAGACCTCTGCAGAGATGCGTCAGTTGTTTCGCGACACACCCGAGGCCTGCGACAACACGTTGTGGATCGCCGAGCGGGCCAACACCACGATCGAGTTCGGCAAGTTCGTGCTGCCCGACTTCCCGATTCCGGCTGGTTTTACGGATGACCGCTCGTATCTCGAGCATCTCGCACGTCAGGGTGCAACCGAGCGCTGGGGAAACGAGGTTCCCAAGGCGGTAGTGGAGCGACTCGCGTACGAGTTGAAGGTCATCTGCGACATGGGTTTCGCCTCGTACTTTCTCATCGTGTGGGATCTCATTCGGCATGCGCGCGAGCAGGGCATTCGCGTGGGTCCTGGGCGCGGTTCGGCTGCCGGATGTGCGGTGGCCTACGCACTACGAATTACCGATCTTGATCCCGTGAAGTACGACCTGCTGTTCGCACGCTTCCTCAACCCGGACCGAGTGTCGATGCCCGACATCGACATGGACTTCGACTCCCGCTATCGCGACGAGATGATTCGTTACGCCGCCGAGAAGTATGGCCGCGACCATGTTGCGCAAATCATCACCTTCGGCACCATCAAGGCTCGCAATGCGGTGCGCGATGCAGCACGAGTTCTCGGTCACCCCTACGCCACCGGGGATCGAATCGCCAAGTTGATGCCACCTGTGGTCATGGGTCGTGACACGCCGCTGCGGTATTGCTTCGAGCAGGACGACAAGCACATGGACGGCTTTCGCGCCGCTGCCGACCTGCGGGCACTCTGCGAAACCGATGCCGAAGCCAAACGCGTGGTGGATGTCGCGCGAGGACTGGAGGGTCTGAAGCGATCCGTCGGTATTCACGCAGCGGCGGTGGTGATCACCAAGGAACCACTCACGGAGTATCTCCCTATTCAGCGCAAGCCGGAGCCTGGTCGCAAACCCGAGGAGTCTCCGGTCGTTACTCAATACGAAATGCACGGTGTCGAGTCCCTCGGCCTGTTGAAGATGGACATCCTCGGATTGCGCAATCTCGACGTCATCACCGATGCCGAGCTACTCATTCGCAAGAAGCGGCCCGATTTCGACATCAACGACATTCCGCTCGATGATCCCAAGACGTATCAACTGTTGGCTTCAGCCAACACCATCGGCGTGTTCCAGTTGGAGTCCACGCCCATGCGCGCACTCCTGCGCTCGCTGCTTCCGCGCCGATTCGAGGACATCGCCGCCGTTCTGGCGTTGTACCGCCCGGGTCCGATGGCAGAGAATATGCACAACGACTACGCCGACTTCAAAAACGCGCGCAAGCCGTCGCGTTTCTTCCACAACGATGCCACCGAGGTACTGGGGGACACGTACGGCCTGATGATCTATCAGGAAAGCATCATGCGGGTTGCCCAAAAATTTGCCGGCTACTCGCTCTCGGAAGCCGACTCGTTGCGCAAAGCGTGCGCCAAGAAGGATCCCGTTGCGATGGCCGAGCAGCGACCCAAGTTCGTCGGTGGATGTGCCGAGCGCGGATACGGCGAGTCGCTCGGGCGCGAACTCTTCGGCATCATCGAGAAGTTCGCCGACTACGCGTTCACCAAGAGTCACGCGTTCGGCTACGGACTCATCACGTATCAAACTGCGTGGTTGAAGGCGCACTACCCGGTGGAATATTTCGCATGTCTCCTCACGTCAGTGAAGGGCAACAATGATCGCGCAGCGCTCTACCTGTCGGACGCAGGCAGCAACCAGGTGACTGTTCGTACTCCCGACATCAACGATTCCGGTGTCGACTTTGCGCCGATCGAAGGTCAGTTGGCAGTGAGCTTCGGTTTGTCGGGAATTCGAAACGTCGGCGAAGGCGTCGCTGCGCTCATCGTGGAGACACGGGAAAAGACGGGAAAGTTCGAGTCGTTTTACGACGTCCTCGATCGGGTTCCCGAACAGGCACTGAACAAGCGCACCTTGGAGTCCCTCATCAAAGCCGGGGCCTTCGATTCGCTCGGTCATCCGCGTCGTGGACTGCTGTTGGTCTTCGAATCCCTCGTCGACCAGGCACTCGTTCGTCGTCGCGAACGCGACCAAGGCGTGATGAGTTTGTTCGGCGATGACCAGTCCCAGACCGACGGCTACTCCGAACGAGCCGAAATTCCCGATCTGGTGTTCGACAAGTCCGAGCAATTGCGATTGGAGAAGGAGATGCTCGGTTTCTACGTGAGCGACCATCCGCTGCGTGGCCTGGAAACCGTGATGGGTCGTCGCGTCACGTGTCCCATCGTGGAAGTACCCGATCGAACGGAGGACAACCTCGTGCTCGGGGGTGTCGTGGTCGGGGTCGACCGAAAGTTCACACGCAAAGGCGAGCAGATGGCCACCTTCACCTTGGAAGATCTCGCCGGTGCAATCGAAGTCACCGTCTTCCCGCGACTGTTCGCCACACAGGGACACCTCGTGGTGGACGATCAGATCGTGATCATTCGCGGGCGACTGGATCGTCGCGACGATGGCCGAACGTCGCTCATGGCATCCGACATCAGCGTGGTGGATGTTCCCAAGAACGGTATTGAGTCGTTGCACATCGACTTTGCACGTCGCGCGGTGACTCCGGACGAAATCGCCGATGTACGTGGGCTGTTGGAGTCGCATCCCGGTGATTCCCCGGTGTTCCTCACGTTCGGCGCCAAGGTGGTGGCACTCGGCCCGGAGTATTCGGTGGATATAGGAAAGGTCATCGGCTTGTTGCGCGCCAAGTTTGGTGAAGCCGTAACGATTCAATAGTCCACGTGGTGTCGAACCGTCACCTGTCTGAATTCAGATTTTTGCTGGCAGACTAGACGTGTGAAAATCGCTACTCGCGACGCGAGCGCGTTGACTGACGCCGACCTGGACGAATTCGCAGCGATGGGTGGTGCTTTCGGCATCGGTGCAGTGTCCAAGGCCAAGGACTCATGGGTGCTGGCAACGACTGCCTACGACGGCAAGACCCTTGCTGGTTTCATGTTCCTCACACTCGAGCGTCTGGGCGGCACGCCGTGCGTCGTCATGGGTCTGTTGAGCGTCAAGCGCACGTCCAAACGTGATGCAGCGATGAAGGGTCTCATGACGGAGGCCTACCACCGTGCGTTGATGGCGTTTCCTGACGAGGACGTCGTCATTGGTGCACGTTTCGTCACACCAGCCGGACTGGAAGCCTTCTCGGCAGTCACCAGCATGATTCCGCGTCCCAAGTACAACGCCGTTGGAGAAGAGCGTGCATGGGGACGGCGACTGGCTCGCCGATACGCCATCGAGCCGCAATACGATCCGGCATCGTTCATCGCCAAAACCAATGCGCAGTCCGGTTTCATCGACTACGAACCCGTGACGAAGCCGAAGATTGCCCCGGAAATCTCCGCGTTCTTCAAGGGCGTGAACGTTGCCAAAGGCGGCGTACTCATCGTTCATGGCTGGACCATGGCCGAGTCGCTGGCCAAACTCGGCAAGAAGCGCTGACTCGGCGTCGCCGTGAGCGATGCCACGCCGTACGCCGTGAATGATGCAAGCCCGACGCCGTTCGAGCGATTGGTGTCCACTCGACGAATGGTGCGAGCGTTCCGACCGGATCCCATCGATCGGGGTCTCCTTGCCCGTCTCGTGAACTCGGCGACACGGTCGCCGTCGGCAGGAAGAACACAAGGATGGAATTTGGTCGTACTCGAAGGTGCGCAGACCGAAACCTTCTGGTCGGCAACCATGACCAGCGAGACTCGATCCGCGTTTCGCTGGCAGCATCTCTTTGCGGCACCGCTCATTGCGTTGTCCTTCGCCGACCCACAGGCATACCTCGACCGCTACTCGGAGAACGACAAGTCGAAGTCCGATCTCGGTGGATCACTCGACGCGTGGCCAACTCCGTACTGGACCGTTGACGCGTCGTTCGCGACGATGACACTGTTGCTGGCGGCGCACGACGCTGGTGTGGGTGCGCTGTTCTTTGGAGTCTTTCGTGGCGAAGCCGAATTGCGGACCGCACTCGGGATTCCGCCACGACTGCAGCTCATCGGGGCAATCGCAATGGGGTACGAACGGGTACCCACCTCAGCCGAACGCGACGATGCCGCATTCGGCGCCGGTCTGAGCGCTGGTCGCAGGCGCGCCGAAGCCGACGAGGTTGTTCACTTCAACGGTTGGTGAGCGCACCTCGTAGTGCCGCCACCAGTTCGTCACGGCTAGCAGCAGGGGCCTGACACGCGTATTGGCGGCACACGTATGCCAAACCGTCCCGACGATCCGCAAAGAGCGGAGAGGGAAACGACTCACCCCATGCCAGCACCACGGTGGGCAACCACTGCCCATGGATCAGCTGCACCAATTCGCCACGCTTTCCGGTGACCACCACTTCCGTGGGACCGACATGGCGAAGGTGTAGCGCGCAGAGCAAGTGGGGAAATGCGGTTGGTGCACTCTCCACGATGCGGGCGAGCAATTTTAAGATGGCATCGGCGTGGTCTCGAAAGCGCTCATCGCCGGTGAGAGCGGCGAGTCGGTGGAGTGCGAGCGCGGCAACGGAATTTGCCGACGGTGTTGCGTTGTCGATGAGATCTTTTTGACGAACGATCAGGCGCTCGCCATCGTCGGGCGTGGTGAACAATCCGCCATCACTCGGGTCCCAGTGGTGTGTGAGCAATTGATCGGCTGCTTCGCGCGCAAGGGTGACCCAACGGGCCATTCCCGACAACTCGTACAGGCGGGTGAATGCGTCCACCAAATTGGCAAGGTCGGCAGCCATGGCGAGGTGTTTGGGGGTTGCATCGCGGTGCCACGTACGAAACCATCGTCCGTCACTGCGTCGCATGGTGGTGGACAGGAAATTTCCGGCGCGCTGTGCGGCAGCCGCCCATTCGTCATTGGCGAAGGCACTTGCTGCTTCTGCAAGTGACGACACCATGAGCGCATTCCATTCGGTGATGACCTTGTCGTCGCGCAATGGGCGATGCCGGGTGTTTCGGGCCGCAAGCAGCAGCGATCGAATGGTTTCCACGTCCTCGTTGCGTGTCAGTCGCCCGCGCTGGGAGATGCGACAGGGAATCGATTTTCCCTCGAAGTTGCCGGCGTCGGTGATGTCGTACCACGACAACGCCAGCTCAACGAGGTGTTCGGGCACGATGCGTCGCACCTGTTCGGGGGTAAAGACGTAGAAATGTCCTTCGTGGGAGTGTCTGGACTCGTCCAGGGAGTCGGCATCCTCCGCGCTGTAGAAGGCACCTTCTGGTGAGCACAAATCCCTCAAGACGTAACCGATGGTCTCTTCCACCACCTGACGCCAACGTGGCTCATGCATCACCATCGATGCATGGAGGTACGGCCGAACGAGCAGTGCTTGGTCGTACAGCATCTTCTCGAAGTGCGGCACCAACCACTTCTCGTCCACGCTGTAGCGAGAGAATCCACCACCGAGGTGGTCGTACATACCGCCCGACGCCATGGCGTCCAGCGAAGTGGTGATGATCGTACGAGTCCTCGCAGACTCGTCATTCAGGTACGAGCGCAGCAGCAATTCGAGCGCCATCGTCGACGGAAACTTCGGTGCCGAGCCGAAACCGCCCCAAGCGTCGTCGAAGGTTCCGTCCAGCTGAGCCACGGCTGCGGCAAAGACGTCGATTGGCGGCAGCTGTGGATTGGTGGAGATCTGCGACGTTCGCCCGATGTTGTCCACCAGCGCGGCGACGTTGTTGGTGATGTCCTCGCGGCGGTTGCGCCATGCGTCGTCGATCGCCGACATCAACTGCAGGAACGTGGGTTTCGGGTAGTAGGTGCCACCGAAGAACGGCTGGGCATCAGGAGTGAGGAACACGGTCATCGGCCAGCCGCCGCGTCCCGTCATTGCTTGGACGGCGTCCATGTACACGCTGTCGACATCCGGGCGCTCCTCGCGGTCGACCTTCACGTTCACGAAGAGTCGGTTCATCACGTCGGCAACCTCGACGTCTTCGAATGACTCGTGCGCCATCACGTGACACCAGTGGCAGGCAGAGTAGCCAACCGACAAGAGAACGGGAACCTCACGACGCTTTGCCTCTGCAAACGCTTCGTCACACCAGGGCCACCATGCCACGGGATTGTCGCGATGTTGACGAAGGTACGGCGAAGATTCGTCGCCGAGTCGGTTCCCGCCGTGTGGCGTCGCCACGTCGTTATGCGCCAACGGCGTGGTATCCGCCATCGACGTGCACGATCTCGCCCGTGGTGGCAGGAAACCAGTCGGACAACAGCGCACAACATGCGCGAGCCACGGCGGAGGAATCGTGGATGTCCCAGCCAAGCGGAGCGCGCTGGCTCCAGATGTCCTCGAACTGCGCAAACGACGGAATGGACTTTGCGGCCATGGTGCGGATCGGTCCGGCTGCCACCAAGTTGCAACGAATTCGGCGAGGCCCAAGTTCTCGTGCGAGATACCTGCTGGTGGATTCGAGCGCCGATTTGGCCACGCCCATCCAGTTGTATGCCGGCCATGCGACGGTGTTGTCGAAGTCGAGTCCGACGATGCTGCCGCCGTTGGTCATGAGCGGAACGAACGCGTCGGCGAGGGTCTTCAAGGAGTAGGCCGAAACGTGAACGGCAACGGACACGTCGTCCCACGTGGCGGCCATGAGATCGTCCCCCAGACAGGCGGCTGGTGCAAACCCGATGGAGTGCAACACGCCATCGACTCCACCAAGGTGTTGCTCGGCTGCAGCGCGCGCAGAGGCGACATGATCCGGATTGGTCACATCGAACTCAGCGACCGGCGCGGGCGAGGGGAGTTTCCTGGCGGTGCGCTCGGTGATGGAGAGTCCGCGTCCGGCGCCGGTGAGCATCACGGAGGCACCTTGCTCCTGTGCCAACTTGGCGACTCCGAATGCCAACGACGCGTCGGTGAGGACGCCAGTGATTACCAGCCGCTTTCCAGCAAGAATCGTCACGTCGCTACGGTAGTGGACATGACTACTGCGCTCCCGAGCATCGGGTATCTGGGCGGAACGGGTCCGGCGGGCAGCGCACTTGCGGTGCGACTTGCTTCGGTGGGCTATCCGGGATTCATTGGATCACGCACCGCCGAACGCGGTCGCGAAGTGGTGGTCGAACTGCAAACCAAATGGGCCGATCGACATCTGCAACTCACGGGTGGGGACAACACCCAAGCAGCCGCGTCCGACATCATCGTGCTGGCAACTCCGTGGGACTCGGCCGCAACGACGGTGACCGAACTCTCCGGTGCGCTCGAGGGGAAGATCGTCATCACCATGGCGAACGCACTGGTGCGCGTCGGCAAGGAGTTTCAGCCGCTCATTCCGCCGCGTGGCAGCATCGCTGCGCACGTTCAAGCGGCGATTCCGAAATCCAAGGTCGTCGCTGCGTTTCAGCACCTTCCAGCCACCGAGCTGGGTGCGCTCGACCACGAAGTGGACAGCGATGTCCTGATCTGCTCCGATGACCCGCAGGCCACCAAGACGGTGAGCGAGATCGTCTCGCGCATCGCGGGCTGTCGACCGCTCAATGCGGGGCTCTTGTCGAATGCCCTGGCGATCGAAGCACTTACCGCGGTGCTGTTGCAACTGAACGTCCGCTACAAGACGCGTGTCGCACCACGCTTCACGGGAATCGACTAACCGAGCGCGTGCACCTCTACGACACGGCACGACGCGACGTCGTCGACTTTGTTCCGGGTAATGAAGTAAAGATGTACGTCTGCGGCGTGACGCCGTACGACGCCACACACCTTGGTCACGCGTTTACGTTCATCACCTACGACGTACTCATTCGTCGTTTGATCGATACCGGGCGCACGGTCAAGTGCGTGCGCAACGTCACCGATGTGGACGATCCATTGTTTGCAAAAGCACGCGAACTCGACATGCACTACCTCGATTTGGCTGCCCGAGAGGAGCATCGACTTGAGGACGATTTACGAGCGCTGAATTTCGTACCAATGCATGCCACACCACGTGCATCGTCGGCGATTCCCGAGATCCGAGGCTTCATCGGCAAGGTGCTGGAGCGCGGTTACGCCTATCAGGCAGGCGGTTCGGTGTATTTCGACGTGGCAAAGTTCTCCGAGTTCGGTTCCGTTTCGAAATACGACGAAGACCACATGCTGAAGTTGGCGCGCGAGCGAGGCGGCAACGTCGACGATCCTCACAAGCGACACCCGCTGGACTTCGTGCTGTGGCAGCCCTCTGCCCACGACGAGCCGGCGTGGGACACCATCTGGGGTTCGGGGCGACCGGGCTGGCACATCGAGTGCAGTGCCCTTGCCCTGCGCGAGTTGGGAACCACCATCGACTTGCATGGGGGCGGAACCGACCTCATCTACCCGCACCACGAATGCGAGCGTGCACAGTCCGAAGCCGCCACGGGTGTGCCGTTCGTCAAACACTGGATGCACGTGGCCATGGTGTGGATGGACGGACACAAGATGTCCAAGAGCCGCGGCAACCTCGTGTTCGTCGACGCGCTGCGCAGGCAGTACGACCCGCGCGCCATTCGACTCGGGTTGCTGGTCAACCACTACCGCCATGAGTGGGAGTGGGACAAAGGTCTCATCGATCGAGCCACCGCTCGGCTTGGCAAGTGGATGTCAGTCGGGGTTGACTCAAAGGGAGCCGTATCGGCATCATCGATCAAGGAAGGCGAGGACATGCTCAACACCGTTCGTCGCCACCTCGACAACGACCTCGATGTGCCATCGGCGATCACTGCAATCGATGATGCGGCCGCCAACGGAATCGACGTTCGCCCAGCCGCCGTGCTTCTGGGCGTCTCGTGGTGAGTTCGGCGCAGCAGTTTCCCGACTGGGTATTCAACGGCGCCACGCAGTTTCAATCGCGATTGCGAACCGTTGTACAGCCGCTTGCCAAGCGGGCCTGGCGCTTCGAAGTGGACGGATTCGATCGTTTGCCAACGTCGGGTGCGGCCATCCTGTGTCCGAACCACATCAGCTTCCTGGATTCTGCTCTGCTCATGGTGTTGTCACCACGCAACATCTCGTTCATCGGCAAGAGCGAGTACATGGACTCGTGGAAGACGCGTTGGTTCTTCCCCAAGGTTGGAATGATTCCCGTCGATCGCAGTGGCGGCGAGAAGTCGCATGCCGCACTCGATGCGGCCGAGCGAGTGCTGCGCCGCGGTGAATTGTTCGGCATCTACCCGGAGGGCACACGAAGTAGGGACGGCATGTTGTACAAAGGACACACCGGGGCTGCTCGACTTGCGCTCAAGGTTGGCTGTCCAATCTTCCCGGTGGGAATCGTCGGAACGCGCGAGATCCAACCACCCGATTCGCCATTCCCACGCTTGGGCGGAACCGTCAGGATTTCGGTCGGACGTCCGATCGGCATGGCGCATTACTCTTCGCGCGCCAACGATCCGATGTTGCTGCGTGAGATCACCGATGAACTCATGTTCGAGATTCGTGAACTGACGGGCCAGGAATATCGCAACACCTATGCCACCAAAAAGCGCACCGAGACCCTCGTGGAAGCCACGGCCGAGATACCGCGTTTCGCCAATGGTGCAACAACCGATGCAGCAAAGTTGGCCAGCGTAGAATAATCAGCGCATGGCTGACGCAGCGCTGATCGATGTTCGGCTGCCGGACGGGTCGACGAAACAGTTGCCGAGCGGAGCGAGCGCCGCCGATCTTGCTGCAGCCATCGGTTCGCGGTTGGCGAAGGCCGCAGTTGCGGCGGTGGTCAACCTGAAGGAAACGGATCTGCTCGCACCGTTGGCATCGGGCGACCAAGTGTCGATCATCACCGCCGATTCCGACGCTGGACGTCACGTGCTGCGCCACTCCACGGCCCACGTATTGGCACAGGCGGTGTTGCAGTTGTTCCCGGGTGCCAAATTCACCGTTGGTCCGGCAATCGAGGACGGTTTCTACTACGACTTTGAACTGCCAAACGGCCGCACCTTCACCGAGGATGACTTGGTGGCGATCAGCAAACGAATGAGCGAGATCGTCGACGCAAATCAGCCCTTCATACGATCCGAGATGTCGCCACGTGATGCCCTCGCGTTGTTCGCCGATCAGCCCTACAAGTGTGAAATCATCCAGCGTGTCACGTCGGGTAATGCCGACGCCAACGATGCAGGCGAGGTGTCTGGTGGCGACACGGTGAGTGTGTATCGCAACAGTGACACCTTCGTCGACTTGTGTCGTGGTCCGCACGTGCCGAGCACGGGGAAGCTGCCGCACTTTGCCCTGATGAAGGTTGCTGGTGCACACTGGCGCAGCAACGAGAAGGGGCCAACGTTGCAACGCATCTACGGCACGGCGTGGGAGTCCAAGGCTGCATTGCAGGAACACCTGGTGCGCCTGGAGGAAGCCGAGAAGCGCGACCATCGTCGCTTGGCAACGGAGATGGATCTGTTGTCATTCCCCTCCGAATTGGGGGGAGGATTGGCGGTTTGGCATCCAAAGGGAGCCATCGTGCGCAAATTGATGGAGGACTACAGCCGCGAACGTCACCAAAACGGTGGGTATCAGTTCGTCTACACCCCGCACCTCGCCAACTCCCACTTGTTCGAGACATCTGGTCACTTGGACTTCTACAAAGACGGCATGTATCCGCCGATGGAGATGGACAACGGCACGTACTACCCAAAGCCGATGAATTGTCCGATGCATTGTCTGATTTATCGCGACCGTCAGCGCAGCTATCGCGAACTGCCGTTGCGATTGTTCGAATTGGGGACGGTCTACCGGTACGAGCGTGCCGGAACCCTGCATGGCTTGTTGCGAATTCGCGGTTTCACACAGGACGACAGCCACATTTTTTGTACACAGGAACAACTTGCCGAAGAAATCGGATCGCTGCTGGGTTTCGTACTGTCCGTGCTACGTCGCTTCGGTTTCGACGACTTCACCTACAAGCTCTCCACGCGCGACATCGAAAAATCGATCGGCACCGACGACATGTGGGATATCGCCACCACTGCGTTGCGCACCGCTCTGGAGAAGCTCGGAGTGCCGTATTCAATCGGTGAAGGTGATGCAGCCTTCTACGGACCGAAGATCGACATCGATGTGCGGGATGCCATCGGTCGGAAGTGGCAGCTTTCCACGATTCAAGCCGATTTCCAGTTGCCGGAGCGATTCGGATTGGAGTATGTCGGTGCCGACAATCAACGCCATCGCCCAATCATGTTGCACCGTGCGTTGTTCGGATCCGTCGAGCGATTCTTCGGTGTGTTGCTCGAACATTACGGAGGATCGTTCCCCACGTGGCTTGCTCCCGTACAGGTGCGCATCTTGCCGGTAACGAGTGCACACGAAGTCCACGTCGCTTCGTTGGTGGCGCAACTCGCCCAGGAAGGTTTCAGGGTCGACACGGCAGTTGCCGACGAGCAACTCGGTAAACGAATTCGCGCCGCCAAGTTGGAGCGGATTCCCTACGTGCTGGTGGTGGGCGACGATGACGTTGCGGCAAACACCGTTGGCGTGAACCCCCGCGGTGGCGACGTGCAACGAGACACACCGTTCAACGGCTTCCTGGAACGCCTTCGTGCCGACGTGCGCGAAGGTTCCGGGCGATAGCAGCAGCCGTGCTCGAGCGTTTGTGGGCCGGTTGGCGGTCGGAGTACGTGTCGGGATTCGGCCCCGAAGGCAACAATGCTTCGAGTACCGGGGAGTCGATCTTTTCCCGAATCCTGAGCAGTGGTCTTCCGGACGACGACACCCACATCGTGCATCGCGGCCCGTTGTGCTTCGTCATTCTCAATGCGTATCCGTACACCAATGGTCACTGTCTGGTGTTGCCGTACCGACAGGTGGCAAACCTTGAGGATCTCACCGACGCCGAACGAGATGAGTTGTGGTGCACCGTGCGTGACGCAACCATTGCGCTGAAGGCGGCGTACACCCCCGCGGGGCTGAACGTCGGACTCAACCTCGGGGCATCCGCAGGTGGGAGCGTCTCGCAGCATCTCCACGTGCACTTGGTGCCGCGCTGGGTGGGCGATACCAATTTCACGGTGACGGTAGCCAACACCAAGGTGTTATCCGAGACACTCGCGACCACGGCAGACCGCTTGCGAGCCGCGTGGCCGAAAGGAAGATGACGATGAGCGACGATGTGAAGAACCCGAACGAGATTCGCGACACGTTGCCCGGCGATCTCGACATCACTGGATTCGTCGGGCCGTATCAGTTCCCCGACAACAGTCGGCGACGAATTCCCGCAGTGATCTACCTGGCATTCGCCGGTGTATGCGGAGTCGTGTGGTTCGTTGCGCGCGAGAGTGATACGGCCATCGTGAACGATGGTTTCTTGTTCGCGGCGATTCTGTTCGCTCTGTTTGCCTTCTACGGTTTGTCGGCAGCGTGGCGAATGAAGGTGAACGAGCGCGATGCGCTGGTGCGAGCAACACAAGCCGTTGGATTTGCCGTGGGTCACGCGTCTGCCCAACAGGTGTGGCGTGGTGTGCGCAGTCGACCAACGTGGCGAGTGTTCTGCTACAGCGGTGAAGAGCCACCATTGCAGCGTGGACTCGTGCTCGTTGATGCCGTCGATGGTCGCATCGTGGAATGTCTCGTCGAAGACAATCCTGACGGCGACAAGTAGACTCGTCGCGTGTTTGACGGCAAATTCCGCGTCCACGTCGACAAGTACGTGCGCCCCGTCGGCGTCACATTGACCCGCACCAAGATCACCCCCGACCATCTCACGGTGGTGGGGTTGCTCATCTCCATTGCAGCAGCAGTCACGATCGGTGCGGGCTACCTGCGAGTGGGTTTGCTACTCGTGATCGCCGCGGCACTGCCGGACATGCTCGACGGAGCTTTGGCCAAGGCCTCCAATGTTTCCAGTCAGCGTGGCGCATTCTTCGACTCCACCATCGATCGAATCACCGATTCGTTCATGTTGGGTGGGGTGGCCTGGTACCTCGGATCCACCCGAGGTGGCACTGCTGCGGTGTTGCCGTTCGCCGTCATGGCGGTGTCGTCGCTCATCTCGTATCAGCGCGCCAAGGCGGAGTCGCTCGGATTGCAAGCCAAGGGTGGGCTCATGGAACGAGCGGAGCGAATCGTCATCCTGTGCGTGGGCCTGTTGTTTGACTCCGGCCTTTACTGGGTGATGTGGGCAATGTTGGTGCTGGTGTCCGTTACCGCCGTGCAGCGATTCATCAAGATTTGGCGCCAGGCCGCCGTTGCTCCCGTGGTGGCCGAGCGTATGGAAACTCGACGGTCGCGTCGCGCGTCGCGGCGGGCCGCCTTCGCCGATCGCCGTTCGCGAATCTCCTCGCGTCGCCGCGATGCCTGACAATCGGAATCCTGGGCTTGCGTTTCGACTTGCGAACGCGCTGAGCGCAGTCACGCCCGCCGTGGTGTCGCACGCCGCAGCGTTGTCATTGGGTGGCGTCGGCGCACTCGCCATGCGCCGCGAGCGAAAGATGGTGGAACGTCACCAACGGCGAATCTCACCCGAACTCAACCCGTTGCAGATGCAAATTCGCATCAACGACGCGTTCCAGAGTTACCTTCGCTACTACCTCGAGGCGTTCCGGCTTCCATCGTTGTCGGCACACGAAGTCGATGCCGGCTTCACCGTCGAGGGCTTCTCCCACCTCGAGCACGGCTTGGCCGCGGGTCACGGAGTAATCGTGGCGTTGCCGCACGTCGGGGGCTGGGAGTGGGCGGGCCGCTGGCTGGCACAACGAGGTATTGGCGTGAGTGCGGTGGTGGAAGTGCTGGAGTCTCGTGAGGCATACGAAACGTTTCTTCAATTGCGCACCGCACAAGGCATCAACGTGATTCCGCTCGACGACCAAGCCGGTTTTGCGGTGCAGGAGGCATTGCGCGCCAATCACGTGGTGTGTTTGATGTCCGATCGGGACATTCAGCGAAATGGTGTGGAAGTGGAGTTCTTCGGCGAACGCACCACGGCCCCGGCCGGACCAGCATTCTTCGCGCTGCGAACCGGGGCACCGTTGCTGCCAGCATCCGTCTATTTCACACGACGAGTGGACGGACACCACACGGTGGTTCGACCGCCATTGACACTGGCGACACGCGGAAGATTGCGTGACGACGTGCAGCGACTCACGCAAATGTTGGTGGTGGAATTAGAGGCACTGATTCGGCGAGCGCCGGAACAGTGGCACTTGTTCTCGCCGAACTGGCCGAGCGACCCTGGCTACGTAAAGTAGACCGCGCGACGCGAGTTAGTTGGCGTAGGCCGCAAAGAGATGTGCCACGCCCTTGGCCTGGCCACCATCCACGGCCGACATCACGGCCACGGGCATCACGCCCGTTGCCGCCCATGCAGCAAAGCGTTCACGTACCCGCTCGGGCGGACCGGAGATCGTGCAATCATCCAGCCACTCGTCCCGCATTACTGCGGTGAGTGCTTCTCCGAGGGAGTCGCGAGACGCGCTGGCCAGTACGCGCTCGAATTCGTCCACCTGCGCAGCGTGACCAGCCGCACGCCAGTAGTTGCGATAGTTGGGGAGTGTCGCATACATCACGAGTGTGCGACGGTTCACGGCACGGGCCGCTTCGATGTCGTTCGAAATCACGGTGGGAATCATGTTTGCCATGAAGAACGTCGAACGTTTCTCTTGTGGAATGCGTTGCACTTGGGAGGGTACGGCCCGAAGTGAAGCGTTCGCCCAGAGGGCTCCATCGGCGATTTCCACGGCGAGATCCAACATCTTGTCGCGTAGCGTGGCGAGATAAATGGGTGGCAGAGCCCCACCGAATTTTTCATTGGTGCGCATCGCCGTGACATATTCTCGAATGTCGCTCAGGGGTTTTCCGGTGGTGACTCCGAGGCGCTGCACCACGGGGCCATGGCTCACTCCGATGCCGAAGGCGAATCGTCCTCCGGTGATCTCATGGATGTGTGCGGCGGCGTTTCCCGCTTCGACGGGATGTGCGAGATAGATCGGTTGGATGGAGGTGAAGTACTTCAGCGTCGTCGTGGCGTGCGCCAACGAGGTGCACAGGGGCATTGCTGCACCAAGACTGGGGCATGCCACGTGCGTGAAGCCTCGATCTTGTGCGTCGCGTGCAAGCTGCAAGATGCTCGCACGGCGAGTCGGCGATGCAACGAGGGATATTGCCGGGAACTGCTGTGATGAAGTGGTCATGGTGATGCGGTGCAAGCCCGCTTCGCCCACCGTACCGTGAAGGGGGTGAACGCTGGGTCATCGGCGAGTCGCCGCGACGAGATGTTGCGGATTGCGATGGTGAGCCCGTACAGCCTCACCATTCCAGGCGGGGTGCAGCATCAGGTGCTGGGTTTGGCTCGCGAACTTCGACGAATGGGCCACGAAGTTCGGGTGCTGGGGCCGTGTGACGGTCCACCGCCGGAACCATTCGTCACGCCGCTGGGCAATAGTTTGCCCACCGCGGCCAACGGTTCCACGGTGCCGCTTGCCCCCGACCCGTCGGCGGCGTTACGCACGCTGCGCGCACTGAACGATGAGGCTTTCGACATCCTGCACTTGCACGAACCGATGGCTCCGGGCCCCACGGTTACCGCGCTGATGTTGCGATTGGCGCCGATGGTGGGCACGTTCCATGCTTCAGGCGACATCGCGTGGTATCGGCGCGTCCGCAAGGGCTTGGAGTGGCTGGGTACCCACTTGGACCATCGTGTCGCGGTCTCGGTTGCCGCACGCGACATGGCAGCGCGACACATCGGCGGGTCGTTCGAAGTGCTGTACAACGGCATCGACATCGACACCTACCGACGTCCCAATCTTCAGCGCGAACGACAACCGACGATCTTGTTCTGCGGTCGACACGAGCCGCGCAAGGGCCTCGAGGTGCTGCTGGATGCCTTCTTGTTGTTGCCCGACAACTTTCGCTTGTGGGTGTGTTCCGACGGTCCGCAGATTGCAGAGGTGAGGAAGCGATACAGCCGCGACCCGCAAGTTGCGGCACGCATCGATTGGCTCGGACAAGTTTCGGAATCGGAGAAGATCGAGCGCCTCGCTCGTTGCACCATGTTTTGTGCACCGTCATTGCACGGCGAGTCGTTCGGCTTGGTCCTGCTCGAGGCGATGGCCGCCCAGACTCCCGTGGTGGCGAGCAACATCGACGGTTACAACATCGTGGTGAACCACGATCACAACGGAATCCTGGTTGCTGCAGGTGATGCGGTCGTGCTCGCGCAGGCCTTGCGTGATCTCGGAACTGATGGAGCGTTACAAGCCCGCTTGGTCTCGGCCGGCAACCAGCGCGCAGAAGAGCTCTCGATGCGCAAACTCGCGCTGCGGTACTTGGAGATCTACCGCGACGTGCTGACCGCAGAGGCAGAGGCGCGAATCGTGGTGCAACCCAGTGCGGCGGTGCGGTACTTCGAAGATCGACTTCTGCGACGGCCTCGCCTCGTGAAGCTGTCTCAGGCGGTGCGAGAGTCCGTGACGGAAACGATGTCGGACACCATGGCTTCGTTGCGCGATCGAACCGCGAACCTGCGCGAGCGTGTCGTCGGCGATCGAACCGTCGAACGCTCCGATACCGACGAGCACGCCGCCGAACGTGCTGCCCCCGACGAGCATGCCATCGAACGCGCCTCTCCCGAAGAGCCTCCTCGCGAACGGTAACCTCGTTGTCATGAACGCTCTTTGGATCGTGCTCATCGTGTTGGCACTGTTTGCGGTGTGGGTGATCTTCTCGTACAACCGGTTGGTGAGTCGTCGAAATGAAGTCGACAATGCCTGGTCACAAATCGACGTGCAGTTGAAGCGGCGATTGGACCTCATTCCCAACCTGGTGGAAACGGTCAAAGGGTACGCATCGTTCGAAAAGAGCGCACTCGAAGCGGTCATCGATGCTCGGTCCAAGGCGATGTCCGCCGCACCAACTCCGGTTGCCCAAGGTGCCGCCGACATTGGCCTCACCGGAGCCCTGCGTCAGTTGTTCGCGCTCTCCGAGGCCTACCCCGACCTCAAGGCCAACACCAACTTTTTGTCGCTGCAAGAGGAGCTGCAGAACACCGAAAGTCGCGTTGCTTACGCTCGACAGTTCTACAACGATGCAGTTGAGCGCTACAACAACACCACGCAATCGTTCCCTGGCGTCATCTTTGCCCGCGGATTCAATTTTGCCGATCGTGAATACTTCGAGGCTGAGGCGGCCGCTGCAACTCCGCCTTCGGTGAAGTTCTGAACGACCTCATCGCCGCCAACAAGCGTCGCTCGGTGGCGCTGATGTTCGGTTTCGTGCTGGTGCTCGTGTTGGTGGGGATGGCGGTTGGAATCTTGGTCGGCAACGGAACCGTCGGCACGGTCGTTGCGCTGGTGTTCTCGGGCACGATGGCCTTCGTTTCGTACTGGAAGTCCGACGCGATTGCGCTGCGCATGAGTCGTGCAGTGCCAGCCGATCCAGTTGCCTACAAGCGATTGCACAACTTGGTGGAAGGATTGTGCATTGCGGGTGGGGTGCCCAAGCCGCGTGTCTATGTCATCCAGGATCCGGCCCCCAATGCTTTTGCCACGGGTCGGAATCCGAAGAATGCCGCCATT
This sequence comes from Actinomycetota bacterium, assembly GCA_005793215.1. Lineage (GTDB taxonomy): Bacteria > Actinomycetota > Acidimicrobiia > Acidimicrobiales > Ilumatobacteraceae > F1-60-MAGs027. The sequence goes on from SXPV01000064.1 coordinate 28,961, forward strand.
GCCGTGACGACCGGCCTGCTGGAAAAGATGAATCGTGTCGAACTCGAAGGTGTCGTTGCCCACGAACTTTCCCACATCAAGAACTACGACATCCTGGTGATGACGTTGGCCGTCACCTTGGTGGGCTCCGTGGCCATCCTCACCGACATCGCCATTCGCATGATGTGGTGGAACGGTGGGCGAGTAGCCCGTGCGGGGGATCGCGATAATCGCAGCAATCCATTTGCACTGATCGGAATCGTGCTCCTCATCGTGGCGCCGCTTCTCGCGCGAGCCATGCAGGCAGCGGTGAGCCGCCGTCGGGAAACCTTGGCAGACGTATCAGCGGTACAGCTCACCCGCTATCCGCCGGGACTCATTTCGGCCCTGGAGAAATTGCAGGCCGACAGCACGGTGACACATTCCGCATCGATGGCCACGGCCCATATGTGGATTGAGCAGCCTTTGTCGGGGGTGAATGACACGGGTCGGTTGGGGTTTTTCCATAAACTCTTCAATACCCACCCCCCACTCGCCGAGCGCATAGCGCTCTTGCGCGAGATCTAAATACAAAGGAGAACTCCGTGTTGAGCACTTCGCGTCGCGTTCTACGTGTTGGCGGTCTGGCCGCCCTATTGGTCGTTGCAGCGTGTTCCGGCGGCTCGAGTGGCTCTGGTGATGAGAGTGCAACCCAGGACACCGCGGCTTCGACAACGACGGCGGAGTCCACCACGACGACCACGACCATTCCACCGATCCTTGCCCCATTGACGGGACTGCCCGTGGACGCATCAATCACCCGACCGGCGCTCGTCGTGAAGATCGACAATCATCCCAAGGCACGTCCGCAATGGGGTCTCAATCAGGCAGACATCGTGTTTGAAGAAAACGTCGAGATGCTCACGCGCTTTGCGGCGGTGTTCCACACGAACGACAGTGATCCCGTGGGCCCGATTCGCAGCGGTCGCAAGCAAGATGTCGATCTGTTGGAGTCATTCAACGCCCCGCTGTTTGCCTGGAGCGGTGGTAATGCCGAAGTCACCAAGCTGATTCGCGCTTCCACGATGGTGGATTTGAGTCACTCGGCAGCCAATGATGTCGGTGGTTACCGCCGAGAGAGCTCACGGTCCGCCCCACACAATTTGATCGCCGATACTTCCAAGTTGTGGACATTGGCACCCGAAGGAGCAACGCCGCCACAAGCCCAGTTCACGTATCGGGCAGCCGACGAGGCAATTCCTGCAACTGCGCGTGAAACGGCCGGAATCAAGTTGACCATGGACGGCGTTCGTGTGCTGTGGGAATGGAGCACGGAGTTCAGTCGGTTCCTTCGTTCCCAGGACGACAAGCCGCACGTCGACGTTGACGACGTGCGCATCAATGCCGCCAACGTGGTGGTGCTGTACGTGCAGTACAGCAAGAGTGGCTACAGTCCCGTTGCCAAGACCATCGGCTCCGGAGAAGCGTGGGTGTTCACGGCGGGCAAACTGTTCCAAGGAACCTGGGAGCGTGATGATGCTGCCAAGCCATTCGTGTTGAAGGACACCGCGGGGAACAACATCACGCTGACCCCCGGTAACACCTGGGTGGAACTCACCCGTGTGGGTAAGGGTGTCTCGTACTTGCCGGGCACGGATCCGACGTCGTTCTCGTACCCGTGACGTTATTGATGGTCCCGCCTGTCGGCGTGACGTTGTCTGTGGTCCCGCCAGTCGGCGTGACGTTCGCCCTGCGTACTCATCGCTAGACGGCGTTTCGGTACGCTGAAAGGCACCATGGCCAAGCAGGAACACACCACGGGATCCATGCGCGTGCAGCGCGGTCTGGCAGAAATGCTCAAGGGTGGCGTCATCATGGACGTGGTCACGCCCGCCCAGGCCAAGATCGCCGAAGACGCTGGCGCCGTTGCCGTCATGGCGTTGGAACGAGTACCCGCCGACATTCGTCGCGATGGTGGCGTTGCTCGCATGAGCGACCCCGAGATGATCGAAGGCATCAAGGCCGCGGTGTCGATCCCGGTCATGGCCAAAGCCCGCATCGGGCACTTCGTCGAAGCCCAAGTGCTCGAGGCACTCGGCGTGGACTTCATCGACGAGAGCGAAGTACTGACGCCGGCTGACGAAGCGCATCACATCGACAAACTCAAATTCACCGTGCCATTCGTTTGTGGCGCCACCAACCTCGGCGAAGCGCTGCGCCGCATCTCCGAAGGCGCAGCACTCATTCGATCCAAGGGTGAAGCCGGAACGGGCAACATCGTGGAAGCCGTCCGCCACTTGCGCTCCATCATCGGCGACATTCGCAAGATCACCCAAGCCGACTCCGCAGAGTTGTTCGACTGGGCCAAGAAACTCAACGCTCCGTTGCCACTCGTGCAGGAAATTGCCGAGACCGGCTGGTTGCAGGTGCCCCTCTTTTGCGCGGGTGGAATCGCCACGCCGGCTGACGCTGCACTCGCCATGCAGCTGGGCGCCGAATCGGTCTTCGTCGGTTCCGGAATCTTCAAGAGCGACGACCCGGCACCCCGCGCCAAAGCCATCGTGGAGGCCACGACGCATTTCCGCGATGCCCACATCATCGCCAAGGTGAGCCGCAAGCTCGGGGCGCCGATGACCGGCATTGCGATGGACGAAATCAACCAGCGCTACGCCGAACGCGGCTGGTAGGTCCCCGCTTCGGGGTGGTTATGTCGGCGCGCGCTCGCATCGGGGTGCTGGCGCTTCAAGGGGCTTTCGCTGCTCATTGCACCATGCTGGAACGGCTCGGTGCGCCGACACGTGAGGTTCGTTTACCGCACGATCTCGAGGAATGCGACGCCCTGGTGATGCCGGGTGGGGAGTCCACCACCATGTCGAAACTGTTGGAAACGTCGCAGTTGTTCGACCCCATCGCCAAACGAATTGCCGACGGCATGCCGATATTCGGAACATGCGCTGGAATGATCCTGTTGGCTCGCGATGTGTTGGATGGTCGGGACGATCAACGCTCGTTCGATGCCATCGATATCGACGTGCAGCGCAATGCGTACGGTCGTCAAGTGGACAGTTTTGAAACCGACATCGTCCTGCAAGGCCACGCCGACCTCCTTCACGCGGTGTTCATTCGTGCCCCGCGAATCGTTCGCATGGGGTCTGGCGTGACGGCCTTGGCCGAGCACCAGGACTCGCCGGTGCTCGTACGCTCAACCAACGTGATGGCTGCATCATTTCATCCCGAACTCACCGACGATGATCGGGTACATCGCATGTTCCTCGACCTCGTCACGACTGCGCACGAGAAGTAGGAGGCGCACATGTCCGGTCACTCCAAATGGGCGACGATCAAGCGCAAGAAGGCGGTCATCGACCAGAAGAAGGGCAAGACGTTCGCCAAACTGGCCCGTCAGATCGATGTTGCGGCACGACACGGCGGTGGCGACCCGGCCTCGAACGCTGCGCTGCGCACGATCATTCAAAAAGCGAAGGCTGCTTCGATGACCAACGACGCAATCGATCGCGCCATCAAGCGAGCCACGGGCGAAGCGCAAGGTTCGGACTACGAAGCCATCACCTACGAGGCCTATGCGCCGGGCGGAGTGGCGCTCCTCATCGACATTCTCACCGACAATCGCAACCGAACCGCATCGGATGTGCGCGCAATCTTCACCAAGTGTGGCGGCTCGATGGCAGCACCTGGCGCCGTGGCATGGCAATTCAGCCGCAAGGGAGTGATCCTGGTCGATCGTGCAGCCAGCGAAGACGACGTGATGAACGTGGTGCTCGAGAGCGGAGCCGATGATCTCGTGGACGATGGTTCGGTGTGGCGTGTCTCCTGTGATGCCACCAAGGTGTGGGAGGTGAAGGCGGCGTTGGATACCGCCAAGCTTCCGGTGCAGTCGGCCGAAAGCACCATGGTGTCCTCGGCAGTCGTTCCAGTAACGGACGCAGCAGACGCCAAGGCCATACTCAAGATCATGGACGAACTTGAAGAGCATGACGACGTGCAGGATGTCTATGCGAATTTCGACATTGCTGAGGCACTGCTCGAGTCGGTGGCCTTATGAGTCGCGGCGTCGATGTGGGTGATCTCGCCCCCGATTTCACGCTCCCAGGGACGGGTGCGCGGAGCTACTCGTTGTCACAGTTTCGCGGTTCCCCCGTGGTGCTGGTGTTTTATCCCGGCGACAACACACCGGTGTGCACCAAACAATTGTGCTCGTACAACGACGAACTCAGCCAGTTCGCAGGTTTGTCCGCCCAGGTTCTGGGTATCTCGGCCCAAGACGTGGCGAGCCACGAAACCTTCGCTGCGAAACATGGATTCAAGTTTCCGTTGCTCTCCGACACCGACAAATCGGTGCACCGTGCCTACGGCGTGCTGGGGCTCATGGACATGCCGCGACGCAGCGTGTTCGTCCTTGATGGCGCCGGGGTAATTCGTTACGCCCATCGGGCCGTACTCGGAGTGACCTACCGACCCGTGCGGGAATTGGTCGACGCGATCGCGGCCATCCACTAGTATCAAACACATGTTCGCCCCTCGGAAAGGGACCAACGAGGCCTCCTCGCACGCGGCGTCACCAGGCGTGGTGCTGGGAATCGATCCAGGTCTCACTCGTTGCGGATATGCCGTGGTGCAGCCCGGGCCGCAACCCTCGCTGTTGGCACTCGGGGTGCTCACCACGCCGGCGGCGGATGAATTGCCCGATCGCCTCGCACGACTCCATCACGATCTGACGGCTCTCTTGGACGAGTTCGGCCCCACGGCAGTCGCCGTAGAACGAGTGTTTTTCCAGCACAACACCCGCACGGCGATGAGTGTCGGCCAAGCCAGCGGCGTGGTGCTTGCGCTGGCGGCGTCGCGCGGTTGTCGCGTGGTGCAATACACACCCACACAAGTGAAGAATGCCGTTGCGGGGTTCGGCGCGGCCAGCAAGGAAGAGATGCAACGCATGGTGCAACTTCGATGTGGGTTGCGGACCTTGCCAACGCCGGCCGATGCCGCGGATGCGGCTGCTCTGGCGTTGTGTCACATCGCCACCGAACCATTTGCTCGCAGCGTGGCCGGAGCGTTGACGCGATGATCGGTTCGCTGCGTGGTCGAGTGTTGGAGCGTGTGAGCGACTCCACGGTGTTGGTCGACGTCGCAGGCGTGGGTTACGTGGTCACGGTGACACCGCGAACCCTGGCAGAGCTTGAGCCCACAACTGAAGCGTTCCTGCACGTGCACCACCACGTGCGAGAGGATGCCCAGTTGTTGTTCGGGTTCCTCGACCGCGACGAACGTCGCACATTCGCCGTGTTGATCGAAACCAACGGCATTGGACCCACGCTGGCCATGGCGATTTTGGCAACTCATCCGCCACGCACGTTGGTGGACATCGTTCTGGCAGGTGATGTTGCGGGCCTCACCACGGTGCCTGGAGTCGGCAAGAAGACAGCCGAACGCTTGTTGTTGGAGTTGAAGGACCGCCTGAATCTGCCCACGATCGATGAACCGCGCGCGGTGGGTGAACGTACCGGCGGCATGGGCGACGTGCGTGATGCATTAGTGGGTCTTGGTTACGACGACACCGAGATTCGCACCGTATTGCGCGAACTCACCATGAGCGACTCGGCAACAATGTTGCGCGAAGCACTCAGTCTGTTGGGAGCCCGCCGTGCGTGAGGAATTCGTCGATCCCATCGCTCGCGACGACGCCGATGTGCGTGCCGACAGCGAACTGCGTCCGCGCCGGCTCGCCGACTTCGTGGGTCAGGGAGAACTGAAACAACATCTCTCCATCGTGCTGGAAGCAGCACGTCAGCGGAACGAAGCGGCTGATCACCTGCTGTTGGCTGGCCCACCGGGGTTGGGCAAAACCACCATGGCCACGATCGTGGCCAACGAGATGGGTGCCAAGTTGCACGTCACTTCCGGACCTGCCCTGGAACGAGCCGGTGATCTCGCCGCGATACTCACGAAGTTGGAAGACCGGGACGTGCTCTTCATCGACGAGGTGCATCGACTGTCGCGCGTGGTCGAGGAGATCTTGTATCCGGCCATGGAGGACTTTCAAATCGACATCGTGGTCGGCAAGGGTCCGGCCGCATCCTCGATTCGCCTCACGTTGCCGAAGTTCACGCTGATCGGTGCCACCACACGCACGGGAATGATCACTGGTCCCTTGCGCGATCGATTCGGTTTGGTGTCGCGGTTGGAGTACTACGAACCCGACGAGTTGCGTCAGATCGTGCAGCGCGCCGCCACCATCCTGGGCATCACCATCGAAGTTGATGCAGCGAGCGAGATTGCCTCGCGGTCGCGCGGCACTCCGCGTATCGCCAACCGGTTGTTGCGTCGCGTGCGCGATTTTGCGCAAGTGCGGGGCAGTTCCCAGACGCCCGCTGGCAGCGCTGTCACCGCCGCCGTCGCCGATGAGGCACTGCGCACCTTCGGCGTCGACCGCCTCGGCTTGGACAAAGTCGACCGCGCGGTGCTGCAGGTGATCTGTGAGCGGTTCGGTGGGGGACCAGTGGGGCTCTCCACGTTGGCAATTGCAGTGAGCGAACAGACCGAAACCATCGAAGACGTCTATGAGCCGTTCCTCATCCGTGAAGGATTCCTGGCGCGCACGCCACGCGGGCGTGTGGCGACCGCGGCGGCCTTCACCCACCTCGGGCTCACCCCGCCCGAGCGCGCCCCCGAACTCTTCTAACTCGCGCCAGTCCTTGGCTGGGAGGTGGGCTCATTGGGGTGGGCTCCCCAACTGGGGAATTGTTGACCAAAGTAGTTGCATTTAGGCACGTGCCCGACTACGTTAATCCCGACTAAACAAGTCGGATATTCCGACATTCACTGAAAGGGCAATGAACCATGAAGAAATTGCGAAGAACCTCATCTCTACGAGTCCGTCGATGGGTGCTGATAGCGGCATTGATCGCAGGGCTCGTCCCAACGGGAGCCGCAACGGCGTCAGCCGCAACCGCCACCTCAGCCAAGCGCGCCACCATCGTGGAAGCGGCGTGGTTGGAGGCCAATCTCAACAACCCAAAGGTGCGCATCATCGAAGTGAGCACCGATCCGGGTGTGTACGAAAAGAGTCATATTCCCAATGCGGTGAACTTCCGATGGCACACCGAGTTCGTCGATCCGGTGAATCGCGATATTGCTGGCCAGGCACAATTTCAAGCAACTGCGCGTGCCGCAGGAATCAACAAGGACACCCAAGTGGTGCTCTATGGCGACAAGAACAACTGGTTCGCCGCGTGGGGCGTGTGGATCTTCCGCACGTATGGTCACCAGAACGTGAGCATCCTCAATGGTGGACGTGACAAGTGGGTGAAGGATGGTCGTGCCATGACGCCGGTCGTGCCATCCCTGCGACCCGGCAACTTCACCGCTACGACGGCGAACACCAACCTTCGGGCGTTCCTTCCCGATGTCGTGAAGATCGCCAAGAAAATCGACAAGACCACCAAGCTGGTGGACATTCGTTCTGCCGATGAATTCAGTGGAAAGATTTTTGCACCTGCGGGTTTCCAGGAACTGGCGATTCGTGCCGGGCACATTCCTGGTGCACAGAACGTTCCGTGGTCAACCGCAGTGGCCCCGGATGGTACGTTCCGTCCAGTTGCCGACCTGAAGGCCATCTACGACGCCAAGGGAATCAATGGCAAGAAGAAAGTCACGGTGTACTGCCGAATCGGCGAGCGCGCAGCTCACACCTGGTTCGTGCTCTCCGAGATCCTCGGCTACGACGTGAAGCTGTACGACGGATCGTGGACCGAATACGGCAACGCGGTCGGGGTGCCAATCGTAAATCCAACCGGCACGGTGTGGGGCAAGGGCTGACTTCGTCAGTGACATTCGAGAGGAATCCGCAAGACTGTTGGCTGGGATGAACGTCGCAGCCAACAGTCTTCGCTCGTTGTGGTTTGCCCTCGGCGCCCTTGTGGCGTTGTTGGCACTGGCTTTTTGGTTGGCAAAGGGCGAGTCCACGGACCCGAACGCTCCAGTATCGCTCCTGATTGGGGCGGCACTCGGCATAGCTTTCGAACGCGGACGTTTCTGTTTCTTTTGCATCTTCCGCGAAACCATCGAAGAGAAGAAATCGCGTCAGATGCTGTCGATCGTCACGGCACTTGCTGTCGGGGCAATCGGCTATGCGTTGATGTTCGGTTTGTACTTGCCCAATCCGAAGGGTGAGGGACTGCCACCGGCGGCACACATCTCGCCGGTCAGCATTCCGCTGGTACTCGGTGCATTCACATTCGGTATCGGGATGGTGCTGTCGGGTGCGTGTATCAGTGGGCATTTGTATCGCATCGGCCAGGGCTATCTGCGGGCAATTCCTGCACTCGTCGGCTCGCTGGTCGGATTCGGATTGGGCTTCTTCACCTGGAACACGCTCTATCTCGAGCAAGTCAGCGAAAGCCCTGTGCTGTGGTTGCCGAGATGGTTCGGCTATTCGGGCTCGCTGGTGCTGACGCTTGCAGTGCTTGCGTTGTTGGCGTGGCTTCTCATTCGTTGGGATCGAACACCTGACGGCACGACCGAATCGCCAACCACTGCACGGGTTCACACCGCGGCAGATCTTCGAGACGTGCTGCTGGTGCGTCGCTGGTCGCCCGTTGCCACCGGCGCAATCGTTGGCGGCATTGGTATCGCGGCGTATCTTCGCACGACCCCGTTGGGGGTTACCTCGCAACTGAGCACCGTGAGTCGCAGTGTTCTTGACTCTCGTAATGCACTGCCCGAGGTGCTGCACGGCATCGACATGATGCGTGGTTGCGTGGCGTTGGTGTCGAGCACCATCACCAACAACGGTTGGCTCGTGATTGGGCTCGTCATCGCATCGTTTGCGGTTGCAGTAGGTGGTGGTCGATTCAAGGTACAAAAACCGACCGTGGGTAACTCCGTCACGGCGTTCGTCGGGGGTGTTCTGCTGGGTTGGGGCTCACTTACTGCTCTTGGTTGCACCGTCGGTGTATTGCTTTCGGGGATTCAGGCATTCGCCGTCTCGGGCATCGTGTTCACTGCGGTGGTTCTTGGCGCGGTGTGGATTGGAACGCGACTTCGACTCCATCGCATGTTCGGCGCATAGTGCAACTCTCCGACATCGACTATCACCTTCCAGCGGAACTGATCGCACAAGTTCCGATCGAGCCGCGCGATTCGGCACGCTTGCTGGTGGATCAAGGATCCGATGCGCCACGCGACGCAATCGTGCGCGACCTGCCACAATTCCTGCGGGACGGTGACGTGCTCGTCGTGAACGACACCAAGGTGGTGCCGGCACGGCTCCATCTCTCGCGATCAAGCGGGGGAGCCGTCGAGGTCTTGCTGCTTGAACCGCTGGATGACTCACACCAAACGTGGGAAGCATTGCTGCGACCCGGACGCAAGATGAAACCGGGTGAGGTGCTGCATAGCGCCGACGGATCCGAGTTCGTCGTCGTGCGGGGACGTGGCGTCAAGGGCGACACGTTTCGTATTGAATTCGTCCACCCCAACCCAAACGCACTCATCGACCGATACGGGGAGATGCCACTGCCGCCCTACATCTCGCAGCGTTTGGACGATTCGAACCGATATCAAACGGTGTATGCACGCGCGGCCAAGTCGGCTGCTGCGCCTACTGCCGGTTTGCACTTCACGCCCGAATTGCTGGGGAAAATTCGCGAGATGGGAATCCCCACGGTGTCCGTGGAACTCGTTGTTGGGCTCGACACCTTTGCGCCAGTCACGGTCGACGACCCGAGGCAGCATGTGATTCACAGTGAGTCGTATCACGTACCGAGCGAAACCCTTGCCATGGTGCAGTCGGCACGTCGTGTCGTAGCCGTCGGTACGACAGCCACGCGAGCGCTCGAATCCGTTGGTGCCACAGGCCAAGCTTCGGGCCGCACGAATTTGTTCATCACCCGTGGGTTTTCGTTTCAGCATGTGGATGTGTTGCTCACGAATTTCCACATGCCGCGCACCACGTTGTTGTTGATGATTGATGCCTTCGTCGGCGAACGCTGGCGAAGGTTGTATGAACATGCCGTGGAACAGCACTATCGCTTTCTCTCGTTTGGTGACGCAATGCTGCTCAAGCGTTCGCGCAGTTGACGCAGTCGACGAGTCGGCACACGTAGTCTGGCGACGATGTTTCGGGCACACGCGGAAATCAGCTCCATCGATGGCGCAGCGCGTGCAGGTATTGTCACGCTGGCTCGCGGCACGTATGTGACGCCCACGTTCATGCCGGTGGGAACCCGCGGAGCAATCAAGTACTTGAGCGCACAGGACTACGAACAGTTGGGTGCGCAAATCGTGTTGGGCAACACCTACCACTTGATGTTGCGACCGGGTGCGCAGACCGTTGCCAACTTCGGAGGCCTTGGGGCATTTTCTGGGTGGAAGGGTTTGACGCTCACCGACTCGGGTGGCTTCCAAGTGTTCTCGCTCGAACCCGACGTGGATGATGATGGCGTCACGTTCGTGTCCACGTACGACGGATCGAAGCATCGATTCACGCCCGAATCCGCCGTCGCCACGCAAGAGCAACTTGGCGCAGATATTCAGATGGCACTCGATGTGTGTCCGCCACTGCCGTCCACTATCGACGTGGTACGAGAAGCCCTTCGTCGCACCACGATGTGGGCGGCGCGTGCGCGAGCCGCACATCAGCGCACGGATCAATCACTCTTTGGCATCGTGCAAGGCGGAATCGACGAGGGAATGCGTCGGCAGAGTGCACAGCAGATTGCGTCGCTGAACTTCGACGGCTACGGAATCGGCGGTTTGTCCGTCGGGGAGACCCGCGAAGAGATGTTGCCGGCACTCGCTGCGGCTTTGGCCGAGTTGCCCACTGACCAGCCGCGCTACTTGATGGGTGTTGGTGATCCGGCGTCGATGATCGAAGCGATTGCGCTCGGCGTCGATCAGTTCGACTGTGTGTTGCAAACTCGTCTTGGACGACACGGCACTGCGCTCACCTCCCAGGGTCGGGTGAATCTCAAGCGGGCAGAGTTCATTGAGACCAATGATCCGATCGACGTCGACTGCCACTGCATGGTGTGCCAACGCCACTCGCGTGGCTACATTCGCCATCTCTTCCAAGTTGGTGAACCGACGGCTTCGCGACTCGTGTCGTATCACAACGTGGCATGGACACTGTCACTCATGGACCGCGCACGAAGCGCCATCATCGCTGGAACATTTCAGTCCTTGCGAAAGCAGGTGCTGGAGGTATGGGCGACGGTAGCGTAAGCCACCATGTCCAGCCTCGTTTTCAACACGCTCCTAGCCGAAGAAACCTCCAGCTCATCCGGTGGTGGAATCCTTGGGTTGTTGCCCCTCGTTCTCATTTTCGTGGTGATGTACTTCCTGCTGTTGCGCCCCCAGCGCAAGCGCCAAAAGGAAGCAGCAGCACTCCAGAGCGCGATCCAGATCAATGATTCGGTGCTGTTGACCAACGGCATCATCGGAGTGGTGACCGGCGTCGAGGATCGTTATTTGTGGGTGGAGATCGCCGAAGGAGTACAAGTACAGGTGATGAAGGGCTCCGTTGGCAGCCGCGTGAACATGGACGGTTCGCCGATCGCGCAGCCAAAACCGGCGAAGAAGTCAAAGAAGTCTGAAAAAGCAGCCGGAGACGGCTCGAGCGACAAGGACAAGCAGTAACTTCCAGGCGTCAGCCGCGGTAGTCGAGCTCGTGATGATGGTGTCGGTGAGGATCGCCTAATGAAACGTCGTTTGTTCGCGTCGTTGATCGGAATCGTGCTCGTCGCTGCAGTGGCCATTGGCCTCACCATCGGTACGGGAGATCAACCGTCGCTCGGTCTCGACTTGCAGGGTGGTGCATCCATCACGTTGCAACCAGAGGGAGAGTACGACGCAATTGCCCTTGATGTTGCGGTGGAAATCATTCGATCGCGCGTCGACGCAATTGGTGTGGCGGAACCGGAGATCATTCGTCAGGGTGACACCGTGGTGGTGAACCTTCCCGGCGTAAAGGACCAGCAGCGCGCCCTCGACATCGTTGGTCGCACCGGCGACTTGCAGCTACGACCGGTGTTGCAACAAGGCTCCATCGACCCCACCGC
>SXPV01000065.1 GCA_005793215.1 Actinomycetota bacterium
AGCGGTGGGCGTAGCGGTCGAGCATGTGAGTTTCTCGTTGCGGCCGGCGTCACCAATGTGGTGAACGTTGCCGGTGGAACCCTCGGGTTCGCAGCGTTGGGAAATGTGCTGCAGAGTGGCGATACCCCGTAACACCTGCCCATCAAACCTCGCTGCAACGGGCAGACTGTACGAGTCCCGCATGAAACACACCTCGTTCACGTGACCCTTTCAGAGCATTTCATCGCCGATGACGCGGCACTGCGGGACGTGGTGAATGAGGCCCGCTCGGCCCCGCTATATGCGCTCGATACGGAATTTCATCGCGAGCGAACCTACTTCCCGCGGTTGGCACTGGTGCAGTTGCAATGGGGAACCACGAACGTACTCATCGATCCGCTCGCCGTCGATCCACGTGGTTTGGCGGATTTGCTCCGGGGAGACGGCCTGGCAGTACTGCATGCATCCCAGCAGGACTTGGAAGTGTTGCGCTACGCCGTCGGCGAAATTCCCTCGCGGCTCTTTGACACCCAGCTCGCTGCTGGATTCATCGGCTACTCCACGCCCTCATTGGCCGCGCTTGCACAATCGCAATTGAAAGTGACGCTCTCTAAAGGTGATCGAATGACCGACTGGATGCGCCGCCCATTGACTGCCAGTCAGTGTTCGTATGCCCGAAGCGATGTCGCATACCTCGAGCTGCTTTTTGAGCAGATCAGTCACCGTGTGGAACAACTTGGTCGCTCGACCTGGGTGAGCGAAGCATGTGAGGAACTTCGCGTGCGTCCGTGGGGGGAGAGCAATCCAGATGATGCATGGTTGCGAATCAAGGATGCCCGCTCCTTGAAGGGGGAGGCTCGGGGAGTTGCGCAAGCCCTCGCCGCGTGGCGCGAGCGTCGGGCCATGGCCACCAACATCCCACTTCGTCGTGTGATGAACGATATGGCACTTCTCGGCATCGCCCAAGCTGCGCCCCGGTCCACGGAAGATCTGGCGCACGCGCGAGGAGTGGACGAGCGCTACCTCAGCGGATCCATCGCACGTGAGATTTTGGCGGCCGTGAAGGAAGGACGCGATCGTGTGGTGGAACTTGATGCACAAGCTCACGACCCACTGGAAAAACGCCTCCGTCCCGCCGTCACGCTCGTCACCGCGTGGATCGGTGAATTGGCTCGGACCGCAGAAATCGACCCAACATTGGTGGCAACGAATCGCGACATCGTTGCATTGCTGGCGGGTGGTGAATCGCGACTGGCCCACGGTTGGCGGCGGGATTTGGTGGGTCGCGATATCGAACGGCTCTTGAAGGGGGAGTCTGGATTGTCGTTCGATGGTGACGGTCGGCTCAGACTCATCCCTGCCAAAGACGCAGAAACACAGTAAACTTCTAGCCAATGTCCATCGCCTAGGCGGATGGCCCTCGTGGCTCCGCTAGTACAAACGGAGCCCATTGTGAAAAAGGGACGTCATCGTCGGTTCGAAGAAGCGCGTCGTCTGAAGCAGTCCGGCCCTACCGCAGAGGACCTCGGACTGTCGTCGGAAAAGTCCACGAAGAGCGAAGAGGATGAATTTGCAGAGATTGCGGAGCGCTATGGCGTGGTGTTTGACGACGACGGCGAGATTGCCGACAACGACGAGGGGTCACACTCCTGAACGAACTGATTCGCAACGTCGCGATCGTCGCGCACGTTGACCATGGCAAGACCACGTTGGTCGATGAGCTGTTGCGTCAAACGGGGACCTTCGCCGCCCATCAAGCATTGGTCGAACGCGTGATGGACAACAATGACCAGGAACGCGAACGTGGTATCACCATCCTGGCGAAGGCTGCCTCAGTGGAGTGGCGCGGCGTCAAGATCAACTTGGTCGACACACCAGGCCTCGCCGATTTCGGCGGCGAAGTGGAACGAGCACTGGCGTTGGTGGACGGAGTGCTCTTGCTCGTGGATGCTGCCGAGGGTCCGTTACCGCAAACCCGATATGTATTGTCCAAGGCGCTCAATCAAGACCTGCCTGTGGTGTTGGTCATCAACAAAGTGGATCGCAGCGATGCGCGACCCGAGGAGGTGCTCTTGGATGTGGAGCATCTGTTCTTGGATCTCGCGCACCATGATCATCACCTGAACTTCCCTGTGATATCGGCAGTGGCTCGTGAAGGTAGAGCAATGAAGGGTGTCGGGATGCCCGGTGCCGATGCCGATCTCGTGCCACTGCTTGACGCCATTCTCGACACCATTCCGGTTCCCCAGGGCGACGCCAATGCGCCGCTCCAAGCACTCGTCACCAACCTCGATGCGAGTGACTACCTGGGTCGTCTCGCAATCGGCCGCGTACACGCCGGAACGTTGCGCAAGGGCGAGTTCATTTCGTTGCTCGGGAAACCAAGTGACGGAGCACAGCCGGTGTTGAAGCGTCGGATTTCGAATCTCTCCCAATTCCGTGGAATCGAACGAAAAGAAGTGGAGACCATCGCAGCGGGTGATTTGTTCATCGTCGCAGGCATCGACGAGGTGGAGGTTGGCGACACGCTGGCCAATGTCGAGAACCCGATACCTCTGCCACGACTCGAAGTGGATGAGCCCGTTCTGCGAATGAGTTTCGCCGTGAACTCGTCACCTTTTTCGGGACGCGAGGGCACGTACGTCACGAGTCGTCATCTGAACGATCGATTGCAAAAAGAGATCCTCGGCAATGTGTCGATCAAACTCTTCCCGACCGATTCACCGGAGGTGATCGAGGTTGCAGGACGAGGCGAATTGCAATTGGCGGTGCTGATCGAGAACATGCGTCGTGAGGGATACGAAATGCAAGTGAGCCGTCCCGAGGTGATCACCAAGGAAATCGACGGCAAGAGACACGAGCCCTACGAACGGGGCACCATCGACGTTCCCGACGAGTTCGTTGGCGCAGTCACCCAAGCGATCGCACCGCGCAGAGGCCGCATCGTCGATATGCGTCCTGGGGATGCTGGGCGCACCATCATGCACTTTTCGGCCCCGTCACGTGGACTCATCGGCTTCCGGTCGTTGTTGCTGACGGTCACCCGCGGTACCGCACTCGTTCACCAAAGTTTCGCGGGTTTTGAACCCTGGGCAGGCGAAGTTCCGCACCGATTAGGTGGTGCGATGATCGCCGATCGTATTGGTCCCGTCACCGCTTACGCGCTCGACAACCTTCAAATGCGCGGCACCTTGTTTGTCGAACCAGGTGACGAGGTGTACGAGGGCATGGTGGTGGGTGAATGCTCACGCGGCGAGGAGATGGTGGTCAACGCGGTCCGCGCGAAGGAGAAGAACAACATTCGCACCCACAGCCACGATGACGGTGTGAAGCTCGCAGCGCCGGTGCTGCATACATTGGAAACCGCGATCGAATGGATTGGCGACGACGAATTGGTGGAAGTCACTCCCAAGTCGATTCGCATCCGTAAGCGTTGGTTGAACTTGGAAGACCGTCGCCGCGCGAACAAAAAAGGGTGATGCTCAACCGTGTCGGACCTCGGCCACATCGTTGAGCAGCTCCGTTCTGTTTCCGAGGATTTGTCGGACCATGCGATTCGGATCTTGAGCGAAGCTTCCCGCGCCGGCGAGACTCGGCGTCCCGAGTCCGAACGCTCCATTACGCAGGCACGACGAGCGGTCGAAAAGGCAATCGCACTGCTCGAGCGGCTGGAACACACCAACCACGACGACTGAGTCGGATGGCGGAGTTTCGTCGTTACGAACGCAATTCGGAGGCTTTGCTGGTGAGAGCAGCCAGCAACTCGTCGAAACTCTTCTGAAACGAGGAAACCCCCTCTCGTTCCAGGACGTCTGCAACCGCCGATAGGTCGACCCCAGCCTCGGCGATGTTGTTCCACGAACGCAGTGCGGATTCCACATCGGCGTCGACGGTGCGAGCGACTCTTCCATGGTGATCGAATGCTTCCAAGGTTGCGTCGGGGAGCGTGTTGACGGTGTCGGGACCGATCAACTCATCCACGTACAACGTGTCGCGATACGACGGATTCTTGGTGGAGGTGGATGCCCACAGTGGTCGCTGCACTCTGGCGCCGTGTCGAGCCAGTTTCGCCCAACGTTCACCCGAGAACTTCTCACGAAACAGTGCGTACGCCAATTGTCCCTGGGCCACCGCCGCTTTTCCGCACAGGGAAACTGCGGAACCACCGATTGCTTCGAGGCGACGATCCACCTCCGTATCCACGCGCGAAATGAAGAAGCTTCCCACGCTGGCAATCGGGGAGAGATCTTGCACTCCACCGGCCAGTCGATCCTCCAAGCCCAGGAGATACGCCTCGATGACATCGCGATAACGCTCCAAACTGAAGATCAGCGTCACGTTCACGCTTCTTCCTTCGGCGATCATGGTTCGAATCGCGGGAAGACCTTCCATGGTCGCTGGAATCTTGATCATGACGTTTCGTCGTGCGACTCGTTCGTGGAGGAGTCTCGCGGCAAGCAACGTCCCCGTGCCGTCGTTCGCGAGTCCGGGGTCCACCTCCACGCTGACGAATCCATCCGCGCCATCAGATGCTGCGTACACGGGTGCAAACACATCGAGGGCCGCATCGATGTCTCGTAGCACCATCTCCCAATAGGCATCGACTGGTGCGATGTTCGCTCGGGAAAGGCTCGCGAATTGGGCGTCGTAGTCCGAAGAGCCCTGTATTGCCTTCTGGAAAATGGTCGGATTACTGGTGAGGCCCCGCACGCCCCGGTCTCGGAGTGCCACCAATTGCCCGTCGGTGATCCATCCTCGACGGAGGTTGTCCAACCATGGACTTTGTCCGAATTCGGAATGCAATCGTCGAAGCAGGCTCATTGCTATTCCCCGAGGGTTTCGAGCAACTCTCGAGCGTGTTGCACCACGTTGTCCACGGAGATTCCGAGTCGTTGCAATGCGACGTTGCCTGGCGCTGATGCGCCGAAGCGATCGATCCCTATGGAATCGTCGGCGAAGGTACTCCAGCCAAAGGTGCTTGCAGCTTCGACCGAGAGTACCGGTACACCGATGGGAAGAACGTGGGATCGATAGGTGGGATCCTGGCCGGCGAACAATTCGGGACATGGCATGGAAACCACACGAACGTGAACACCGAGGGCACCCAACTGCGTGGCAGCCTCAACGGCCAGAGCCACCTCGGTTCCGGTGGCCACGATGATAAGGCGTGGCGACTCGTCGGTGTCGCGCACGATCGCGGCTCCACGGTCGATTGCCGCGCCATTCGTGACGATCGGGGTATTTTGTCGTGACAAAATGAGCGCAGTGGGACCATCATGATCGCAGGCCTGTCGCCACGCTTGCGCAGTTTCATGAGCGTCAGCGGGGCGCACGACACGCAATCCGGGAATCACTCGCAGTGACGCGAGGTGTTCAACGGGCTGGTGCGTTGGACCATCCTCACCGACACCGACGGAATCGTGCGAGAAGATGAAGATGGCCTTGGCGCGCGAGAGCGCTGCCAGGCGCAACGCCGGGCGCATGTAGTCGGCAAAGACGAAGAAGGTGCCGACGGCGGGCAACACTCCACCGTGCAACGCCATACCGACGGCGATGGCACCCATTGCGTGCTCTCGAATGCCGAAGTACATCTGGCGACCTTCTGGATGTTCAGCGGAGAGTGCGAGTGCTCCCGTCATCTTTGCACCCGTATTGCCGGTGAGATCCGCACTACCAACCACGAGGCCGGGAAGATCGTCCTGTGCTGCGTCGATGGCTTTTTGCACCGCGACCCGGGTGGCGATACTGCCCGCAGGATCAAAAGAAGGTGCAGGGGAGTTCCACTCGCTACTGCCTGTTGGTGACCACATTGCGTGCCACTGCGGTGGTGCGTGTTTTGCGGCCGCAATTTGCGGAGCACTGAACGTAGCACCGCGATCACGCGCATGCGCCCGCAGTGCGGCAACCACCTCGGTATCCACCCAGAAAGGTTCGTCCGGAACGTTCATCACCTTCTTGGTGGCGCTGACATGCGCAGTACCGAACGGATTGCCGTGAGCCTCGTGTTTGTCGGTGAAGTCGGGGGATGGTGTGCCGATGTGCGTTCGCAACACCAACAGTGTCGGAGAACCCGAGTGTGCACGGGCTGCATTCACTGCCGATTCCAATACATCGAGGTTCTCACCGGCGTCGCCGAGATTGACCACATTCCAGCCGTACGCACGAAAACGTTGCTCGACATCGTCACTACAGGTCAGCGAAGTGGCACCGTCGATGGTGATCTTGTTGTCGTCAAAGATACAAATGAGTCGGTCCAACCGCTGGTGCCCGGCCAGTGACGCGGCCTCATGACTGATGCCTTCCATGAAACATCCGTCACCGGCGATGACGTAGGTGTAGTGACCGTGGATCTCTTCACCGAAGCGAGCGCGCAAATGTCTCTCCGCCATTGCCATTCCGACGGCATTGGCAAAACCTTGTCCAAGTGGTCCCGTCGTGACCTCTACGCCGATGGTGTGTCCGACTTCGGGATGTCCTGGGGTGAGCGATCCCCATTGCCGGAAGGCACGCAGATCCTCGAGTTCGAGTCCGTAGCCGTTGAGATACAACAACGCGTACTGCAGAATCGACGCATGCCCGTTGGAGAGGATGAATCGATCGCGATTGTTCCATGACGGCCGTGCGGGATCGTGGCGCATCACGCGGCTGTACAACACGTGTGCCAGTGGTGCCAGCGCCATCGCCGTGCCCTGGTGTCCGCTCTTGGCCGCCAGGGGGGCATCCATCGCCAGACTGCGAATCATCGCGATGGCGAGGCGATCCTGCTCCTGCGTCAAGCGATTCGCCACGGGTGCGACGATAGTCGGCGACCGTCGAAGGCGAGTGCCACGACGCACGAATCAGACGGGCGGCAGGATGGTGAGAGGTACGGACATCCAGTGGCCCGTACCGATTCGGCAATGAGCAAGCACCTGTCCGAATCGTTCGATGGGGAGCTCGGCGCGCACCAACCGATAGGTGAACTTCCCGGAATCCACTCGAAACGGGCTGACATTTTGAGCAAGGGGAGGAGTCTGTTCGGGATCGGTACCCGGCGGCTGAAACACCACCTGCAGCACCCCATCCCCCAATTCGCCCTCCGGACAAAAGATGAGTACCACCAAATGTGGAGACACCGTGCACGGCAACGCCGAGGGTGCAACCTGAGAGAAATAGACGCCCGTGAGATCCAACCGCGTGGAAGGACCCTCTACCTGTCGCATCGCGAAGTTATCGACGAAGAGCGCAGCGACGATGTGCATGCGTGTCGAACACTACCGTTGTGGGTCGTGGTTGGTCGTCGCACTCTCAGCGAACACGACTCCAAGCTCCTCTTGGCGAGTCATGGTGCGACGTTTGCCGTCGAACGAGTGGTCACGGACATCGAATCCGCACAAACTGCGGCTCGTGACATCGGTTTTCCGGTGGTGATGAAACTGGTCGGCGAGCGATTGGCGCATAAGAGCGAGCGCGGGCTGGTTCGTCTGGGGATTCAGGACGCCGACGAAGCAGCACGTGCGGCCAGTGAACTCCTGGCGCTACGCCGGGAAGACGATGGGGATGTTGCACTCCTCGTGGCTCAACAGGTGAGGGGATCCCGCGAGCTCCTGGTCGGCATGGTGCGCGATCCACAGTTCGGCCCCGTCATCGTGTTGGGAGCCGGTGGCGTGACCGCCGAGGCGTTGGGGGATGTACAGATGCGCGTGGTCCCAATGTTTCGAAGCGACCTGGATGACATGCTCGACTCTTTGCGCACGGCGTCGCTGTATGAATCGTTTCGTGGCCAAGCGGCCCTCGACCGAGATGCCTTGTGGAATCTCGTCGATGCGCTTGCGCAACTTTCACACGATCGACCCGATGTGCTCTCGATCGACGTGAACCCCGTCATCGTCACCGCTTCGGGCGAGCCGGTCGCCGTTGACGCTCTCGTGGAGCTTGGGGACGCACCATCGGCAGTGTCAACGCCAATCGTCCCGCGACATGACGATGCGGGTTTCGGTGCTCTTTTCTCGCCGCGGGGCGTCGTGGTGGTGGGTGCTTCCACGCACCCTGGAAAGTTCGGCTTCGTCTCATTGCACAATCTGTTGGCCAGCGGCTACCGAGGCAAGGTTGCAGCCACGAACCGTTCGCAGGAAAACGTTCTCGGTGTGATCTGCGTTGCCTCGCTCACCGATCTTCCACCCGACACCTACGACCTCGCCTTTTTGTGCACTCCTGCCGGCGCGAACGAAGAGTTGCTGCGGGAGTGCGCGGCAATCGGCATTCGTGCTGCGTTCGTCACCTCGGCTGGATACGACGAGGCCGATGAATCGCCCGAGTCCACCCACGGAGATTCGATCGAGTCCGCCCAGGAGCGTCTCGTTCGTGTTGCCAAAGAGTCCCGGGTGTTGCTGGCCGGGCCCAACGGGCAGGGTGTGGTGAGTACACCGAGTGAGTTGTGCGCCCAGATCGTGGCACCGTACCCACCAGCAGGGACCATCTCCATCGCCAGTCAGAGCGGAAATTTCGTCTCCAGCTTCATGAACCTGTCCCGAGCGAGCGGTGTCGGGATCGCGCGTGCCGTATCGGCCGGAAATGCTGCCGCCGTCGACGTGGCCGACTACGTCGAATGGTTGTCGCGCGATGCTGCCACCTCCACGGTGCTGAGCTACGTCGAGGGCATCACCGATGGTCCCCGTTTACGAAGGGCGCTCGAGCTCTCGATCGCGCGCAAACCGGTGGTGTTGATGAAGGGAGGGGCCTCGGCCGAGGGTGCACGCGCAGCGTCGAGTCACACCGGTGCGTTGGCGTCGAATGACGATGTGTTCGATGGTTTGTGTCGCCAGTTGGGAGTTGCTCGCGCCCACGACGTGGACGAAGCGTTCGACACCGCGGCGCTGTTTGCCACGGCACCGTTGCCGCGAGGCAATCGCGTTGCGATTCTCACCACTGCCGGCGGATGGGGAGTGGTCACCTCCGACGCGCTGAGCAAGGACGGAGTCCTGACCTTGGCTGAACTGCCACCGGAGGCGATGCAACAACTAGATGGCTTGCTGCCTGCGCGTTGGTCGCGCAACAATCCAGTGGACTGCGCCGGTGGAGAGACTCGAGACACCATTCCCGCGGTGATGGAGGTGTTGGCATCATGCGACGAAGTCGATGCGGTGGTGTATCTGGGTATCGGCATCCAAGCGAACCAAGCGCGTCTGATGCGCGAGGGACGGTTCTACCCGGATCACGGTCTGGCACGCATCGTGGAGTACCACGAACGACAGGATGAACGGTTTGCCACGGCCGCAAGCGACTTGTCGAAACGTTTCGACAAACCGATTCTGGTTGCCAGCGAACTTGCCGTCGCAGACCACGGCAATGCTGGGCCACGCACCGTGCGGTCGAAGGGTGGGATGTGTTTTGCAAGCGGACCGCGAGCGGTTCGCGCGCTGGCCCACGCGTATCGGTATGCGCGACACCGGGGACTGGTGGCGTGAACATGTGGGAATCGCTGCGCGGGGCGCGTCGCCGAGCAGCCAGGTTCGACCGTCACTTGCTGACGGTCGACACGCAACGAGCGGTGGTCAGCGTCATCGTGGCGTGCGTCGTGGTGTTCGTGCCAATCTTCTCGGCCTGGCAGGTGGCGAGATCGTCCGCAGGTGCTGCCGAACCACTCTCATTACCGCTGACTACCGAGCCTGCACCCACGGAACCAATCTTCTCCGTACGCCGGATCGCACGTACCACTGCCATCGAGGCTCGTGTCTCGAACGTTCGTTCACTGCTGGCCGATTTCACGAAAGCCCTACCCCCGGACTCGTGCGTCGTGGTGCGTGCCGAGACTCGCGAGGTTTCAGCAACACGTGCATCAAGACCATTGATTCCGGCGTCCAACATGAAACTCTTGGTGGCAGCTGCCGCACTGGACGTTCTGGGTGCCGACTATCGATTCACCACGTCGTTGATCGGCAACCGAGTCGGCGACACGATCGTGGGCAACTTGTGGTTGGTGGGTGGCGGCGATCCGGTGCTCAGCACCCGCGCATACCCGCCGACTCAGTTGTATCCCACCACGTCACCCACGTTTCTGGATTCCCTGGCCGATGAACTGCGCGCAAGCGGTATCAACAAAATCACCGGCTCGGTAGTTGGGGACGAGTCGAGGTACGACGACGAACGATACGTCCCCACGTGGGGGGACGGAATTCGTTCCATCGAGGCCGGTCCCCTCGGAGCGCTGATGGTGGATGACGGAACGTTGCTCGGCGATCCGTTCAAGCCTGCACAACCCGCCGTCGGAGCCGCCACGGCCTTCACCCG
The DNA here is from genome assembly GCA_005793215.1 of Actinomycetota bacterium. Classification (GTDB taxonomy): domain Bacteria; phylum Actinomycetota; class Acidimicrobiia; order Acidimicrobiales; family Ilumatobacteraceae; genus F1-60-MAGs027. The sequence goes on from SXPV01000065.1 coordinate 10,249, forward strand.
TTTGTTGCGGGCACGGGGAATCACCGTGATTGCTGCACCACGAAGTGGGGTTGCACCGACCGACGGTGTCACGATCGGCGAAGTGATCTCTGCGCCCTTGGGCGTATTGCTTGGCGATGTGCTCGCCAACAGCGACAACAATGCGGCAGAACTGTTGTTGAAAGAGATCGGTTTGGTGGACGAAGGTTCCCCGACCCGTGTGGCCGGACTACAAGCCGTCGCGTCGGTTCTTGTACAGCGTGGAATATCGACCGACGGCGTCGTACTGGTGGATGGTTCTGGACTCGATGCCAACAACCGTTTGACATGTTCTCTCCTGGTGGATCTCCTGGAGTCCTTCGGGTCACAGAGTGTCCTCGCTGAAGGTCTGGCATTGGCCGGCTCCACGGGAACGTTACGGGAGCAATTCACCACGCCACCGGCACTACGTCGTATACGTGCCAAGACCGGAACGCTACGCACATCCAAGGCACTGAGCGGCTTCTATGAGGTGTCCGATGGTGCAATCACGTTCTCGTTGTTGCTGAATGGGCCAGGTGTATCGAACCAGTCGGCATACCAACCGCAGTGGAAGTCACTCATGAATGCACTCGGCGCGTTCAGTGACGAACCACGGACGCAGGATTTGTTGCCTCGACCGTAGATACGGTTCCGCCGATAGACAGAAGGTATGCAGTTTGATCCCGTCGAGACCTACGAATTGGTCCGCGACTACGCCAAACAAGAGACCATCGGACCCCTGCGAGGGGCCGGGCGGTGGTTGGCTTTCGGTCTGATGGCGACGTTCTTTCTCTCCGTCGGAATCGTCATATGCCTCATCGGTGTGCTGCGGTTGTCGCAAGATCTCGTATTAAACGTGTGGTTTCCACAGCGGGCCGATGGTCTCTCATTCGTGCCGTACCTTCTGACACTCGTGGTTGGAGTTGCGGTGTCGGCATTTGCTTGGTCGCGCGTGAAGGTGTTCGAGTTGAATCGGGGCGACCGATGAGTGAGCGTTCGAGAATCACACGGGACGATTTGGAGGAACGCTTCAAACTGCTCCAGGACGATGTCTCGGAAATCACCGAGACGAAGAAAGCGTCGCTCACCATGTTGGGCGTGGCAGGAATTGCAGCAGGAATCCTGGTGGCATATTTCCTCGGGCGACGTGGTGGGCGACGACGTCGCGGTGTCATAGAAATTCGTCGCTGATCGATGTCGGTCTCACGGCGGGCACCACGAATGGCTGGTCGTTTCATCGGTGGGGCAGTGATTGCACGCGGCGTGAAGCGTTACCCAATCGTGGGTGTCATGCTCGTGGGCATACGTCTCTGGCGTCGACGTCAACGCCGAGTGGATCGCATGAAGGTTCGCCTGCGCGACAACGAATCGGTCTCCATCCGGCATCGACGAGATAGGTAGCTGCGTGGTGATGGGTCAACACTTCGCCGCCGGCGATCGCGTGCTTTTCATCGACGTGAAGGAGCGCCGTTATCTCGTGACTCTGGAGCCAACGGGTGAGTTCCACAGCCACGCAGGCTTCGTCCCGCACAGTGCGGTGATCGGTGCTCCGGACGGCGTCACTGTGGAGTCCACCAAGGGTGCGCGATACGTCGTGCTGCGTCCAACGCTCGAGGACTTCGTTCTGGAGATGCCTCG
>SXPV01000066.1 GCA_005793215.1 Actinomycetota bacterium
GGAGCAATATTGCCGGAGCCGCACACCACCACCAGTGTTGTCCTTCGGGGTGTGTCGTGCAAGACGTCAGCAAGACCTCGACGCATCGAATACCACGAGCCAGGTATTCGACCTTGTCGATACCAATAGCTCTCGCCGACATCGACGATGATGCACGGACGCTCACGGTTGAGCCGATCCAAGTCGGCGCTCGTCACGCCACGCACGTGCGGAGATGGTGGGCACAGCGCCAGCGATGGAGACGACCCCGTCTCCGTCATGTGAACCGAAGCATCTTTCACGACGAGAACCTCCCATCCCATCTGTGAGAGCCAGTGGGCGGTCATCACCGAGTGCACGCCGTGTTCATCGACGAGCGCGATTCTGGCGTTACGCACTGCAACAAACGAATCCGTGGCCTGCACGAGTTGTCCACCAGCAACGTTGATCGACCCCGGCAGGTGACCCCGTTCGAAGTCGCCCGCTTGCCGCACGTCGAACACATACGTCGTGCGAGTGTCGTCCGCACGAAGTCGCGACAGCTCCTCCACATCGATCATGGCGATTGCGGTCCGTTCGAGGATTCCTGCGGCAAGCGTCTGTGCCGTCATGCGCCCGGGCTCATCGGGCTCGGGAACCATGTTGGATGCGCCATGAACCACATTCAGACCGGCCAGCTGCCATCCCATCGTGCCGTTCTTGAGGGCGTACACCGGATTGGGTACACCCGCGTCGCGAAGGCTCTGGGCGCCGATGATCGACCGAGTCCTCCCTGCACAATTCACAACGACGGGAACTTCCGTGTTTGGTACTGCCGCGGGAACTCGATACACGAGCTCTGCCCCGGGACAATCGGTGGCGCCTGGCAGGCTCACGGTTCGATACTCCGCGAGTGGTCGCGCATCGAAGAGGACGTGTGGGACGCCACGCGACTGCCAGTCGGCCAGCGTTGTCGCATCCACATGAGGCGTCTGGCGCTCGTGCTCCACCAGTTCGCCAAACGCTTTGGAGATGATGCCACTTCCAGAAAACAGGAGGAAACCCTCGGCTTCCCACCTCTGGTTTCCCCCTTCGAGAACGAAGATGTTCGAATACCCGCCGAGTTGCATCAATGCTGTGGCGTGGCCGACCATTGACATGTCATCATCCACGAGCACGATGCGCGTGGATCGACGAGGAACCAGTAACGGAATCGTCGTTTCAAACGTGGCCAGAGGAGCACTCGACGCAGCGAGGATGTGCGAGCGTGCGTATGGACCCCCGTCCCGCACGTCGAGAACTGCAATCTCCCCTCCGTCGTGGAGCCACTCACGCAGTTGAACCGGACCAATGAGACGCATGGTCAGAGACGCAGGCCCGCTTCCTTCATGAGCGGGAGTACTCGCTTGCCGAAGTACTCGAGGTCCGGCAGGTAGTCGTAGAAATTCACTTGTATTCCGTCGATACCGCAGTCGTGCAGCTTCACCATCTTTTCGACGACCTGCTCGGGGGTTCCCACCATCTGCATGTTTCCCCCGACCGCAAGATCATCGCGCATGGCACCCTTCCACGAAACGGTGTCGCCCCCGGTGATGAACTTGTAGAAGTTGTCCAACGCGACGGGATCTGCATGGTCGATGAACGCCTGTCTTCGCGCCCTCGCTTCGGGCTCCGTATCGGCACAGATGATGTGGGGATTGATGATGGTACGAACGGTGTGACCCGCCGCCAATGCCTGTTGCTTGATCTTTGTGTTGTGTTCTTTCAACAAGCCGAACACGTCTGGGCCGGCGGGGCGAGTGATGAAGAGAAGGTCCGAGTGCTTGGCGGCAAATTCAACTCCAGCACCGCTGCTCGAGGCATTTACCAGAATCGGTCTTCCGTGGATGGGCTTCGGCGAGACGAAGCCTTTTTTCATTCGATAATGCAGTCCCTCGAAATCCACGTTGTCCTGCGATGACCACAACGTTTTCATCACGTTCATAAGTTCGTCGGCAATTTCGTATCGCTTGTCGTGCTCGATCGGTTGTAGACCGAACATCTCGAAATCCTCCAACTTGATTCCAGTGACCATGTTCATCCCCCACCTGCCATTCGACATGTGGTCGAGCGTCGCTGCGTACTTGGCCAACAACAAGGGCGTCCAGCCATACAGAACATGAACGGTGGAGATGAGCATGATGTTCTTCGTCAGTGCGGCAAGACCCGCAGTTACCAGCAACGGATCTTGGGTGTTCTCACGGAACCGCATCTCGCCGCCGAGCCCACCAGCACCGTGCCACTGTGCAAGTCCAAAGACCAGGTCAAATCCCAGTTCTTCGGCACGCACCGTGCACTCGGCGTTGTAGTCGAACGTCCAGTCGGTTCCCCGCGGATACAGCGACGGTGTCCATGCCCCGTTCTGAAGAGGAATAAAGAGACCCAGAATCATCTTGTTCCGGGCAGCCCGCTCGAAAGGCGTCAGCCCATCACTCGCATCATGTGGGGCTGCCGTGCTCATCCTCGCCATGGTTACCCATTCTCCCCGTTGGGGTGCGTGCGAATTCCTGCAATCAGGTTGTAGCAGAAGACGGCCACGATGGAGCCCTTCTCAAGGTGGGCACGACTGGTGGGCGTTGAGGGACTCGAACCCCCGACCCTCTCCTTGTAAGGGCGATGCTCTAACCAACTGAGCTAAACGCCCGCGATGTTTCCGAACACGGACCCCTTGAGCCTACGACCGACGCATGACGCGACGATCGCCCCGCACGATCGCTAGCGCTTCACCCACACCGTTTTCTTGGCTGACTTCTTGCAGACCAACTTGGTCTTGCCCGAGGTTGCGGTTGCGCCAACTCGTGCACAGGCACCTCCGACTCGCACACCGACCGATGTCGCTGGTGCCGCAGTGCTTGTTGTGGTTCCCGAAGACCCGCCAGCCGTTGCGCATGCGGCACACGTGATACCTGCACTGTTGAGCGCGAGTCCGGGGCTCTCCGCGTGGTTGCCGAGGCCGAGCGATTGCGCAGTGAGCGAGGTTTGAAACGATGGGATTGCCGACGTTCCAGCCGCGGACGTTGCTCGACGTATCTCCGTCGACGCCCCCGATGACGTGTGCACGTAGGTGGCAATTGACCCATCAGCAAACTGCAAACCAGCAGGGACTCCACCCAAGTTGTTGGACACGACTCCGCGGAACGTGTACGAGCCTTGTATCGATCCCGAGGTGTAGGCATGCACCGACGGTCCCCTCGAGACGTACAGCACCCATTCCGCGCCGTTGTAGAAGATGTCGGGATCGCTGAACGCACCACCGGTGATGGTCTCGGAGATTCGAGCACCAGGATCGACTTCGAAGCGGGCGCCGTCGCTTCCCGCCACTTCCACCGCCGACTTGATTTCTCGAACGCATGAGGTCTGTCCGGCAGCACATTGCGCGGAGTCTTGTCCGAGAATTCCGGGCAGGAAGAACAGGATGAGCCGCCCGTCTGGCAATTGCGCCAACGACGGATCCACGTAGGTTCCACCATTGAGCGTGACGGTCGACGTAGTGGTTGCGCCGGTGGTCATGTCGATGCGCATCAAGTCACTGGTGGAAAACACATACAACGTGTTTCCACGACGAAAAACGTCCGGTACTGATCCTTTGTACGACTGCCATCCACCTACGAGCGACCAGTTCGAGCCATCGGCACTTTGCGCCAATTACACGATGTGATTTGCCGGATTGTTGCAGTCGGTTGCCCCTGGGGCACATGTATGAAACGACATCAGATACGGCTGTGTGGGCACCGTTACCGCAGCCGTCACCGGTGCAGCAGCTGCGAACAATCCCACCAACACCGCAAACGCAGCCACAAGGGAACTTCTTCGTTTTGGATCGTTAGCCGAGTTTAAATCGCAGCACGCGGTTACCGAACTTCTGTTCACCCACCCAGAGATACCCATGAGTAACCATGAGCGAACGTGGCATGCGGAACTTGTTGATGCCCAAACCCGAGTTTGCTTTCGTTGCGCCAGTTGATGCTCCGAGCACGGCCGTCGGAGCTCCGCCCGACAGGGCGGCTGACATCGTCGACCACCACACCACACGATCGAAGCCGGTATCAGCGACGAAGAGCCCACCGTTCACCGGCAAACCACCCATGGGCAGGTTGAACTGTGTACCCGCCACTGTGGTTCCCGACTGATTGTTGGCGAGCGCACCGACGGTCCACACATAGGTGCCCGGGTTGGCGATGCAGGTGAGCACCAAGTAGTTGCCGTCTGATCGAAGCTGCGTTGCAGCCGGGCACCCGGGCAACGTGAAGATCGGCGCACTCGTCGCGGTGGGAATTTGATTGAACACGTACACCTTGGCCGATTGTTTGTCGGCGAGATAGATGTAGTTGCTGTCGGCCGCTACCGCGGTAAGACCCGACATGGTGACACCGCCGATGTTGGTGTCAAGTTTCGTCGTTGGCTCGGTGCTCTTGCTCTGCGGAATTCCACCAGACCAGATGTGCAATTTACCTTCGCCGGCAATCGCATAGATCTTCGTTCCCTTGAACGTTGCAGCAACCGAGTCCCACGGCTGGAATGGCACGATGAACGAATGATCCGGTTTTGCGTTATTGTCGCTCGGCACCTTCTTCCACACGTACACGCGGCGTTCGAAGTCGCTGTTGATTGCCAGCGAAGTTCCATCAGACGACATCACAGCGTTGGTGATCATGAAAGCGGTTCGATTCGAGTTGTCTGCCGGTCCCGATGAGCCGATGTAGAAATCGGCGGCCTGACTAGCGGTCGTTGGTACTGCGTTCCACGCCGCGATTCGACTCGCGTTGTATTCGAGTACGTATACGCGATTGCCGAGCTTGACGACATCGCCTCCGTCGCCACCCTGCAACCCCACATCGGGTGGTGCAACGGTCAAATCGGCTTGTGCCGGATTGGCTGTCGGGAAGGTACGAAGGATTTCCAAGTCACGTTGCAGTAGGTACACGCCGGTGGAGTCGATATGGCCGTTGTACCAACCGGCGTTGCGGTCGCGACCGAACAACATGAAATAGTCGGGGTTCGAACTTGCCGATGTGGGGAACGAATTCCACACATGCGAACCACGATTGCCGAGCGGTGACCGGGAGTTTTCGTCTCCGATGATCACCTTGGAGCCATCGGAAGTGATCTGACGTGGTGTTCCCATAATTTCGGGATCGATGGTGAACGACGCAGCGGTCTGACCCGACGCCGTAGGGATGCTGTTCCACACCTTCACGTCTCCGGCTTCCGTGCGTGACACCATCATCTTGGTGCCATCGGTCCATACGCCCCATGGCCATGAGCCCTCGCCGAGGTCGAGTGAGATATCGGCCGCCTGACCATTCGCGGTGGGGAACGTACGCCAAATCAGGATGCGATGGTTGCTGGAGTCAGCAACCATGAGCATGCCCGAAGACGAGATCGACAAGTCACTCGGCCAGTTCATTTCGTTGAGCGCCGAACCCGAATTGTTGGTGGAAAAGTTCGGCTGACCAAGCACGATGTTGGGTGCGGTGTTGCCAGTAGGGGCCGACGTCCAGATGAGGACTCGATTGTTGTTGCGATCCGCAATCGCCAGTCGAGTGCCGTCGGTTGCCATTCCGGCCGGGTGATTGAAAAAGAGGGCACCACCAGATTCGTTCGCTACGCCCGGCATGCTCATGAATCCCACAGCAGACTGGCCGTTCACGATTGAAGTACCTGAGGTCACCGCCAATTCCGAATACGTCGTGGCGTGATCACAGCCAACGATGTTGTTCACTCCCGTGCTCGTTGCCTTGTATTGGGCTTTATCACAATCAGACGCCGTCGCCGTGCCACCGGGAGCCTCGCCGGGTTTTGCAGTTGTCGTTCCGCCAGGCGTAGTTCCGCCGCCTGGCAGCACACCTGCGCGAACGCGCCACACACGTCTACTGCCTTCTTGCACACAGACGAAATCGACAGACTTCTTCTTTTGCTTCACGGTGAACAGTTGGCCAACCTTCGAGCACTTGGCGCCGCTTTTGACACTTGCTTGAGCGGCTACGGGAGCCAGCAGCACTGCCAACAGTGTGACGATGAGAAGTGAACGAAGCCGACCGGACCGGAGAGGAGAACGACTGCGATGGATTTGTGTCATAGTGCCACAGTAATGAAGAGTCCATGGATAGGCAGGTGGTTTGGTCACCGCTACCACATCCCCTTGACGGCATTTTGTGCGCTCGGTTCATGACCAAACCGCTCCGAACGATCTCAATGGCGTGCATTGCCGTGCTGGTGGCTACGGCAAGTCCACTTCCCCTCGTACCTACTGCGCAGGCCAACGATCTTGGGTCCACGGATTTCAACATCGCCATGAATCTCGCGGGGCTTGCACAGAGCACGGTGTCGATTGGTGCCCTCAATTGCTCCGAAGGTGGGCGTACGTTCAACTCCACCACCGACATGATGTTCGGATTTGCCACCGACCAGCGCATACAAGGTCAAGTGAACATGTCGTGCCGACCGCAGCTAAACATCAACAGTGGGATTCGGTCGGTTTCGGGCACGATGACGATTCCTTCCAAGGGCGTCACTGACGGCGTCTTCAACGCCGAATGTTCGGCCAAGAGCAGCATGTCGGTGGTAGCGAGCGTGGCAGTCGGTGCGGCGGTGCCCGGGTTGTTGTCGGTCAACGTCGCGAGTGCTTCTGCTCCGTTGGCGTTTAGTTGTTCGTTCAAGGGCTCGTCGGCATCGAAGGCCACGGATGTCTATGGCACCATCGAAGGCTTTGCCGATGTCACTGGAATGTGCAACTCGGCCTGTGTTGCCGTGGGAATGACCGCCCGGGCAACTGTTACCGCCGCCACGGGGGAACTGAAGGGCCAAACGGGTTCGGGTACCTACACCTACACCGATGCATTTGAACTGCCAGAGCTTGCAGCTGCAGCCGACACTTTGGCACGAATGAAGGGCGCCAAGCGAGTGCGTGACGAGCGTATTTCATGTCCAGAAGGTGCGACTGACTGCACGATCTACGACTCGAATCCGTGTCCGAACGGCGAGGACACGTGCTCGTTCACCAAAGGTGGCGAAGGCGAGTTCAAATGCCCCGAAGGTGCAACGTGCACCATCACCACCGCCCCGCCAAAGAACGCCAGCGACGTGTTGACCAACATGCGCGTCACGGGCTCCCGGCCACCGTCGACGATGAACGTGACGCTGCGCGCCGGCACCGGGGATGTGGTGATCTTGCGACCGGTTCCAACCGTGGATGGTGGCGTTGCTGCTCTCACCGCATCGCAGCCGATTTCCCTTATTGGTCCACCTAATGCGAAGTGCACGCTGACACATGCCGGGAAAAGGAAGGTGAACCGTTCAGTCACTCTTGGATCAACTGGCGTGGCCAACGTTTCCTACACCGCAGGCCAACTGACCGCGCTCACGCGCCAGCTGGGACTCCCCGCCAAATCGAAGACGAAACCCACCATCACCGTGTCGACCACATGCACGAGCGATCTGGGTGCCATTCCAGCGCGAAGCCGCAAACTGCAGCTCGGCTAACGTCGTCGCGTTTCGTGGTAGCTGGTGCTACCCGCTAGCGGAGGACGAAAAGGCGTCGGTGGGAAGTTCACGCTCGCCCGACACCACGGCGACAACGATTCGAGCCGCGACTACATCGGGTGAGAGCCCCTCGGGCATCTTTGGCGCAACGCCTGCAAGCGGTCGGGTGGCAAGCCTGGTTTCGGTGTGCGGTGGTCGGGCGTCAATCACATCGATGCGACGACGACGCAACTCGCGAGCCGCTGCGGTCATTGCCGCCCACGCAGCAGCCTTCGATGCGCTGTATGCCGCCATGCCGGCAACTGGCTGAGTGGCCACCACCCCGGAGATGTTGACGAAGAATCCCCCGTCGCTCATGTATCCGGCGCTCTCCCGCAGCATCACGATTGGTGCAATCGCATTCACGGCAAAGAGTCGAGCCAACGTGGCATCGTCGAGATCGGTGACATTGCCGAACGCCACGACACCTGCCGCATTCACCACTCCATCGAATGGCGCCACCGAGGCAAACGCCGTACGCAACGCTTGGTGATCCGTCACGTCAGCGAGCGCGTACTGGGAAACGTTCGCTCCATCCAACCGCGTATGGTCGCGTACGATTGCCGACACTCTGGCACCGGCTCTCGCAAGATGGGCTGCTATCTGCGCACCGAGGCCACCGGACGCTCCGACCACCACGACATGTGCACCTCGCAGTTCGCGTGCCATGTCACGCATCCGTTCGCACGTTGCGAAGTGAAGTGAGCAATTGCGGAGTTGCCGCTACGACGGGTGAGCGCCGCTCGGTGTGCTCCGTCACGATCAGTCCACGCCCCTGAACCTCGCCCACCACTGCCCCGGCCTCGGCGCAAATGTGCACGCTGGCGAGATAATCCCACACACCGTGCGACGAGAGATCCACCCAGCCATCCAGGGTTCCTTGGGCAACCAGACAAATGTCCAGGGCCGCTGCACCAAGTGCACGAAACTGCGCCCAACCCGGATGCTTTCGTGGTAGTCCAGAAACTCCAACCACCGCCTGCGACAACTGGTCGCAGTTCGACGGCGATATCCGCACGCCGTTATGGAATGCGCCGCCACCGAGGGTTGCTGTCCAACGATCGGTGTTGGTGAATTGATTCGCCACCAACGAAGCACGATGGCCACTGGCATCGACTGCCGCCAACGCAGTGGCGTACCAGGGCACGCGTCGGCTGGCGTTGGTGGAACCATCGAGTGGGTCCATCACCACGATGATGGCGTCGTCGTTCCACTCCCCCGTGCGTCCGCTTTCTTCAGACAGCACTGCACAGCCCGCACCGTGCAGTACCTCAAGTGCTGCTGCGTCAGCCCGCAGGTCGACGGAATATTGCGTGGGTCGCTTACCCGATAATCCCCAATCGGAGTTGCCCGCGAGCACGGCATACGTGGCGTCGGCGACGTCGTGCAATACACGCAGGATGTCGTCGTTGGAAGATGCAACCGAAAGCCGTGTCATGTGTCCGTCACCGTACTGGAGTCGCTAGACGAAAGGTTGCCACCAGTTCAACGCTCGTCACGAACGAACGGTTGACCCAGCATCTTTGGCGCACCCAGGAGTCGCCGTGCGCGGGGCGTGGACAACACCACGAGCACTGCAAGTGTGATGAGATACGGAAACATCGCCACGATGGTGGGTGGCAGTACTCGAATCTGCTCGGCCTGCAAAGTGAAGGGCACTTGCAACGAGAAGCCGAACAACACTGCGCCACCGATTGCCCGCAGCGGTCGCCAGGAGGCAAACACCACGAGTGCCAGGGCGATCCATCCGATGCCGTTGGTGGTTGCCGACTGGTTCCACGCCGCAGAACGCGCGAACATGTACCAAGCGCCAGCAAAGGTCATGAGTGCTCCACCAACTACCGTGTGCGCCCAACGAATGCGCGCAACTGAACCACCCTGCGCGTCGACGGTTGCCGGAGCATCCCCCGTGGCGCGAAGCAACAATCCCGGTCGGGTGCGATGCATGTAGAACGACGCAACAGCCACCAGCACCCATGTGAGATAGGTGAACAGGTCATGCCCGAACACCACGGGACCAATGAACGGAATGTCGGACAGTGCCCCAAAATCGATTGGCCGAATCAACACCGGCAGTGGATCACCCTCGATCGGCTTACCGATGAACTGCGACAAACCAGTGGCAAAGATGACCATGGCCAGCCCCGACACGATTTGGTTGGCACGCAATCCAACGGTAAGTGCGGCATGCACCGACGACAACACCACACCTACGAGGACGGCCACAAACAATGCCAGCCAGAGGTTGCCGCTCGAGTCGGCAACCAAGAACCCCGTCACCGCACCCATCAGCAACATGCCTTCTACTCCGAGATTGATCACGCCACTGCGCTCGGTGAGGATTGCACCCAATGACGCCAAAATCAGCGTGGTCGCGATGCTGATGGCATCAGCAAACGTGAGCAGCCAGATGTTGGAGTTCATGCTGGTGCCGCCTGCACGCGACTGATCGTGATCTTGTTGCGTCGAAACAATTCGCCACCCAAGGCAAAAAGCAGTACCGCACCCTGCAACACCACCGCTATGGCGATGGGTACGGGATCGTTGGAAATCTGCAACGCGTTGCCACCCGTACGCAATCCGGCAAAGAGTACGGCGGCGATGATGACTGCAATGAAGTTGTAGCGCGCGAGTGCCGCCACCACGATTCCCGCATAGCCAAGCCCGACCTGCAACAAACCCGGATCCACCTTGCCCGCCGGCCCCACCACGTACATCGCTCCACCTGCCCCTGCAAGTGCCCCGGAGATGAGGAGCACCGACGACTGCAACCAGGCAGAGTTCATGCCGGCGTACCGCGCAGTGTTGGGTGAGTCGGCATACACGGCAGTTTCGTAGCCGTAGTTGGATACGCGCATGAACCAGAACAACACCACGGCAAGGATCACCGCAATGAAGAACGTCGGATACGTATTGGTGACCTTGTCGGTGAAGAACGAGATTGGTGAGAGCCTCGCACTGTCTGCCACCAGCCGCCCCTGGGGAAACGACGTGGTGGGATCACGAAAGAACCCGGTCGAACCAAAGATCAGGTAGTTAAGCAAGTTGAGCGCCACATAATTGAGCAGCAACGTGCTGACGATCTCACTGGTGCCGAGGCGTGCACGAAGGAATGCAGGAAGGGCTATCCACATAGCACCAGCGAGTGCTCCTGCGAGCAGCACCGCGGGAACGGCGATGAGTTTGGGGAGTGAATCGGCGAGCGCGATACCCGCCCACGCACCACCGATCATGCCGAGATACAGCTGACCCTCCTGACCGATGCTGTACAGGTTCATTCGGAATGCGAACGCTGCCGCCAGCCCCGTGCAGATGAGGGGTGTCGCGAGCCCCAACGTGTCGGTGATGCCGTAGAAGCTGGTGTATGCGTTGTCGATCAAATCCAAATAGGTACCGATCGGTGAGTGACCTGTTGCAGCAAGGAAGACTCCGCCGACCACCAACGCAAAGAACACGGAGAACACCGGCACCAAGAACAACAGCGAGCGCGGCGTGCTGAGACGCTGCTCCATGCGAATACGACGACCCAAGATGATCATGCGA
>SXPV01000067.1 GCA_005793215.1 Actinomycetota bacterium
CCGACCCGGCGACCGTGCCCCCAAACGGGGGAATCCCACGTCGCCGGGTCGACGTTTTCTAGGCCCACCCCCAAACGCTCGAGCGCAGCCCGCATCACCGGTGGTCGAGCCCGGTTGGCGCCGTCACTGATTTTCAAGGCCACCGCACGTCCGTCGCGAAGCCCAACGGCAAACACGGCTTCGGCTCCGTCCTTGGCCATGAGTCCCGGGACACCTTGCATGAGTCGTGTGACGTCACGCGTGGGCCCACCCACCATTTCGGGGTGCGACATCATTGCATTCGCCACGAGGTGCTCGGCGGTACCAGGTGCGGCAACGGCAATGGTGCGGAACGCGCGAGCCAAACCGAGCAGGGACAGCGCATGTGCCGGTGCACCACAACCGTCGACAGCAATGTGTGCAGCAGGCTCACCGGCCAACGACGGGATCCCATCGGTGATGCATTGCTGCAGGGGATGATCGGGCGACAGATAGGTGCCATCGGATGGCCAGCCAGCCGTAACGCACGTGGCCAACATGCCGGCGTGCTTACCCGAGCAATTCATTTGTAGCGACGTGCGCTGTTTTCCGTCACGAATGGCGACTTCGTGCTCGGCATCGTCCAATGGATAGTCCTTCAGGTTGCCGAGGGAAGACTCATCGAGCCCGGCGGTCGCCAGAATGTCCCGTGCGGCCGCAAGATGTTCGGGACGCCCATCGTGGCTGGCACACGTGAGCGCCAAGAGTCGCGAAGGAAGCGACAGGCCTGCTCGCACCATTGCAGTTGCCTGTAACGGCTTCATCGACGATCGTGGGAAGACGATGACGGATGGGTCGCCCACACTGAAGGCAATCGAGCCGTCGGTGTTCAGCGCAACAATGGCACCAAAATGCTGCGATTCCACCTGGCCGTTGCGTCGCGTCTGTGCGACGAGTTCGTAGTTCGTAGTGTCGTGTGGCGCTGGCGTCAAGGGAACAGTCTCATCGAACTATCAAGTTGTAGTTGCCTGAACTCGTAACACCGGCACGGGTGACGGTGATTTTCACGCGGCACGTCCCTGGACGCGTGAAGGTGAGTCGTTTGGTTCTGGAGTTGACCGCGCATTGCAGACGTGATTTTGCCGCGGGCACGACCACCGTCTTGGATATCCCCGTGGGGTCGATAGCGAGCGCGTTGACGAGCGCATTGGTGGTTCTCGAAGTACCGGCTTTGAATGCAGGGGTAGTGAAGGACTGAGTGTCGCCCACTGCCGTACCCGCAGCATTCGTGGCAGCAATTCGCCAGTAGTAGGTCGTACCTGCCTCGAGTTGCGACAAGTTTGCGGTGAGTGTCGCCGTTTCGGAACCCGCTACATCTCCTGCTGCAATCGTCCCGTCGATTTCAGAAAGGTCGGACACTCGCGAATATTGAAAAAAGGCTTGACTCGCCACCGTGTTGGCATTGACCGTTCCGCTGACGACTGCGGAATCCGAAGCGATGGAAGTTGCTGCACCGCTCGCCACACTCGGCGCACCGCCAAGCGTCGTGAACCGAATGATGGCACCCGTGACGGTGCCCGCCAAGTTGGTGGCATTGGCTCGAAAGTAGTACGAAGTGCCGGGCATCAGATTGGAGATTGCAACTTCGACGACTCGTGGTGTCGCACCCGAGACCTGTGCAGACTCCACGGTCACGCTTGCACCACTGAGATCGGGTTGCAGGCCGTAGGTAAACGATGTCGTCGTAACCAAGTTGTTGCCAGCAGCAGTTGCGCTCAGAACGGCACTGCTCGTGGTCACGTCCCGGGGAGTGCCCGTAGAGATAGTTGGAAGTGCGGTTCCGCTGGTGAGTTCGAGCGCGCGTCGCATCAACTCGGGAAATGCAGCCGGTGCGAATCCGGTCATGGATGGACGACTCGACGGTGAACAGGGTCCCGACGCCGCTGAGTTCACGCCGATCAAGACGACGTCGTTGCCAACCTGGGTGATGACGGGACCCCCCGAGTCGCCGGAACAAATTCCCGTTGTTGCAGTTTGTGTTGCGGTGAAGCCACCCGGCCACGTTGGCAGCGTGCTGAGTGGCTGATTGATGAAGTTTGGAGTGGGGGACGAGGATCCCGTGGCCGAAGTACGTCCGTAGCCAAGCAACGTGACGATGCGACCTTCGCGACTCCACGCCGAAATCTCTTCAGTGGTCGCGATGCGCGCGATGCTGCCGCCCGACATGTCGGCCGCAAGGATGAGGAAGGCGATGTCGTCGGGCTGGGAGAAATCACCGCGTCGTTGCCAGCCGTCAACCGTAAGCACGGCACTTTTGAGCACCGTTTGAGACGATTGTTGAACGTTGACGCCGGGGGCGAATACCGAAATCGGTCCACTGGTGACGTTTCCGGTGGAATCCACCACACAGTGGGCGGCAGTCACGACGATGCGACTGGTCCACAAGGCTCCGCTGCAAACGCTGGATCCGTTCACGAGGCGAACCACAGCAGTGTTGCCCACCGCAGAACTTCCACCGACGACCGCATGGACGGGTGCAGTCGTCGTTGTCGCCACACCCGAAGCAAGTGCGAGAGCGAGAGCAAGACGTCGTGTAGCCAGGCGACTCAGCACG
Source organism: Actinomycetota bacterium (assembly GCA_005793215.1). Classification (GTDB taxonomy): domain Bacteria; phylum Actinomycetota; class Acidimicrobiia; order Acidimicrobiales; family Ilumatobacteraceae; genus F1-60-MAGs027. Next base: position 2,573 of record SXPV01000067.1, read on the forward strand.
CTCAACAGACTATGAGTAACCGACCACACCATCAGCAAGCAACACGTGCGTCGTTAGGCTCAGCCCATGCCCTTCGACAAACCCGCACCCGACCTTGCCAAAATTCAACTCGCATGGGACAAATGGGAGAAAGGTGAAGAGCAGCCAGGTCGCACGCTTGCGGCGTTGAAGACTGCCGGACTTGATTCGGTGTTGAAGCAACTGGTGGAGAGTGGCTGGAAACCAGCGCTGTAGACGTCGCGTTGAGTCTTCGGAAACGTCAGATGGTGGAGCGACGTCCGGGCGGTCGACAGCAGTTGCCACGACCGGCGAGTTGGCGTGAATTGGACTATGCGCCGTGGGATCGGCTGGACACACGAGCCCTCAGCGACATCGATGCAGTGTGCGGTGCGATAGCACGGCACCAACCAGATGAAGCACTGCAACTCCCCTCATCGGAGGCGAACCCTTCGGCGGTGCTGGTGCCATTGTTTGTTGCAGACAACGAGCCGAGGGTGTTGCTTACTCGGCGTTCCGATTCGCTGACCACCCACAAAGGGCAAATCGCATTTCCAGGTGGACGGCTTGAACGCGGGGAGACGTCGCTACAAGCCGCATTGCGTGAAACGTACGAAGAGATCGGCGTGGACGCTCGTCACGCACACGTCGTTGGTGAGCTCACTGCACATCGAACGATTTCCAGTACGAGCCACATCGTGCCGCATGTGGTTCGGTTGCCGGATGTGCCGACGAAGTTTTCTCCGAACGGCGAGGTTGATCGTGTGTTGAGTGTGTCGTTGGTTGAACTGATACGTCCCGACACCTTTGCCCAGGAGCACTGGGTGTTTCCCGATCGCGAAGTCGTGGTGCCGATGTTTTATCTGGACGACGAAACCATCTGGGGTGCCACTGCACGAATGTTGCAGGAGATGTTGCTTTTGGCGCTTACGCGCTAGTCGGCTCCGAGGCCAATACCGCTTGCAACCTACGGCCCAGCCGCGATACGAACGGCGTGAAAGAACACCACCGTCCATGCATCGCACCGCAGTCGCTCACTGTGTCGCCGTCTGATGCACGACTCCTGCAGGTCGCGCTGAAACTGGTTGTCGACCGCTGCTCGCAATTCGGGGTTCCAGTCAACGCCAAGGGAGAGTCGGGAGAGTGCCGAATAGTTGGCATACGCAAGATCGTGTCGCTC
>SXPV01000068.1 GCA_005793215.1 Actinomycetota bacterium
GATGCGCGCCGTGGTGTGAATTGCCACGTCGTGTTCCCGGCGCACACCATTGATGAGATCCAAGTTGCCGCGAATGTAGGTGTCGGGGCGACCCGCATCCAGCCAGTAGTCGTCGGTGGGGTACGCGAACAATTCACCGGAACTTGCCAAGGCCGGAAACGTGACCCGTTCCACCGAGAGTGGCGCATCACCAGGGAGTTGTCGCAACACGGCTGATTCGAACACGTAAGTGCCTGCATTGACATGTCGGCTCGCCACGGTGCCAGGAGCAGGCTTTTCGACGAATCCACGCACCTTGTTTCCTGACTTGTTTCCCGACGCGCCACCTGAGTCGAACTGCACCACGCCGTACTGCGATGGGTCCTCCACCGGCGTGAGGTGAATGGTTGCCAACGCTCCACGACGAGCGTTGGCGTGATGCTGCGCAATCAGTGCTGCGATAGAGAGATCGGTGACGATGTCGCCGTTGGCCACCACGAATGCGCCGTTGCTGTCGTGCAGTCCAACGCTCCGCGCCGCAAAACCGATCGCGCCCGCGGTGTCCAGCGGCGACGATTCGATTGCGTAGTGCAATCGCACACCAGCACAACGAGCGTCAGGAAAGGCCGCAAGAAAGGGCTCGGGCTTGAATCCGAGTGCGAGCACCGCATCGGTGACTCCACCTCGGGCCAACTGCGACATCAGGCATTCCAAGATGGTTCGCTGCCCGAGCGGCAGCAACGGTTTGGGGATGTCGTTGGTCAGTGGTCGCAGGCGCGTGCCAAACCCGCCGACGAGAACGACGGCAAACATGCCGCGCGGTACTACTCGCCCGACTCGACGAGGACGGCAACGTCGCTGGCCGACGGTGGCTGTTCTGCTTCGTATTCATCCGGAGCAAAGATGAGGGCCACCGCCAGACCATTGTTGGTGAGACGCACGGAGCCGAGTTCGGCGATGGAGGTCTTCTGCGAAGGATCAGTGCCGAGATTGTCCCACGTTGCCACCGACAATGTTCCGCCCTTGCCGTCACAGGCATCGCCGTCCTCCGTGAGCGTTGCTCCACCATTGATGGCGTCCGGAAACTGCAGTTCGGTATTGGACACCTTGATGGAGTACAAATCCAACACTGCGGACAACTTGGCGCGGCGCTGGCCACTCAACACCTGCGGCTGCCATTCCACTGCGCCAGGCGTACCGGCGACGAGCTTGGCCCCTTCGCGCGTTTCAGCGAGATCGGTGATGACCTGCGTATCCGGCAAGGTGACCCACTGGTCGCATACGTACACACCAAAGGAGAGGTAGTAGGTGGCGTTGGTGATGTCGGCCGCGGTGCGGTCTTCCAGAGTCTGGCGCGAGTACGCAATGAGTGCGGCGCCGAGGGCCAATACCACGATGATGACCGTCGGGAACAGCGAACCACCACGCAGGCGGATACCGCGAGGCGAACGAGTCTTGCTCTTCTCAGCGAGGCGGGCGATTTTCTTGGCGGACGACGTCACGAGTTGCTCAGGCTATCGGAAAGCAGTCGCACGTACGCCTCCGCAACGTCGCGCGCGGTCACGTGGCGCTCCACATATGTTCTGCCGTTGGCGCCCAAGCGTTCACGGCGTGGTGCATCAACGGCCAGTGATGACAATGCTGCACAGAGTGCCTCCACATCATTGGGGGCGACACTGAGACCGGCCCCCGCCCGCTCGAGCAGTCCGCTGATCTCGGTGCCAGCATCGACCGCGGCCACCACGGGGCGTCCTGCAGCAAGGATGGAATACGTCTTGGACGGCACGCTCACGGTGGCCAGTCCAGTGCGTAACGGCACCACGTGAATGTCGCCCGTGGCGAGTACTTCGGCCAGGCGTGCTTCGGGCTGATAACCACCGAAGCGCACGTTCGCAATATCTGCAGCCAACGCACGAAGCGATTGCAGTGCTGCACCGTCACCATTGATGAGCACCGTCACCGACGGTGACCGTTCGGCGAATTCCAGCAAGTGTTCCAGCGACTGGGAAAATCCGACATTGCCTGCATACATCACCACCACCTCGCTACCGATGCCGAGCTCGGCGCGATATGCAGTCATGCGATCGCGCGGTGTGATGCGTTGCGTGTCGACGAAGTTCTCGATCACGTGAATGCGTGAGGCATAGCGAGACGACAACTTGGCCCGAACATTGCGCTGCAAATCCTTGGACAACACCACCACGGCGTGAGAGCGGCGATACGTGAAACGCTCCAGCCAGGAAGCCAACGCAATCACGGTCGAGTTGGTGATGGCACCAGTGGCAACGACGGCATCGGGAAACACGTCTTGCACGTTGAATATAAGCCGAGTGCGTCGCAACCGAGCCACAATCCAGCCGACGGTGCCCAGGGTGAGCGGCGGCGACATGGCCACCACGGCATCGACGCGTTTGGATGCCGAGCGGCGACCAACCACGACGGCACATGCTCCCACGATCACGCTGAACGCAATGAACGACACCGCGCGGCCAACCAGATTGGACTTCGACTTTGCCGGGAACGGATTGATTCGGGTAATCGAACCCCA
>SXPV01000069.1 GCA_005793215.1 Actinomycetota bacterium
ACCATGTTGGTGTGGCCGCTTCGCAACATCGGCATGATGGTGGCGTTGGGTCAGCGCGCCGCAGCTGCCCTCGTGCGGGTACACGAGGTCTTGTCCACCGACCCGGCGGTGCAGAGCCCTAAGCAGCCCCGGTCGCTACCGGCTCGGAATACGTCCCAAGCGGTGGGTGCGGTGTCGCTGGAAGACGTGGTGTTTGGTTACGGGGATGAGCACAAAGTGCTCAACGGCGTGAGTGTTTCCATCGCACCGGGGGAGTCGGTTGCGTTGGTTGGCGCTACCGGTGCGGGCAAGAGCACGATCGTTCGGCTCCTGCTGCGCTTTTACGACGTGGAGCAGGGTCGCATCACGTTGGACGGAATCGACCTGCGCAAGCTCGACGTTCGCGAGCTGCGTCGGAACATCGGTGTGGTATTCGAGGAGACCTTCCTCTTCAACGACTCGGTTCGAAACAACATCGCCTTTGCCAAGCCCGATGCAGACATGGCAACCGTGGAACGTGCCGCGCGACTTGCTGGCGCCCACGACTTCATTACACGGCTTCCCGAGGGATATGACACTCCGATCGGTGAACGCGGATTCTCGCTGAGTGGTGGGCAGCGTCAACGAGTTGCGATAGCTCGGGCCATCGTTGCCGACCCGCGCGTGTTGGTGTTGGACGATGCCACGAGCGCGGTCGATCCCAGCAAGGAGCACGAGATTCGCGACGCGATGCGAACCGTGATGGCCGGGAGAACCACCATCGTCATTGCGCATCGCCCGGGCACCATTGCGTTGGCCGACCGAATCGTTTTGATCGACGAGGGTCGCGTGCTGGCAGTCGGACAGCACCGAGAGTTGCTCGACAGCTGTGAGCGCTATCGCGAAGTGCTCGCTGCGTGGGCAGTGCGCGACGACACCGTTGCCGCAGATCGTCCCGTTGAGGCCGACGCGAATCGCTCCGAAGTGGCCCGCGCCCCGGTCGTGGGAGGCGAGTAGATGTTCCAGATGGGAGGTGGTGTCGCACCGGAGGACCAACTCGACAAGACCGAGACACGACGTGTGATGGCGCGGGTGATTCGAATGGCCGCACCATTCCGCCGCACCGCCTATGCCGCACTCGGCTGTGTGGTGGTGACCACCAGTGCCACACTGGCTGCTCCGGTGCTGGTGCGACACGGCATCGACGCTGGAATTCGAGCCCGAAATCTCTTCGAACTCAATCTGTCGGTGGGCTTCTATCTGGCGATTACCGCGCTCGCCTACGTGTTCGGCCGAATGCAGTACGTGTTCCTCAATCGAACCGGTGAGGCATTTCTCCGCGAGCTGCGACTGAAGGTGTTTGCTGCAATGCAGCGTCAATCCATGGCGTACTACGACCGCAACAAGGCAGGGGTACTCGTAGCGCGAATGACCGCCGACATTGAAACGATGGGCGAACTCATTCAATGGGGATTGTTGCAGTTTCTGGCGAGCGGTTTCTTGGTAGTGCTCGCATTCGCCGTGTTGTTCACGCTGTCGTGGCAGCTCACGATGGTGGTGTTGATCGTATTCCCAGTGATCGTCATTGCTTCAGTCAAGTTCCAGCGTGACTCCAACACTGCGTATCTCACCGTTCGCGAGCGTGTTGGTCAGAATCTCGGCACGCTGCAGGAAGGTATTGCGGCGGTTCGGGTGATTCAGGCGTACGCCCAAGAAGATCACCAAATCAAGCGGTTCGAGAGGTCCAACCGAGCGCTGTTCGATAGCCACGTGCGCAGCATCCGAATTAGCACGTGGTACTTCGGTCTCGTGGAATTCTCCGGCGTGATTGCCACGTCGCTGGTGGTAGGTATCGGTGGTTGGTTGGTACACGAAGGTGTGGTCTCGCTCGGCACGGTGGTGGCGTTCATTTTGTTGTTGTCGAGTCTGTTCGACCCCGTGCAACAACTCTCGCAGTTGTACAACGGTGTGCAGTCGGCAGCGGCGGCGTTGCACAAGTTGTTCGGGATTCTCGACGCAACACCGGAGGTGGATGAAGCGTCCGACGCCGTCGCACTACCTCTGCGCGGAAACCTATTCGTGGACGATGTGACGTTCACCTATCAGCGTGGGTCCACTCCGGCTCTCGACCACGTGAGCCTCGAAGTTCGTGACGGTGAGCGAATCGCGCTCGTTGGCCCGACCGGCGCCGGAAAAAGCACGCTTGCCAAATTGATGGCGCGCTTGTACGACCCCGTCAGTGGTGTGGTGAGTTATGGTGGCGTCGATCTGCGTCGTGGAACGCACAAGAGTTTGCGGCAACGCATCGTGGTGGTGCCACAGGAAGGGTTCCTCTTCAACGGCACCATTCGTGACAACGTGCGTTTGGCTCGAATCGAAGCCAACGATGTCGAGGTGGAAGCCGCTCTGGAGCGTCTGGGCGTGCTCGCGCGTTTCGAACGACTGGCCGATGGTCTGGACACCGAGGTCCGCGAACGTGGAACTCGATTGTCGGCGGGTGAACGTCAGCTGGTGGCTCTTGGTCGCGCCGCACTGGTCGACCCAGCGGTGTTGGTGCTCGATGAAGCAACTTCCAACCTCGACCCGGGTACGGAAGCCGAAGTGGAAGCTGCGTTGGAGCGCTTGATGCAAGGCAGAACCACGATCGTGGTTGCTCATCGACTCACCACCGTGCAACGAGCCGATCGCATCGTGGTGGTGAACAATGCGCGAATCACCGAAGTGGGCACGCACAGCGAACTGATGACGCTCGGGGGCCATTACAGCGCACTTGCGCGAGCGTGGGAGAAATCACACGCCGGCTAACGCGCCACAGCGGATGCGCCGGGGCTAACGCGC
>SXPV01000010.1 GCA_005793215.1 Actinomycetota bacterium
ATGAGTGGCGTTGCAGTCATCATCGGTGCCGGCATCTTCGTGTTGCTTGGGCCCGCCACTCGCGAGGCCGGGGGTGCCGTATGGCTGGCGTTCGTGGTGGCAGGCATCTTGTCGGCACTCACTGCCTTTAGCTACATGGAACTCGCCTCGATGTTCCCCAAAGCGGGATCTGAGCATGAGTTTGCCAGTCAGGTGTTTCCGCGTTGGGTGGCGGTGGTGGTGGGATGGTCGATGACCGCCGCACTCGTCGTGGCGGCAGCCACCGTGTCACTCGGGTTCGGACGTTACGTGAACGAATTCGTCGAGATCGACGAACGCCTCGTGGCGGCCGTCTTGCTGGTGGTCATGGCGGTGGTGTCGTTCCTTGGCATGGAGCGCGCCGCATGGCTCATCGTCACACTTGCATTGGTGGAAGTTGGCTCGCTCGTGGCGGTGATGGTGATCGGAGCTCCATCCCTTGGTAATCACGACCTCTTAAGTGGTTCGTTCACCGGTGTGGTTGGTGCGGCAGGGCTGGTGTTCTTTGCATTCATCGGTTTTGACGAAGTCATCACGTTGTCGGAAGAAACCCGTGACCCGTCGTGGACCATACCGCGCGCCCTGCTGCTGGCACTCGGCATCTCCACGTTGCTGTACGTGGGCGTAGCCGTTGCAGCAGTGAGCGTGCTCGGGGCCGATGCGCTCGCCGTTGCCGATCGCCCGTTGGCTGCGGTGGGCGAGCGGGTCCTTGGCGACTGGGCAGGCAATGCACTGTCGGTTGCCGCCATGGTGAGCACCGGCACCACGGTGTTGCTGGTGCTCACGGCTGCCTCACGAATGTTCTATGCCATGGCGGGTGCCGGCGACTTGCCGCGCTTCTTGGCGGTGGTTCGTTATCAACGGGTGCCGATGAACGCTTTGATCGTCACCTTGGTGATGGCGCTGGGCTTGCTCTTGGCGGGGGATTTGAAGACGCTGGCATCGGCAACCGACGCCCTCATCTACCTGACATTTTTGGTGGTGAATGCCGCGGTGATCGCCTTGCGCAAAACCAAACCGGATATTGCTCGACCGTTTCGTATTCGCGGCAACATCGGCTGGGTACCGGTACTGCCAATTGCCGCATTCATGGTGGTGTTGTTGGTGGCGCGCGAACTGGATCCGAAATCGTTCTGGATGGTGGGCGTGATCATTGCGGTGGGTCTTACTGCGAATGCGGCACACCGCATAACGGCGTAGCGCCGCGAACATTGCGCTCACGAAGGAGTGCGGCCAGGCTCACACACCCGGCATCAAGAAATGCTGAAGCGCTACCGCTCGTCTTCCTGTGCGCGTGTCAAACGTTGCGAGATGTACACGGGAATGAGCGAGAGCAGGATCACCACGGTTGCCACCACGTTCACCACGCTGGCTTGGTTGGGTCGGCCGACCTCTTTCAGAATCCATAGTGGCAGCGTGTCGATGCCGGGAGGTGCGGTGAAGATGGTGACGACCACCTCGTCGAAACTCAGCGCAAAAGCGAGCAGTGCTCCGGCGGCGAACGACGTACGAAACTGAGGAAACGTCACCAGGCGGAACGTTTGCCACAGTCCGGCGCCGAGATCGGCCGATGCTTCCTGCAGGTTGGGGTTCATGCGGCGCAGGCGTGCGAACACGTTGTTGAACACCATCACGATGCAGAAGGTCGCATGCGCAACGATCATGCCGAAGTAACCGATGTTGAAGCCCGCGGGTGTCAGGAAGTTGGAGTACGTGTTGCTGAACGCCACGCCCGTCACCACACCCGGCAGGGCGATGGGCAGCACGACGAGAATGTTCACCGTGCCACGCCCGAAGAAGTTGAACCCCTTCATCGCAAACGCCACGAGTGTGCCCAGAATCGACGCGAAGATCATCGCGCCGGTGGCGACGAGCACCGAGTTGAGCAGCGCATCCCGAATCGGTTGGTAGTTGCGGGCGAATGCCCACCACTTGGTGGAGAAATTCTTGATTGGCCAGCCGGAAATTTGCGACTCGTTGAACGAGTTCAAAATCAACACGAACAGCGGCACGTACATGAACAGCAGAATCAGACCAACGATCGCCATCAAAGCGAGTCGAGCACCGCGGGAGAGTCGCAGCATGGCTACATTCGCTCCAACGATCCGGTGCGGCGCGCCACCATGAGATAGATGACGACGAAGGTGATCGGCACCATCGAATATGCTGCGGCAACGGGCGGATTGAGGTTGATGTTGGCGGCGATGATGCTGCCGATCATCTGGGTGGCACCACCCGTGAATCGGGCCGCGAGATAATCACCCAGGCTGAGGGAGAAGGTGAACACCGAACCGGCGATCATCGCGGGCACGATCAGTGGTATCACCACGCGCCACACGGTGGTGAAGCCCTTGGCGCCCATGTCGCTTGACGCATCGAAGAGATTCGGGGGAATCTGGCGAATCGCGGTGTACACCGGAAGCGCCATGTACGGAAACCACAGATAGGTGAGCGTGAGAATCACGATCGGTACCGAGAACCCGGGGCCGCGAACGCCGATTGGCGACATCGCCCAGTTGAAGAAGCCCTCCTCGGTGAACACCAATCGCATCGCAATGATCTTTACGAGGTAGCCCGCCCACAGCGGGAGCGTTATGGCAACGGCCAACGTGTTGCGCAACCACGGTCGCGCGATCTTGGCCATGAAGATGCCAAGCGGAACGGCGAACATGATGCACACGAGCGTGACCGTCAGTGCGATCAACAGCGTGCGAACCGATGTTGCGATGTACGACGGATTGGTGAGCACGAGCGAGAAGTTCTCGAGGTTGAACCCGGGGGACACCAACGACGTGAACGGGTCCACGTTCCAGAATGCGGTGATCAGCAACAAAAACAGCGAGAAGATATAGACGCCGATGATCCACGTCATCGGCAAGGCGAGCAAAGCAAGGAGCCGCAGCTTCGGGCGGCGCAGGAGGTACGACGACACGGGTCGCGAACGCCGCACGGATCGCGGCTGGCTGTTCGTCGTGGTGTCGGTCATTGCTACCTCACTGCATGAACGTGGGGACCGATTGCTCGGTCCCCACGCCCATGTGATTCGTTTTCAACGTGAGCAACGATTGCTCGTCACTCGCGTGGCTGGATCAACCCTTGACGGTCGCCCAGGCGTTGGTCCAATCCTGGAAGCTCGTGCACATCACGTCCTTACGTCCATCGACGCAGGTTTCGATCGGTGTCGTCCACGGCCACACCTGCTTGAAGAACTCTTCGTCCTCGGCAAAGAATGTGTCGCAGTGAGCCTGAGCCTCTTCGCTCGACTTGCAGAACGCCGTGTTGGCTGGGGCCATACCGAAGTTGACGGCGATTGCACCGTTCACTTCTGGTCGGCTGGTGTAGTCCATCCAGGCGTATGCGCAGTTGATGTTCGGCGTCGAGGAACTGACGAGCCACGAGTCGAACCAACCGGTTGAGCCTTCCTTCGGAAGGGTGGTCTTCAGGTTGTCTTGCGCGGCGAACTTACGCAGCACTTCCCACGACGTGCCGACGACGGTGTTTCCGCCTACGAACGAGGTGATCTGTGCAACCGGGTCGGACCAGTACTCACCGATGATCTGGTTCTGCTGCTTGAGCAGGTCGATCGCGGCGGCCAATTGGTCCTTGTCCAGTGCGTACGGGTTCTTGATGTTGAGTTCCGGCTTGTGGTACATCAGGTACACGGCGGCGTCAGCGATGTAAATCGGTGCGTCGTATGCCGTGATCTTGCCCTTGTACGGACTGTCCAGTTCCCAGACGACGTCCCAGCTCTCGGGTGCGCCACCGGTGACGGTGTCGTTGTACTGCAGCAGGTTGGCGCCACGGCCAATCGGCACACCGTACGGCTTGCCGTTGACGGTGTCGTACACGTTGCCCTTCATACCTTCAGCAATGTCGTCGCTGAAGTTCGGGATCAACTCGATGTTCAGCGGTTGTACGTCGCCACCGACGATCAGGCGCAACGCGGCGTCGCCCGATGCCGAAACGATGTCGTACTGACCGGTGCGCATGAGGGTGACCATCTCGTCGCTGGTGCCAGCAACGCGTGGGTTTACCTTGCAACCGGTGTCCGCGGTGAACTTGTCGGTCCAGGCCGGCTCAACGAAGCCCGACCAGTTCACGATGTTCAGTTCACCTTCAAATTCGCCCATCTCCTGGTGCATTGGAATGTCTGGCACCTGGATTTCTACGTCTGCGCTTCCGTCACCGCCACAGCTGGCGACGATCAACGCCGCAGCAGAGATGGCGCTGAGCAGCGCGTGCTTTTTCATTCTCATTCGTATTGCCCCCTTGCCGAGGTGAGTCGGCGCTATGCGGGTATCTCGGCGATGTGGCGGTCGTGCCACACCGCGAGCACCCGATCACCAGGGGCAAAACGGTTGTCGTGCCCCGGAGATTGTGTGTTTGTTCTACTTATGCTTAGCCGAACGCCGTCGTCCGTGTCAACCACGTACAGGGTGTTCGCTCCCACGAACGCAGCTTCCTTCACGGTGGCAGTAACGGCGAACTCGCCACTCGCCGCGGAGTAGCTGACCGGCTGCAGTTGCATGCGCTCGGGGCGGATGCTCACCGTCGTGGTGCGACCGAAGATCTTCCGTGCTGGATCGCCAGCGACGATGTTCGCGGCACCGAGGAACCCGGCGACGAAGCGTGTCGCTGGACGTTCGTACACCTCCTCGGGTGTGCCGACTTGCTCCACCCGGCCCTCGTTGAAAATGACGATGCGGTCGCTCATGCGCATGGCTTCTTCTTGGTCGTGGGTAACGAAGATGAAGGTGATGCCGGCGTCACGCTGGATGTTCTTCAACTCCACCTGCATCTCCTCGCGAAGTTGGCGGTCGAGCGCACCGAGTGGTTCGTCGAGCAACAGCACTTTTGGTCGCAACACCATGGCGCGAGCCAGTGCGATCCGTTGACGCTGACCCCCCGACAGTTGGTGGGGTAGTCGATCGGTGGCGTGCTCCAGTTTCACCGACGCAATTGCTTCGCCGGCCTGTTGTGCGCGCAGCGCCTTTGGCACCTTGCGCGTTCGCAGGCCGTACTCCACGTTGTCTTGCACGGTCATGTGCGGGAAGAGGGCGTAGTCCTGAAACACCGTGTTGACGTCGCGATCGAATGGCGGCAGATGGGTGATGTCGACGCCGTTCAACCGAACGGTGCCGCTGTCAGGCTCCTCGAATCCGGCGATGATGCGAAGCACCGTGGTTTTGCCCGAACCCGACGGGCCTAGCTGGGTGTTGAACTCACCCGATTCGTTGTCGTTCGAAACATTGTCGGCGGCCTTGACCGAGCCGAACGTTTTGCAGATGTCGCGAAGTTCCACCAGCGCCACGGCGAAACTTTATCGCATTTGGGCCGTGACTCGGTAATGATGACGCGCCAACGGTTCGGTCGAACCACGGGCTCTGGTAGAACGTGAAGGGTTTCGCGAAGCGGTGCGGGAGGACTGTATGACGGTGAACGTTCGAGACATCGCCTACGTGCGATTCAACGCGCCCGACCTCGATGTGATGGAGAAGTTTGCGCTGACATTCGGCTTGCAGCGTGTGGCGCGCGACGAACGTACGTTGTACATGCGAGGCACCGATGACGACGGCTTCGTGCACGTGACGCACCTCGCCGACAGCCCGGGCTTTGCTGGTGTCGCCTTCGTGGCCGACTCGGTTGATGACCTGGACGTACTCACCCGTGAGCACGGCTTTTCATCTGCTCGTGATCTCGACGGGCCTGGTGGCGGACGAATGGTGCACGCCATCGATCCCAACGGTCATCGAGTCGAGGTGGTGGCGGGACGCGGATCACTCGGCGCGTTGCCGAGCCCCACACCGGCGGCGCGCAACGCGGCGGGTATTGCACCTCGCATGGGGGCCGCACTTCGCCTCGGTGCCGGACCATCGCACGTGAAGCGACTGGGGCACTGCGTGCTCGACGTTCTCGATTTTCGTGCGAGTGAGCAGTGGTACAAAGCGCGTCTCGGGTTGGTGACCTCCGACGAAATTGCGCTTGATTCGAGCACGTCAATCGGTGCGTTCATGCGCTGCGACAAGGGTGCGGAGTACGTGGATCATCACACGTTGTTTCTCATCGGGTCGGGCAAGGCGAAGTTCAATCATGCTGCATTCGAAGTGGCCGACTTCGATGACTTGATGCGAGGCAATACACATTTGGCGAGCGCTGGCTATACGCATCAGTGGGGAATCGGTCGCCACATTTTGGGAAGCCAGATTTACGACTACTGGTTGGATCCATGGGGACACATGGTGGAACATTGGACCGACGGCGATCTGTTCAACAACCAGACACCGTCCAACACGGCATCACTCACGGATTTGATCGGCTCGCAGTGGGGACCCACCCACGGCGGCCCACCGAGGTAATCGTCTTAAACCTTGTCGCGGCGGCGTAGCCACGCACCAACCCCCACGGTGGGGTGCGGTTAGGCTGACTGCGCGGGCCAACGTCGTCCCGGTGCTCACCTGTGGGTGGGTGCACCAGTAGGCACGACCAATAGTGAGGACAGCCCGAGTGATTCGCGACTTGCCGTCGGCGCACGCAGCCGAGCCGTTCGGCTTGCCGGCTGCCCACGGCCTGTACGACCCGCGCTTCGAGCACGACGCGTGCGGCGTGTCGTTCGTGGTGCACGTGAAGGGCGAGGCCAGCCATCGCATCGTGCAGACCGGTCTCGGCGCGTTGTGCAGTATGGAGCATCGCGGCGCCACCGGTGCCGAACCCGAAACGGGTGACGGTGCAGGCATTCTCCTGCAGGTGCCCGACAAGTTCTTGCGCAAGGTTGCGGCGACCGAAGGCATTGGTGCGAGTGGCTCCCGCGGCTTCGAATTGCCTCCCCGCGGCGCGTACGGCGTTGGTATCGCATTCCTTCCCGCCGATGCGTTGCACGCGACACGCGCGAAAGCGGCAATCGAAGCGATCGTGCGCGAGGAAGGTCTGACCACACTCGGTTGGCGCGAGGTGCCGGTGGAGCCGTCGTGCCTCGGCGCAAGCGCGCGTCGCGTGATGCCGTCGTTCGCGCAACTGTTCGTCGCCGCGCGAGACGAAGCGTCTGGCTCGTCGCGCGACAGGGCAGCGGGCACTGTGACCGGTATCGCGCTCGACCGCACACTTTTCGTCGCGCGAAAGCGCATCGAACACGAACTCCCCGACGAATTGCGAACGTACTTTCCGTCGCTCTCGTCGCGAACACTCATATATAAGGGCATGCTCACCACACCCGAGTTGGGCATGTTCTTCCCCGATCTGTCGGACTCCGACATGGAATCGGCCATGGTGTTGGTGCACAGTCGCTTCAGCACCAACACGTTTCCGTCGTGGCCCCTTGCGCACCCGTATCGCTACATCGCACACAACGGCGAAATCAACACCGTGCAGGGCAACCGCAACTGGATGCGCACCCGCGAAGCGCTGCTCTCCACACCGCTGATTCCGGGGTTGGAACGCGCGTTCCCGATTTGCACACCAAAGGGCAGCGACTCCATGAGTTTCGACGAGGTGCTCGAGTTGTTGCACCTATCCGGACGCGAATTGCCGCACGCCGTGTTGATGATGATTCCTGAAGCGTGGGAAAACCATGCCACCATGCCCGCCGACAAACGCGCGTTCTACCAATACCACTCGTCGTTGATGGAGCCGTGGGACGGCCCGGCGAGTGTGGC
>SXPV01000070.1 GCA_005793215.1 Actinomycetota bacterium
ACGAACGCCATGGCATCAGGCAACTCGTCAATTGGCACGATGATGCCACCTACTGCAAGGAGTACCAAATACAAGCCGTTCTGTGCAGCCAGGTTTGCCTCGGCACGTAATCGACCGGCAAGTGTCAATCCAATACCGGCGAAGGCAGAAGTACCGAGCAGGATCGCACCGAGCAGTTTCCACCACGTCACCGCATCGGGTGACCAACCCATGAGTGATGCAATCACGAGCAGGATAAGGATTTGTGCTGCTTCCACCATCGCCACTGATGCAGCCTTCGCCCAGATCAGGCGTTCACGGCCAAGTGGCGTCGCGCCGAGTCGCTTCAGCACGTGGTATGAACGCTCGAATCCCGTGGCAATACCCGTACTCACCATCGCGGTGGACATGATCGACAGTGTCAGTACCGACGACACCAATCGCGACAACGACACGCTGTCGGGCAACACGTCCACGTTTCCGAAGAACACCAGGATGCCCACGGGAATCACCATGATGAGCAAGAGCTGCTCGTAATTGCGCAGCAGGGTGGTGAGTTCCATTCTGGTTTGGGCGACGATCAACCTCATCGGGTGACCTCGCGTACGACGTCTTCAAGTCGTCGATTCCCCGTACAGAGGTTCACGATGGAATCATCCAGCACCACCTTGCCTTGGTGCAAGACCACCACATGTTGGGCCACTCGCTCTGCTTCATCGAGGTCGTGGGTGGCCAACACGACACAGCAACCATCTGCAGTGAGCCCGGCAATGATGTCTCGAATCATCTCACGGCCATCCAGATCGACTCCGGCGGTGGGCTCGTCGAGGAACGCAATGTCGGGGTTGGCAGCAAGTGCCAGAGCAAGGGAGAATCGTTGCCGTTCGCCACCCGAGAGACGTCGCCACGTGAATGTCGCGCGATGTTGCAAGCCCACTTGCTCGACGAGAACGCGGGGATCGACACCACGGTCATACAGCCGGCAATAGTGGCGCACGAGTGACATCACCCGAGCACTTGGTGCGATTCCACCATCTTGCAGCATGACACCGATTCGGGCTCGCTGGGAAGTGTCACCGTTTGAAACGTCGTTCCCAAGTACTCGTAGCGAGCCGCTGGTGGGACGTCGCAGCCCTTCACACGCTTCCAGTGTGGACGTCTTACCTGCACCATTTCGGCCGAGCACCGCGGTGACCTCACCGTGCCGTGCCACGAACGACACCGAGTTCACGGCCACGATGTCGCCGTAGCGAATGACAAGGTCACGAACCTCGAGTGCTGTGGATTGGAGCGGCTGATTCACTACGAACACAGTAGACATCAAACTTGTTCCTCCTCGTGCAGCACTAGCCTTGGCGAGCGTGATCGATGTCCGGTTGTTACGAACACAACCCGACGTGGTACGTAGTGCACTTGGTCGTCGCGCCAAGCCGGAAGTGCTCGAACAGTTGGATCACGCCATCCGGTTGGATGTTCGGCTTCGTGACATTGTGACCGAGCGTGATGCCGCCCGCGCCCGAATCAACGAGTTGTCGAAGGAAGTTGGGATCCTGCGACGCGAGAAGAAGGATGCTGAGCCGCTCATGGCCGAGAGTCGCACCCTTGGGGACAAGGAGAAGGCGCTTGATGAGGAGTACGCCCAAGTGGAGGCGGCGTTGCGCGACGTGCTGCTGCGGATTCCGAATACACCGCACCCGGAGGTATCCGACGGCAGCAACAGCGAGGACAACAAGGTGGTACGTGGTCCGCTACAGATGCCGAGCGCCTTTGCAGAGCATCAGCGGATGCCGCACTGGGAATCAGGGGTAGCCCTCGGCATTCTCGATTCGGAGCGCGCAGTAAAGATCTCTGGCGCAATGTTCACCATGCAGCGCGGGCTCGGTGCAACTCTGGCGCGCGCGTTGTGTCAATTCGCGCTGGATCGCAACGCCGATGCATTCGAGGAAATCCGTCCGCCATCCTTAGTCTCCACCGCCACATTGACTGCGACGGGACAGTTGCCGAAGTTCGCCGACGACGCCTACAACATTGGTCGCGACGACTTGTGGTGCATTCCTACGGCAGAAGCACCTCTCACGTCCCTGCACGCCGGGGAGATTCTGGACGAATCTCAACTCCCCGTGCGTTACATGGCCTTTTCTCCATGCTTTCGTCGTGAGGCTGGCTCAGCAGGGCGTGACACCCGAGGAATGCTCCGAAGTCACGAGTTTGACAAGGTGGAGATCCTCGCGCTCACCACACCCGAGAGTGCACCCGCGTTACTGGATGAGTTCATCGAGAGAGTCACCAGCACTATCGCGGCACTGGGAATGCCGTACCGCTTGTTGGAAATCTGCACAGGTGACCTCGGACAGAGTCACCATCGCAGTATCGACGTGGAGGTGTACGCGCCTGGCTGTGATCAATGGTTGGAGGTGAGCTCCATTAGTTGGTTCAGCGACTATCAGGCACGTCGCGGCGACATTCGCTTCCGCCGGGATGGCAAGAAGGGAACCGAGTTCGTCCACACCTTGAACGCCTCGGCGCTCGCGGTACCACGTGTGTGGGCCGCAATCCTGGAGAACTTCCGAAATCCCGATGGATCCGTCACCATTCCTGCAGTTCTACATCCGTACATGCGCGGCGCCACAGTGATTCCGGCAGTGTCTCCGACCACACGATGACCCTGCGCGATCGTCGAGTGCAATATGAAACGGCGGGGCTCGACCGCGCAGATCTCGTTGCCGATCCCGTTCGACAGTTCACGGCATGGTACGAGCAGGCTGCTGCTGCTGGTGTAGCCGAACCCAACGCGTTCACGCTGTCCTCCATCGACCACCGCGGAGTACCGAATGGTCGGGTGGTGCTGGCACGTGGAGTGGATGAGCGCGGAGTGACGTTCTATACCAATTACGCCAGCGCCAAGAGTCGCGAGGTGGCGGCATCGGCGACGGCTGCAGGCACGTTTGCCTGGTTGGACCTGCATCGCCAAGTGCGGTTGCGTGGCGATGTGGTTCGGCTGAGCGCCGAGGAGAGTGACGCGTACTTTGCATCACGACCTCGCGATTCGCAGCTGGGTGCGTGGGCGTCGCCGCAATCGGAGGTCATCGCCGACCGCGCGGAGTTGGAGGAGCTGCTCTCACGAGCGCACACTCGATTTGGCGATGGCCCCGTGCCTCGCCCCGAGGGTTGGGGCGGCTGGCTTATTGTCCCGACGGAGTGGGAGTTTTGGCAGGGCCGACCGAGTCGCTTGCACGATCGATTTCGTTACACGCGTTCAGACGTTGGTTGGGTAATCAACCGTCTTGCTCCCTGACGAGTCGCTGCGCCACGTACGTGCCGACTCAGCAAGCGCGGTGATGAGGGCGACGGTGTGTGGTGTTGGATGCGGGCCTTCCCAATCCCACCACAACGGGCTGGTCCCACGAACGCGTGGTGGTAACTCCAGCTGGACTCCGCCCAGTCGCGGCACGTTGACGGGATTCGCGGGGTGCAATCCGCGCAACTCCTTGGGAATCTGTTCGATGTCGTCCTGCACACCGTAAGCCGGCAACGCTTGTCGCAGGTGGGTGGAGGTGTGTTTGGCCAACTGTCGGTTGCTTCCGCCCAGCAGCAGGGTGGTGAAGAGTCCACGGCGACCAAAGCCATGCACGGTGATGACCACGTCGACGTGCGAGAGGAATGCGGCCAGTGACTCTGATTGATCGGCAGTGAAGCGATGCGATGGCACGTGCTGGCGCAACCCTGCTGGTTGGTGCACTCCGTAATACGACGAGTTGGAGTCACGTGCTGCTTGTCTTGCGATGAGGTCGGTTCGTTCTTCGAGCGACCCACCGTGAAAAGCCATGAACCCGAACGTGCCACGCAATTCCAGTACTTCCTCCACTCCAGGTTGCGAGAGCAGATAAGCCAGGTTCATGAGTCCGAGAACGACGTGCGACGGCGAGCAGCAAACCAAGCCAGTGCGACGACGATTCCGCACGCCACTGCTACGGGAAGTGCACCAATGTCGGAGATTCGGTTGACGATGGTGGTTTGCCAGTTTCCGAGGGTCCGCAGGATGTCGCCTTGGTCGGACTGTTCGGTGATGGCTACGTACCAGTACCACGCGAGGTAGATGCCGGTGATGAGCACCAATCCACTTGATACGTACGACACCACCGACATGACACCTCGGCCGCCTCGAACGAGTGCCGTCTTGGCAAATGCCAGCGTGGTGGTGAGGGCAGTAACGAAGAGTGCCATACCAAATCCGTACATCACCACGCTGAGCACACCGGAGACCAGCCCGTCACGGGTGAAGCTGCCGAGAATCGCGGTGGTGAGCAAACCGATGGTGCAACCAATCGATGCGATTGCGTACACGACCCCGAAGGCAAACATTCCCACAACTCCGTTGCGCCGTGATTCCCCACCAAGTGCAGGTACCCAAATGCGCGGCCGCCATCCCGACAACATGCGTATGCCCATGACGGTGAGCGCGAGCCCCACCACGAGCGAGGCATACTTGGCGTTGATCTCGATCCAATTGGTAAAGAGGCGTGAGATGGCGCCGACGATCAAGAACACCACCAGGAACCCCGCCGAAACGGATCCTCCTACTACGAGGGATCGTCGTAACCGCGTAGCGACATCCGTGTCATCACTGACACTCAGATAGGCCACCAGATAGGTGGGTAGCAACACGAATCCACAGGGATTCACCGCAGCCAGCATGCCGAGCAGTAACGAATAGGTGAAACTTCCCTCAACGAAGGTAATCACGCGGGGAACACCTCGGCGATTGCCTCGTTCAACATTGCAGCGGTGATCTCTCCGGTGAGTTGACGACGCACCACGCCACCGGCATCGATGAGGAGTGTCACGGGTGCCGTCGCGATACTCATTGCACTGGTCAGTCGTCCGTCACGATCGAAGAAGTTGTCGAAGGTCGCGTCGTACGTGGCGAGAAACGTCTCTGCAGTTCGACTCGTATCGCTGATGTTCACACCGATGAATCGAATGTGATCGAACTGCGCGTCGGCGGCGACCAAAATGGGGAACTCCCGGCGACACGGCTCACAGGTGGAGAACCAAAAATTGACGATGAGCGGCTGCCCGAGCCACGTGTCGGTGGCGACGAGATTGCCTCCGGCGTCCTCCACTTGCACTGAAGCCAGGGCAGTGCCTTCGGACACCTTGTTGAGGGCGATGCTGCCAGCGGTGGAGTCGAGTTGATAGTCGTCGTCCGAACTACCCGATAGGAGCCAACCGCCACCGAGCGAAACCAGGAGTGCGATGGCAAGTGATGTGACCATGAGTGGTCGTCGCATCCGCACGAGAGCGAGGCTACCGACGACCGACATCTTCGGTAGCGTCGTCGCCGTGTCGCACGTGCAAAAAGTGTCACCACCATCACCGTTTCCCGCGGTCGGACGCACGTATTCACGCGAACGTCGCGTACGACTCGGTGACGTAACACCAAAGGGTCGCTTACGACTCGATGCCACTGCGCGATACCTGCAGGACATTGCCACCGATGACGCATTGGATGGAAACTACGACGATCCGCATGGTTGGGTGGTGCGACGCACCGAAATGTGGGTGCATCATTTCCCAAAGTATCTGGATGATGTCGTCATCACCACGTGGTGTGGAGGGGTTGGTTCACACTGGGCCGAACGTCGTACACGGCTCACCATTGCCGGAGAGCCCAACGCTCCAACGGCAATCGAAGCCGCGGCGTTGTGGGTGCGTGTGGACTTGCACACGTTGAAGCCGCTGGCATTGTCCGATCGTTTTCGAGAGCTCATCGGTGAGGCAGCCTCCGGACGCAAGGTGTCGGCTCGCTTGATGGTGGGCCGCGACCTGCCACCCGATGTCCAGTCAGCGGCTCGAGTGAGCGTGCCACTTCGTTTCAGCGACTTTGACGCAATTGGACACCTCAACAACGCCGTGTATTGGGAGCCACTCGAAGAGTACTTGGGTGGCAATCGCGACCGCCGAGCGCCATTGCACGCCACCGTGGAACATCATCGTTCGGTGGAACCAGGTGCATCATTGACCATCTCCACATACGATCTGGGCGATCGTGTCGTTCTCCACCTCCGCGACGGCGA
>SXPV01000071.1 GCA_005793215.1 Actinomycetota bacterium
GACGTTGTCGCCGACGTTGTCGGCAAAAACGGCCGGGTTGCGCGGGTCGTCTTCTGGGATGCCTGCATCAACTTTGCCTACCAAGTCGGCACCGACGTCGGCTGCCTTGGTGAAGATGCCGCCACCGACGCGCAGGAACAAGGCGATGAGCGAACCACCGAATCCGAAGCCGACAAGCATCGCTGACGAGGTGTTCTGGAACAGCGCGATGATGATCGTGGCACCGAGCAAACCGAGTCCCACGGTGAACATGCCGGCCACTCCACCGGTGCGGAACGCAACTTCGAGTGCTTCTCGCATCGACCCACGACGCGCAGCGGCAGCGGTACGGACGTTTCCGCGAGTCGCGAGTGTCATACCGATGTAGCCGGTGAGTCCCGACGCCACGCAGCCCAGCAAGAAGGCGATGGTGCGGAAGATGCCCGACGACACGAAGCTCAGTGCGGTATCACCGTTCGGCTTCTCGATCGCCACGGAGGTGACGAACACGATGACTGCCACCGGTACGAGAATCATGCCGATGGTTCGGAACTGTCGCTTGAGGTAGGCCCATGCACCGACCTGAATCGCCGTGGCAATTTCCTTCATCTTCGGCGTGCCTTCGTCCTGGGCCAGCACCGACTTCACGAGGAAGAGGCCAACGGCCAATGCCAAGAGCGATGCCGCTCCCGAGAGACCAAGGACAAGCCATTCTCCTCCGCGGAGGGTGAAGTCCTGCCAGCCGCCTTCTGATGCCAAGAGAGCAGTCACGATAAATATTCCTTGCTACGAGAGGGGTCGCCTGAGGCGAACCCCGTTTTATGGGTCTCAAAGAGTGTAGAGAATGTAGAGGCAGGCCGCTTGATGTGGGTGAGACGGGCTTCACGCCCCGAACGCGGACGAGGAGTTCTGGGTGAGGCGATGACAGAACTAGCGTCATCAACGGACTTACTGCTCATGGCCACTTCTTCAGCCCCCGTTCGCGAGCCGGTGACCGGCACTGCAACGGCGCCACGCGTGCGACGACCATTCTTGTTGGATTTGTACGCCACCGCAGTGGGCAAGAAGTACGCGATGGCCATCTCGGGAATCGCCCTCATGGGTTTCGTGCTGTTCCACATGATCGGCAACCTGAAGATGTACTTCGGTGCAGCCGACCTCAACGAGTACGCCGAGTTCTTGAAGAAGTTGCTCTACCCATTGGCACCGAAGGAGTCCGTGTTGTGGATTCTTCGTCTGGGGCTCATCGGGATGTTGGTTCTCCATCTGCACGCTGCCTGGTCGCTCACCATGCTGAATCGTCGTGCGCGTCCGGTTCGCTACCAAAGTGCGCGGGACTATCAGGAAGCGTCGTTGGCGAGTCGCTCCATGCGCCTGTCGGGAATCGTGGTGCTGGCATTCATCGTCTGGCACCTGCTCGACCTCACCTTCGGTGTGGTGAACACCGTCGGTGCTGATGGCGAGTTCGTGCGGGCCGAGGTGTACGCCAACGTGGTGCGCAGCTTCGAGCGTTGGCCCGTTGCTCTGTTTTATGTGGTGGCGAATCTGCTCCTTGGTTTGCACCTCAGTCACGGCGTGTGGAGCATCTTCCAGTCGCTTGGTTGGAACAACCCCCGATTCAATGCCTGGCGAACCGCGTTCGCCCGAGGTTTTGCCGCGGTCGTGGTGATTGGCAACGTGTCGTTTCCCATTGCAGTAACACTCGGAATCGTCAGCGTCTGAACGGGGTAGCCACATGACCATGCTCGAAGATCGTTCCACCACCAACGCAAAGCTCAATTCCAAGGTGCCCACAGGCGCATTGGCCGACAAGTGGGACACGTTCAAGGCGAACGCCAAGTTGGTCAACCCCAACAACAAACGCAAGTTCAAGGTGATCGTCGTTGGTACGGGTTTGGCCGGTGCCTCGGCTGCGGCAACGCTTGCTGAACTCGGGTATCAGGTTGATGCCTTCACCTTCCACGACTCGGCACGACGCGCGCACTCCATTGCTGCTCAGGGCGGAATCAATGCGGCCAAAAATTATCAGGGGGACGGCGACAGCGTGTCGCGTCTGTTCACCGACACCATCAAAGGTGGCGACTTCCGTTCGCGTGAAGGAAACGTGTATCGACTGGCGCAAGTATCGGTGAACATCATCGACCAGATGGTTGCCCAAGGTGTCCCATTTGCCCGTGAGTACGGCGGGCTCCTCGACAACCGAAGCTTTGGTGGTGCGCAGGTGAGCCGCACGTTCTACGCCCGCGGTCAGACGGGTCAGCAATTGCTCCTTGGTGCGTATCAGCAGCTGTCGCGACAAATCGGTTCGGGTGGCGTGCGGTTGTTCAATCGCTGTGAGTTGGTCGACATCGTCGTAATCGACGGACGCGCCGCCGGGATCGTGACGCGGGACTTGCTCACGGGTCAAGTCACCAGTCATGCTGCGCATGCCGTGGTGCTCGCCACCGGTGGATACGGCAACGTGTACTTCCTCTCCACCAACGCGATGAACTGCAACGTCACTGCCGCATGGCGAGCACATCGTCGTGGCGCATATTTTGCCAACCCGTGTTATACGCAGATCCACCCCACATGCATTCCGCAGGCCGACGAAACACAGTCGAAGCTCACGTTGATGAGCGAATCGTTGCGGAACGATGGTCGCGTGTGGGTACCGAAGAACGCCGACGAAACTCGTCCTGCACACCAGATTCCGGACGAGGACCGCGACTACTACCTCGAGCGGCTTTATCCGTCCTACGGCAACTTGGCACCTCGAGATATCTCTTCGCGCGCCGCCAAGCGCTTGGTGGACAAGGGTCAGGGTGTCGGCCCGCTGAAAAACGGCGTGTATCTCGACTTCTCGGCTGCCATCAATCGTCTGGGCCGCAACGTCGTGGAAGAGCGTTACGGAAACTTGTTCGAGATGTATGAGCGCATCGCTGGCGAGAACCCTTACGAAGTACCCATGCGCATCTACCCTGCGACGCACTACACCATGGGTGGTTTGTGGGTGGACTACGAACTGCAAACCACGATTCCTGGTTTGTATGCGGCTGGTGAAGCCAACTTCTCCGACCACGGAGCAAACCGACTGGGTGCAAGTGCCTTGATGCAGGGTTTGGCCGACGGCTACTTCGTGCTTCCGTACACCATCAGCAACGGTTTGGCCCCACTGCTCAACAAGAGCGTGCCCGGCACCGATCACCCGGAGTTCAAGCGTGTGGAAGCCGAGGCGCGCGACCGCTATCAGGCGTATCTCAACGTGAAGGGAACTCGGTCGCCCGACTACTTCCACCGCGAACTCGGCAAGATCATCTGGGACTACTGCGGTATGGAACGCGATCGCAACGGTTTGGAAAAGGCAATCAGCGAGATTCCGGCTCTGTACGACGAGTTCAAGAAGGACCTTCGAGTAACCGGTACGGGAGAGGGCGTGAATCAAACACTGGAGAAGGCGGGTCGCGTGGACGACTTCTTCCAGTTGGGCATGCTCATGTGCAAGGATGCGCTCACACGCGAAGAGAGTGCCGGTGGCCACTTCCGCGTGGAGTATCAGACCGCCGAAGGTGAGGCACAGCGAGACGACGAGAACTTCTGTCATGTCGCCGCCTGGGAGTGGACCGGCGATGCGAACAATGCGACGCGTCACGAGGAGCAGTTGTCGTTCGAAACTCTGCAACTTGCCACGAGGAGCTACAAGTGAGTCACACCCTGAAGAACCTCACCGTCAAGGTCTGGCGCCAGGACGGACCAACTGCCAAAGGCGATTTCGAAACCCACGTCATCGACTCCATCACCGATGAGGCGTCGTTCCTGGAGATGTTGGATGTGCTCAACGAGCGGCTCATTTCGCAGGGCAAGGAGGCAGTGGTATTCGACCACGACTGTCGTGAAGGCATCTGTGGAACCTGTTCGTTGATGATCAATGGTCAAGCACATGGTCCGCAACGTGCCACCACGACGTGCCAGTTGCACATGCGTTCGTTCAAGAGCAACGACACGATCGTGATCGAGCCTTGGCGTGCCGGCGCATTCCCCATCGTGAAGGACCTCATGGTGGATCGTTCGGCGTTCGACCGCATCGTGGAATCGGGCGGTTACATCACGTCGCCCACCGGTGGAGCACCGGACGCCAACCTCATTCCAGTGCCAAAGCCCGTGGCTGATGCAGCGATGGATTCCGCAGCTTGCATCGGTTGCGGGGCGTGTGTGGCAGCGTGTCCGAACGGTGCGGCCAACTTGTTCGTCGGTGCCAAGATTGCGCACCTCAACTTGTTGCCCCAAGGTCAGGCCGAGCGCTACAAGCGCGCCGAGGCGATGGTCGACACGATGGACGAACACTTCGGCTCGTGCACTAATCATGGGGAGTGCTCTGCTGCGTGCCCGAAGGAGATTTCGCTCGACGTCATCGCGTTGATGAACAAGGACTATCGCTCAGCGAAATTCAAGAATCGCAAAGAGTTGTCGCGCAACTAGCAACATCGTTTGCTTCGCCGAGAAATTGGCGCACGTACGCGTATGCGGTACGGTCAGGGTCAGCCGTGTGGCTGAACTACGGTGAATATCCGTGCTGAACGACCTTGCTGGCTGGGTGCAGGATGTCATCGAGCAACTGGGTGCCCTTGGTGTGGCATTGCTGGTCATCCTGGAAAATGTGTTTCCGCCGATTCCATCGGAGATCGTGCTTCCCTTTGCCGGCTTTGTTGCACAACGTGGCGACGGGTCGGTCGTGGTGATGATCCTTGCGGCTACGGCGGGAGCGGTCATTGGGGCACTCGTGTTGTATGCGATTGCTGCATTGATCGGCGATGTGCGACTTGCGGCTTTCATCGAAAGATTTGGAAAGTGGTTTGGCGTCAAACCCTCCGACCTTGCACGTGCCGAGGCATGGTTCGACCGCCATTCGGCTGCGGCTGTCTTGCTGGGTCGCTGCGTTCCGCTGATTCGTTCGGTGGTGTCGATTCCTGCTGGATTCCGACGCATGCGTTTGGTGCCTTTCGTGGCGTATACCGCCGTAGGCAGTGCCGCATGGAATACGGCACTCATTGGGGCCGGCGCAATTCTCGGTGACCAGTGGGACAAGGTTGAGCCGTACGTTGCCGTGCTGCAGTACGTGGTGATTGCGGTGATCGTGCTCTTCGTGGTTCGTTTTGGCGTGATGAAATGGCGCCGCCGCGTCTAGCCGATTCTCGAGGACTTCGCACACGCGTCTAGTGTCGACGACGGAGGTTCAGTCGTGGGTGAACTCAGCGGGAAGGTCGCAATCGTTACTGGATCCTCGAGCGGAATCGGTGAATCCACGGCTCTTCGACTTGCCGAACTTGGTGCACACGTGGTGGTGAACTCCTCATCGTCGGTCGAAGCCGGCCAGAAGGTTGCGGCCTCGCTCGCGACCAAAGGTGCGTACGTGCAAGCCGACATTAGTGACCAAGCACAAGGCAAACGGCTGATCAAGGAAACGATCGACACCTTCGGCCGTCTCGACATCCTGGTGAACAACGCTGGTTGGACCACACTCGTGCCGCACAACGACCTGGACGGCCTCACCGACGAGATCTTCGACAAAACATTCAAGGTGAACGTGTATGGAACATGGTGGCTCACCAAGGCGGCCATTCCACACCTGCAAAAGAGTGATGACGGCAACGTGGTGAACATCACCTCAATTGCCGGGGTTCGCCCAGTTGGAAGTTCTATGGCGTACTCGATGACCAAAGCGGCACTTAACCACATGACGTTGTTGATGGCGAAGTCGTACGGACCAATTCGTTTCAATGCAGTGGCGCCAGGTTTGGTGCAGACCCCGTGGACGCAGGACTGGGGTGTCATGCATGATTTCGTTGCAAAGACCGCACCCATGAAGCGCTCGGCTTACGCCAGCGACTGCTCGGAGGCGGTGCTCGGCATCGTTCGCAACCCGCACATGACCGGGCAGGTGCTCGTGATTGACGGTGGGTTTACGCTCGTATCGTGACGACCGTACGTCAGTACAGCTCGAATCTGCCTGGAGCCGACGCTCACCCGTATCGAAGTGGCGCGTGGCGGCCCCAAACCAAAGAGCACACCACTCGTGACATGAAGGTGTCCGGCGAGATCCCGCGTGACTTGAACGGCGTGTATTTGCGCAACACCGAAAACCCACTCTTTGAATCAATTGGTCGTTACCACCCCTTCGACGGCGATGGAATGATCCACATGATGTCGTTCTGCGACGGTGAGGTGGAGTATCGCAATCGCTTCGTGCAAACTGATGGTCTGCGAGCCGAAGTCGATGTCGGACACGCATTGTGGGCAGGTCTTGCGGAGCCGCCGAGTAAGTCGCTGCGCGATGGCTCGTGCGCGCGTGGCCGAATGAAGGATGCCTCGAGCACCGACATCGTGGTGCACGCAGGTGTCGCGCTCTCGAGTTTTTATCAGTGTGGTGACCTGTACCGACTGGATCCGCACACGTTGGACGGTCTCGGCAAGGAAACGTGGGGCGGTGAGTTTCCTGCTGCAGGAGTTTCGGCGCACACCAAAGTTGATGAACGCACCGGAGAATTGTTGTTCTTCAACTATCAAACCACCGCACCGTTCCTGCACTACGGAGTGGTGTCGGCCGAGCGCCAATTGGTGCACTATGTTCCCATCGATTTGCCGGGTGCGCGCTTGCCACACGACATGGCCTTTACGCCGAACTACTCCATTCTCAATGACTGTCCGTTGTTCTGGGATCCCGACTTGATGGGGCGTGGTATCTATGCCACCCGCTACTACCGCGACATGCCGATGCGCATCGGCATCATTCCGCGTTTTGGTGCGTCACAGGAGATTCGTTGGTTCGAGTGCGAATCCACGTTCGTATTGCACTGGATCAATGCGTGGGAGGAGGGCGACGACGTGGTGTTGGACGGCTACTTCGAAGACGACCCGTCACCGCGAGTCGCAACCGATTCCACCGTCGAAGCGAAGATGTTTCGCTATCTCGACCTGCACTCCATGAAGTCGCGACCGTACCGTTGGCGCTTCAACATGCGCACTGGGCAAGTGACGGAAGGGTATTTGAGCGAGACCATCACCGAGTTCGGGATGATTGATCAAACCCGTGCGGGATTGCCCTATCGCTACGTGTATTCGGTGGTGCCGACGAAAGGAATGTTCACCTTCGATGGACTCATCAAACACGATGTGCGTACCGGGAGCGAAGAAGTGCTGATGTTCGGCAACGGTGTAGTCGGCAGCGAAACTGTCGTGGCGCGCAAACCAAATGCCACTGATGAAGATGACGCATGGCTTATCACTTTCACCTCCGATGTTCCCAACGATGTGTCGAACTGCCTGGTGTACGACGCAAAAGCATTGAGTGCGGGGCCAGTAGCAACCGTGCAACTACCGGAACGAATCTCCAGCGGCACCCACGCTTGCTGGGCGGCAGCACGTAGTTGAGTGAGAGCACTACCGCTACAAGTCGTTGAGTGAACGCAACGACACGATGGTTGCAGCCGTTAGCGCGAAAAGTCCCAAGACGATGCTGAACGTCGCGCGAAGTCCCAATGCTTCGATACCCCAGCCGACGAGGAGCTGTCCAACCGGCGGTGCTGCGTACACCAACGACATCTGCAAGCCATAAACGCGGCCTTGCAGGGCCGAATCGATTCGTTTCTGTACCACGGTGTTCCACAGTGGATTGAACGGACCCCACGCCATACCCGTCACGAGTGCCAGCACTGCAAACACCGAGGTGCCCGGGAGGAAGCCCATTGGCAAGAGTGCTGCTGTCGACATCACGATGATCATTCGCAGCAGTGTGGAGGTTCGGATTCGTTCTGCAAGTCGCCCATAGGCAAACGCACCGATCACCACTCCAAGAGCCACCGCTGACATCACAACGCCGAGACCAACTGCGTTGTCCTGCGATTCGAAGTGTGTCGGCCAAATCACGGTGTCAATCGGCATGTACAGACCACTCATCACGGTGAGTCCGAGAGTGAACGCGAGCAGGGCTTTGTCGGATCGCAAGATGGAAAAACCACCATGGAGTGCCTTCCAAAACGGCTCGGCAGTTTCGTGGTGCTCACTGCGTTGTTCGCGCACTCGCATGGACCGAACGGCAAGTGCCGCAAGCAAAAAGAGCGCACTCGTGCTCGCAAACGCCAGAGTCGGTCCACCGAAGTTGATACACCAGGCCCCAGCCGCTGGGCCGAGCATCCAACCGATGGCAAAGAATCCCTCGTGTCGACCGTTCGCCTTCTCTACATTCATGCCTGCAGAGACGGCTGCATTCGGAATGAGGGACTTTCGCGCGGTATAACCGGCAGGATCGAACACGGCACCGAGCACCGCAAACAATGCGATGAAGACGAATTGCAGATCGGTGACTACTTCACCTACGACGAAGAGCAATGCCGAGAGACACGAGAGTACGTCGGAGAGTGCCGAGACGGCTCGCCGCCCCACACGGTCGATGAGCCCACCGACTACCGGCGACACGAAGATGCCCGGAAGACTCACCAATGCAGCAAGGAGACCGGCACGAGCCGGAGAACCCGTTCGCTCCAGTACCAACCACGGCACGGTGATCATCACCACGCCGTTGGCGACACCCGACGAGAGGTTTGCTACTTGCAGTCGAACGAATGCCGACCGTTGTAAAACCTCGCTCACCGCGTAGAGGCTACGAACTTCTCCACTGCGCTGAGGTCATACGGCTTGCTCAACATCACGATCATGTGATCGGCACCGGCTGCTGCGTACTCGTCGACTTTCTCCAACTCTTCCGGGCGTACGGCGACCGTTCGCTCGATGTCCTTGGGATTGCGACCGACCTTTGCGCACCACTCATTCAGAATGTCGTTCTTCTTCTTGAAGTTGTCGGGAGGACCGAATGTATTGAGTTGGTCGGCGTGCTGTGCGACAAGTCGCAAGGTGACTTTCTCGCCACTGCCACCGATCATGAGCGGAATCTTGCCGTTCACTGGACCGGGATTGAGTTTGGCCATGCGTTCCTTGATGACGGGGAGTCCGGACTCGAGAATCTTCAAGCGCCCTGGAGCGGTTCCGAATTCGTAGCCGTACTCGGTGTAGTCGCGCTCGAACCACCCGGAACCAATCCCGAGGATGAACCGGCCATTGCTGATGTGGTCGATGGTGCGTGCCATGTCGGCGAGCAATTGGGGGTTGCGGTACGAGTAGCACGTCACGAGTGCACCGATGGTTGCATGCTTGGTGTCGGCCGCCATCGCGGCAAGCAACGTGTAGCACTCAAAGTGTTCAGCATCGGGGTCGCCGAACAACGGATAGAAGTGGTCCCATGTCCACAAACTGTCGACACCGAGGTCGTCGGCGCGCTTCCATGTGTCGCGCATGGCTTGAACGGTGGTCGCCTGGGGCTGGATTTGTACGCCGATCTTCATGCGCTCAACCTAGCCTGACCAGGTGCCGCAATCACCAGCGCTCGCAATCCGTAACGTGACCAAGCGATTTGGTGACTTCGTTGCAGTAGACGATTTGTCGATTGAAGTGCAGCCGGGAACCTGCCTGGGGTTGCTGGGTCCGAATGGTGCGGGAAAGACAACCTTGATGAGAATGATCACGGGTCAAACGGGCTTGAACGGGGGATCCATCTCGGTGCTCGACTTTGACGTAGCGACGCAGAGCCGTGACGCACGTTCGGTTCTGGGAGTGTGTCCGCAGCAGGACAACATGGACGACCAGCAAACGGCACGCGAGAACCTTGCCCTGTGGGCGGCATTGTGCCGAGTGCCTCGCGCACGGCGCAAGGAGGCAGTGGCAAAGGCGCTGGCGACGGCGCAACTCACCGATCGTGCAAGTGAGCGAGTTACCAACTTGTCGGGTGGAATGCGTCGGCGGCTTCTCCTCGGGCGGGCATTCATCAACTCACCCAAGGTGGTCTTGCTTGATGAGCCGACCGTTGGTCTGGATCCGCAGGTGCGGAGTGACCTGTGGTTGATCATCGACGGAATGCGACGAAGTGGCGTCACCGTCGTGATGAGCACTCACTACATCGAGGAGGCTGAACGTCTTGCCGACGACATCGCCATCGTGAATCATGGACGAGTAATTGCCCGTGGTACGCCGCAGCAACTACGCGAACAGTACGTCGGGTTGGAAGCTGTCGAATACTTCGGGCCTCCCGAGGTGCTGGACGAGATTGCGGCGAAGGCTGTACACGCTGGGCTGAAGTCGCGGCGTGCTGGCTTGAGTATCTCCGTGCTGGGAGTAGAGGGAACTGCGACGGAATTGCTCGATTCGTGGGGTCGTCTATCGCGGCGACCAACGAACCTTGAGGACGTATTTGTGTTGCTGACGGGAGAGTCTCTCGATGGCTAGGTTCGATGCACGTTCACTGCCAGCAATCTGGACGCGTGAGCTCATCATCTTCAAGCGGTATTGGCCCGGAACTACCTTTACGGCAATTCTGGAGCCACTGATTTTCCTGTTTGCCATCGGCCTTGGTGTCGGCGCCTTCGTCGACGAAATTGACGGCATGAAGTACGTGGTGTTCGTCGGTACTGGTGCGGTGGCTACCGCGGTGTTGTTCAGTTCGGTCTTTCCCGGCATGTACAACACCTTCATTGCCCGAGTGTTTCAGAAGGTGTACGACGGGATTCTTTCGACACCCACGACGACGGCGGAGCTGATGGTGGGTGAAGCCACGTGGATCGCAACTCGTACAGCGGTGTACGGCTCCGTGCCGATGTTGGCGACGATTCCTTTCGGTCTCTCACCGCGCTGGAGCATGCTCCTCGTGCCATTGATCTGCTTCATCTCGGCGCTGGGACTCACATTCTTGGGTCAGTACATCTCCGGGGTGGTGAAGGTGATTGATTCGTTCTCGTACTTTCAGTCGGCGTTGTTGACGCCTCTTTTGTTCGTTTCGGGAACGTATTTCCCCATTGACGGTTTGCCACGATGGGTCGGGACGATCAGCAATGTGAACCCGGTGTATCACTGCATCGAATTGGTGCGTGATGCATGCTTCGGCACACTTTCTCTGGCTTCACTATGGCATGTATTGGCACTGGTGGTGTTTGCCGCGATCACGGGCAAGTTGAGTGTTCGCGTGATGACCAAGCGATTGATTACGTAGGGCGCCTCGCGACGCACACTGTTTCTGAATTGCAGGAGGACTGTGCCAGACTCGGCTCGTGCCGAGGGCATTGCTCAGCGTTTATGACAAAACCGGCATCGTGGAGTTTGCGCGGTCGCTGCACGAACTCGGCTGGGAATTGCTCGCCAGCGGCGGCACGGCTCAAGCATTGCGCGATGCTTCGCTGCCCGTCGTCGACATCGCCGATGTAACGGGGTACCCAGCGATCCTCGGGCATCGTGTGGTGACGCTGCACCCGTCGGTGCACGGCGGCATTCTGGCCGACACAACGGATGCAACGCACCGCGCAGAATTAGAACGACACAACATCTCGCCGATTGATTTGGTGGCAGTGAGCCTGTATCCATTCGATACCAAACCAAGCATCGAGTTGATTGATATTGGCGGCCCGTCGCTGGTGCGTGGGGCGGCGAAGAACCATGCGCGTGTCGCAGTGGTGACTGATCGCGCACAATACGGCGAGGTGCTCGCCGAGTTGCGCGCATCTGGCGCCTTGAGTGCGGGCACTCGCCAGCAACTTGCCGCGCGTGCGTTTGCCGTGACCGCGGCCTATGACGCACAAGTTGCTGCATGGTTTGCGCGGGCAACTGGTGAAGGTTCAACCCTCGCTGCACAGCAAAACGAACAGCCTGACGCCTTGCCCGAACGGCTGACCCTGCGGTTGGAGCGCGAGGCAACATTGCGTTATGGCGAAAACCCACATCAACGTGGCGCAAGATATCGAATCATCGGCGAGCGGAGTTGGTGGAGCAATGCCGAACAACTTGGCGGCAAGGAGATGTCCTATCTCAACGTATTCGATGCCGACGCTGCGTGGTCACTCGTGCATCGATTTTCCGAACCTGCCGCCGTGGTCGTGAAGCACGCCAACCCATGTGGGTTGGCAGTTGCGCCCGATATCGAAACTGCATATAAGCGGGCCCACGAGTGCGACCCGATGAGTGCATTCGGTGGCATCGTCGGGCTGAATCGCCCGATGACCAAAGCTGCAGCACTGGCTCTGGTGGAGGTGTTTACCGAGGTAGTAGTTGCACCCGACTTCGAGCCGGCTGCGCTCGAGGTTTTGCTCACAAAAAGGAACCTACGAATTTTGCGCGCGCAACCACCGTTCAGGGACGGTTGGTCGTGGCGTGGTGTGGATGGTGCCGTGCTCCTGCAAGACCACGATGCACCGTCGGCCGATAGATCACAGTGGCGGGTGGTGAGCACGAAGCAGCCGACTGCCGCACAGTTGCGCGATGCCGCGGTGGCATGGGTGACCTGTGCCGCGGTGAGTTCAAATGCCATCGTGTTGGCACGTGACAACTGCGCGGTTGGCATCGGCGCGGGTCAACAGAATCGAGTTGATGCTGCACGCATTGCTTGCACAAGAGCAGGCGAACGGGCCCAGGGGGCTGTGGCGGCGAGCGATGCGTTCTTCCCGTTCCGCGATGGCCCCGATGCGCTGGCTGCTGCTGGCGTTGTGGCCATCGTGCAGCCAGGCGGCAGTCAGCGTGATGACGAATCCATCGCGGTAGCCAATGAACACGGGATTGCAATGGTGTTTACCGACATTCGCCACTTCCGCCACTGACTTTTTGTCAAGAATCAAAAGAGACGTTGGCGCCGCGAGAGTAGCGTCTGCCTATGGACGAACTCTTTAGTCGCTTCGAGGGACTCACGTTCGACGACGTGGTCTTGGTACCTGGGTTCAGTGACGTGCTTCCCGACCAAGCCGATACTTCTACGACGTTTGCCCGCGACATTGAGTTGAGCGTTCCCTTGGTGTCGGCGGCAATGGATCGTGTTACCGAAGCACGTTTGGCGATTGGAATGGCACGTTGTGGTGGCTTGGGCGTAGTGCACCGGAACCTGTCGATCGAAGATCAGGCATCAGAAGTGCAAAAGGTGAAGCGTTCACAGTCGGGAATGATCAGTGATCCCATCACATTGCCTGCCACCGCCACATTGGACGACGCCGAACATTTGATGAATCGTTACAAGATTTCTGGAGTACCCATCACCGATAGCGAGGGTGTGCTCGTTGGAATTCTGACCAATCGCGATGTTCGATTCTGCTCCGCCGATGACTACCGACGCCCAGTAAGTGAATTCATGACCAGTAACGAGTTGGTGACTGCACCCGAGGGCACCACCTTGGAGCAGGCAAAGGTGCTGCTGCAGAAGCATCGCATCGAGAAATTGCCACTCGTCGATGACAAAGGTCGGTTGCGCGGACTCATCACCGTGAAAGACATCATGAAGCGACAAGAGTTTCCCAACGCCACTCGTGACTCAGCGGGTCGCTTGCGAGTGGCCGCAGCGGTGGGTGTGGGCGAGGACCTCGAGCATCGTGTCGAAGCACTGGTGCGAGTTGACACCGATGCAGTCGTGATTGACACAGCACACGGGAACTCCATGGGTGTTGTGAAGGCAATCGAACGCATCAAAGCAAGTTGGCCGAACTTGTCCGTCGTTGCAGGAAACGTGGTGGACGAGAGCGGTGTTGACACGCTGCACTCCGCCGGCGCGGACGCCGTGAAGATTGGTGTCGGGGCAGGATCCATCTGCACGACCCGCGTCATTGCGGGTGCCGGAATGCCGCAGCTGTCGGCAATTTGGTTTGCGTCGCGTCGCGCGCAACAACTTGGGATTCCTACCATCGCCGATGGCGGAGTCACATACTCAGGCGATTTGGTGAAGGCATTGGCGGCGGGTGCCAGCGTGGTGATGCTCGGCAGTTTGTTCGCAGGTACCGATGAAGCGCCCGGCGAGGTGGAACTCTTCGAAGGTCGTCGCTACAAGAGTTATCGCGGTATGGGTTCGCTCGGTGCGATGCAGGGACTCGGTTCGGATCGTTACGGCTCGGCACAGGGCGTCGGTGGAGCCGGAGGTCGCAACAAGTTGGTGCCGGAGGGCATCGAGGGACGCGTGGCGTATGCCGGCTCACTTGCCGACGTGGTGTATCAATTGGTGGGCGGACTGCGATCGGGAATGGGGTACGTGGGAGCTGCGACGCTGCCCGAGCTGCACCGCCGAGCAAAGTTCATGCGAGTAACGACTGCCGGTCGCGAAGAGAGTCACCCACACGACGTAACCATCACGCACGAGTCACCCAACTACCACCGTTCGTAGCCACCGGCTACTTGAGTAGCGAAATCACTACCGAGGCGATGCTCGATGCCGTTGATACCGCCAGGATGAGGAGGGTCTTGTTGGAGCGAAGTCGTTCGTCGAGGGCGTCGAACCGCGCGTCAATTCGATCAAATCGCTTGTCAACTTGCTCGAATCGCTTGTCAACTTGCTCAAATCGCTTGTCGACTTGCTCGAACCGTTGGTCAAACGTGTTGTGAATGGCCTCGATCCGAATCAGCACGTTTGCAAAGTGTGCGTCGGTGATGCGACGCTCACGCTCAAGTTCATAACGAAGGTCGCTGACGGTAACGAGCCGGTCGTCAGCGACTCCCGTGGTGATGGTGCTTTCTGCCATGATCATTGACGTATCACTCCTGTGGGGTTTGTCAAGCAGCAAGGCTGCGACTGGTCGTGTTCACCATGGTGTGTGCATCAACCGCAGGGAGATGGAAAAAGTCTTGGCGCAGCGGGGCATGGCGCAGCCATGGGAACTGCTGAGGCGGGGTGACTTATCTGTTGTCGGGGATCCAGTTGCCGTGGAAGCCGTTCGGTACGCGAACCGGTAGGTGCACCACCGCAACCGGGTCATCGGTGATCGCTTGTGCATCGAAGATCGCGAGATCCGAGGTGTCGTTCTGGGTGTCGTGACGCAGGGTCATGACCCAGCCGTCATCCTCGGACTTCGCGCCATCGCGCGCGACGAACACCGGCTCGCCGTATCCGTAGCGCGGCTGGTCGGTGCGACGTTGTACTGACCCGTTGTCCACGTCGGTCTTGATCAAGGTGTCTTGGGCAAAGCCAGTCCCGATTCCTGACGAGTATCCGAAGCGGTAGCGGTGACCGATCAGCGACTCGTTGACTCTCGGGAACTCTTGCGGGTGGCCGTCGATGACGTGTTCCGTGGATCGGCCAGTCCTGGCGTTGAGGCGCCAGCGTGTGAGTACGGGATCACCTTCGTTCGGCCCGCGACGGTCGCGGTCAAAGACTCGCGGGTGTCGCACTGCGTCGAGCACCACTTCGTCGCCGTCGTCGTACGCGTTCATCGGATGGAAGAAGTAGCACGGGTCGATCGACACCCACTTCATGTCGCTGGCCGCACCGTCGCGCGGCAGCAGGCCGATGCGTGCTTCGTAGTTGTGGTCCCAGAAGTACGGGAAGCGCACGCCTTTCATCGCGGAGTCGAGGTTGAAGACGCAGGGAAGATCGAAGACGAGCGCGTACTTCTCGGTGATGGCCATGTCGTGCAGCATCGGGCCGCCCGGCAACGGAATGTCGACGTGCTTTCGAACACGTCCGTCGGTGCCGACCACGAGGTACTGCACCTGATTGCCCCACGCCCAGTAGTACGCCATCACGTGCAACTCGCCAGTCTTCGGATCGCGCTTCGGGTGCGCCGAGAACGCGTGCGGAAGGGTGCCGCCGAAATTCGACACACGAACCGTGTCGAGTTCGTAACTCAGTTCGACGGGTGCAGAGCCGCCCTCGACAATCGCGTAGGTGCGCCCGGCGTGCCCAATCACACTGGTGTTCGCCGAGAACGAAGCATGGCCGTCCGGCCAGTCCGACGGCGGGGGAGTTCCGCCGAGCACGTCGCACACGTCCTTGGTGCGGACCCAACGGTTGCGGTACCACGCAGCCCGACCATCATCGACTCGCACTCCGTGCACCATGCCGTGACCCAAGAACCAGTGATACGACTTTTCATCGACGGTTCCGGCCGGATTCGGCCCGTTGCGCAAGTAACGGCCGGTGAGTTCCGTGGGAATCGTGCCCGTCACGCGCAGGTCAGTGACGGTGACCTCTTCGTGCACCGGTGCGAGATTGTTGGCGAGATATGGATTCGACGAATTGCGCTCGATCGTTGTCACGATTGCCTCCTAGTAGACATATCGTGAGCGTACTTGACGATGTCAAGTACGAAAGCCGCGGTATCCGTTCAGGGCCACGTCGGCGCACTGCTGGGCGTACGCAGGGAAGCCCGGCAGCGGCATGAAGACTCGCGGTTTGCCCGGCACGTTGGTGCCGAGATACCACGAACTGCACGACTGGTACAGCGTCATTCCTGCAACCGTGTTTACGTGCTGCACCCACCGATCCTGCGCATCGGCGTCGGCCTCGATGGTCGGCGAGTGATTCACCTTCATCCAACTGATGCAGTCGGCAATCCATTCCACGTGGTGCTGAATGGACACGATCATGTTGGTGAGTACCGACGGACTTCCTGGCCCGGTGATGGTGAACAGGTTGGGAAACCCATGTACGGACAGCCCGAGGTAGTTCACCGGACCCGCCGACCATGCGTCACTGAGAGTCCGACCATCCCTACCTGTGATGTCGATCTTGGAGATTGCGCCGGTCATGGCGTCGAACCCGGTGGCAAAGACGATCGAATCAAACTCGTGCTCGACACGTCGACTCGATCCAGAGGTGCTCGACTTGTCATGGCTGGTCCCAGCGGCATTCTGCACGACGATGCCCTTCGCCGTAAACCGCTCGACTGGTTGTTCACGCAAGTCGATGAGTGACACATTTGGGCGATTGAACGTGTCGTAATACTCGGTGTCAACACACAGACGTTTGCAGCCGATGATGCTGTCAGGAGTGAGCTTTCGTGCCGTGTCGGGATCGTGCACCGTTGATCGAATCTTGTCGCGTACGAAGTCGGCGATGAGACGATTGGACTCCGGGTTGGTGAGCGCATCATTGAATGCGCCGAGAAAGAGCAATCCACCCTTTTGCCAGCGTGCTTCGAGGGCAGCCCGACGTTCGTCTTCGCTCACTTCGCATGCACCATGTGGTCCCGTTGGGGTATCACCCCCGAGGGCCGCACGAGTGAGACTGTTCTTTCGGCGAAACTCGGCGTAGTTGGCCTTGATGTCGGCCACATACTCGGGTGAGAGTTGCTGGTTTCGTGCAGGAATGGAATATGCGGGCGTGCGTTGCATCACCGTGAGATGTGCTGCCTGCTTTGCGATGAGGGGGATGGACTGAATCCCCGATGACCCTGTGCCGAACACTGCAACGCGTTGACCCGTGAAATCCACTCCCTCGTGGGGCCACGCCCCGGTGTGATACGTCCGGCCCGCAAAGAGATGGTCATCGGGAAAGCGCGGAATGTTCGCCGATGACAAACAGCCGGTTGCGAGTACGACGAATCGAGCCGTCAGAGCAACGTCCTGCTGGTGGTCTGGATCATCACTTGATCGAGTGGTGACCTCCCAGATATCGCCATGCCATTGCAGCGAAGCAACAGTGGTATTGAACGAGATGTCGCGACGCAAATTGAAGCGGTCGGCCACATGTTCCGCGTAACGCAGAATCTCGGGTTGCGTGGCGTACTTCTCCGACCATTCCCATTCCTGCTGCAATTCGTCGGAGAATTGGTACGAGTATTCGAGGCTGGGCACGTCGCAACGCGCGCCCGGATAGCGGGTCCAATACCACGTGCCACCCACGCCGCCGCCACGCTCGAAGACTCGGGCGGTGAATCCTGTCTGTCGGGCCCGATGCAACATGTAGAGGCCCGCAAAGCCGGCACCGACAATCGCAACGTCAACGTCTGGAGACGATGGGGTGCTACTCGCTGTGTTGATGGACGCGGCTCCCATGCGTACATTGTTGCCGATTCGCACTACGGTGATGCAGCAGAAACCACAATGCCCATGATTGGAGCACAATGACGACATCGAAGGCCAGTGAGCGATTGATCGATCACATGCGAGGTGTTCGATATGGCGAGGTGCTGCCGATTTTCCAACGGGATGATGGCTTGCACGCCGAGGTGTACGGCACCCAACTGTTGAACGATTGTCCGCAGGAGTTGTGGGAGAAGCTCGACCCGAAGGCCATCGCCGCCGAGTTGGGTGCGATGTTCGTCAAGATGAACGGCCCACGTCATTGGGTGTTGGACGGATTTGGCACCAAGGTCGCCCCGATGGAGCCCGTGTTACGGGAATTCGGCGGAATCCAGTTTCGCCGAATTGCGACCCTACCGCTTGGCGACAAACTCGGCAGTGGCCCGTACTCCGAAGTCAGCGTGAATCGTGGTGCAGTATTTTTCTGGGATGCCGGTAAGCCGGTGTTCGAACTGGTGAACCCGTCTGGCAAGAACTACGTCATGCAAGCGCTATGCAAGGGCGTGGATCCGTCGATGTCGGAGGAGTCGCTCGCATCGCTCGGCGATCGACTCGCGTTACCAACCGGTTGGTCGTATCGCACCCGCATACTCACCGAGGAATTGGTGATCGACACCACCGCATCACTCGCAACAGTGTTGCAAGACGAGTTCGAGAACTCCTACACATTGCCCAACTAGCGACACGAGCGTTCGCTCGGCTGGTGGGAATTCGTCAGTCAAATGCCACGATGTGGCCGAGGCTCGGGTCGACCTTGCCCGCCACGAGATCGTCGTACACGCCTGCGACTGCTTCGGCACCGCGAGTGTGGCGCATCGTCATCCATCGTGCGCTGCTGTCGATGAAGATTGCAAGGGCGTCGGAGATTCGCCGGTTGATTTCCTCGCGTCCCCACTCCTTGCCTCGTTTTGCGAGCTGAGAAGGCGCAAAGAAGAATTCTGGTCGCGGGGCAGGAATCGGAGTATTGCTTCGCTCGGCGTTCCAATGGGTGGCGCCGACGCTTGCTGAATGGGCAATGAGATCAGGCAACAGTGAATGAATCTTTCCAACGATGTTTTGATTTCCAGCCATGTCTACGACGATCGATGATGTCTTTTCGATTGTGTCCAGATTGTCGTACGTGACTACTTGGTCGTATTCTCCGAGGCTCTCGGTGAACGTGGCGTTGCCAACCGAGGTGATGCCTACTACATGAAGATTCGAGGATCGCTGTACGCAATGGGCAAGAGCAATCGACGTCTTGCTCGATGCGCTGGTAATGATGATCTGTTTGGCTCCGAAGTTCTGACGTTCTCGAATGAAGTCCTCGATCAAAAACGAGGTGAGAAACAGTCCACGCAGGATGAGGATCGCATCATCCTGTGGCGTGGATTCTGCTTTGTCGAAGCTCCGATAGGCCATCGCGTGTTTCTCCCGCCAGGGTGCAGCATCGATGAATCCACCTCGGGACGCCTGGGCGTGAACCACGTGGTGATCGCCGAGCGGATAGAAGCCGAAGTACCGCCCGCCTACGGGGACATCGTCGCAGCTGGATGCAGTCACGACACCGAAGCCCATCACCGGAAGACGTCCCCAGCCATTTTCGGTGGGGAAGAAGCCCCAGTAGTCGAGCATGTCGCCGCTCAGGGCGTAACTCACGTTGTTGGAAGTAAGCGCTGCACTTTCCAGTCGCATCACTATATGACTGGTCGGCAACTCCTTTGGTGCTGATGATGGCACCAGTCGTGTACGTCGGATGTCCCGACGATCGATCTCGAGGTGCACGTCAGCCCTGAGTGATGGCGTCCATCGAGGCACGAACCGTCATCACGTACATGTCGCCGTCGGTGGAGGCCGACATGGAGTTGGCCAATGATTCCACGTCGGTCGTCGAAGCCACCGGAACGAACTGAACGGTGTCCCACAGGCGGCCGTCGCCAATGATGGTTCCTTCGGCTGCAAGGTTGGTTGCACCCGGCAGGGCGTCGAATGTTGTAGCACGATTTGCAGTTTGGCGAACCACCATTGCAACGAGCCGATCGTCGTCAGCCTTCGGTCGACCACGTGCATCGAGCGAGGCATCTTGCGGACGACAACACACGATGATGGTGCGTTGCATCCCCGCGGCCTTGTGGACGTGTTTTTCGCCGAAGTCCTTGCGTGTCTGCATGTCGATGAAGGACTTACGAGTGGCGTAACGAACGATGGCGATGCGATCCCAATCTTCGGAGCCAACGTGGTTGCCCACCACATCGCCGACAAACACGATGGTGGCACCGATCTTGGCCAGGATGGAAGTTGGGTTGTACCGATCGTCTGCCTCGCGCCCGCTGATGGGTTTGTCGACACCTGCATCGTCGGTGTATTGGGCGACTTCGTGGTACTTCATGAGGTTCACCATGTAGATGGGGCCGTCGTCCTCGGGCGCACGCGTTGCGAGTGCCATCGCGTAGTCCTTGTCAATGCGTCCGTATTTGTGCTTCAGTCGCGGTGCGTCGTCCATGGGGTGCCTTCCTCTGCGGCGAGCGTAGTTGGTGACTCACTCACGCCTGTTAGTGAAGGAACTCCGTTACTAGGGTTTAGCCATGGTCAATGTTTTCCAGCGGCCCTTGTCGGCCGCCGAGCGCGTGATCACCACCGACGACGGAACCCGATTGAGCACCGTCGCGATGGGGTCCGGAACTCCTGTCGTGCTTGCTCACGGCTTTGCCGTCGACATGCACGAGTGGAACGTGATTGCGGAGGATCTGGTTCGTTGCGGCTTCAAGGTGATTGCTTTTGATCAGCGTGGGCATGGGCGAAGTGACATCGGAAGTCAGGGAGTCGGCTCTCGCCAAATGGTGGATGACTATCTGGCAGTACTCCGTGGCTATGACGTGACGGGTGGGATTTTGGTCGGCCACAGTATGGGTGGATTTCTTGCAATCCGTGCCCTCGTTGAGCAACCAACGGCGATGGCTCGGCACCTTCGCGGGTGTGTCTTGATGGCAACATTTGCAGGCGATGTGAATCGAAAAAACCTGCAGAATCGCGTCCAGATTCCCATGATTCAGTCGGGCTTGATGGGCAAGATGATTCGCAGCGATGCAACGGCGGCGTTCTTTGCAAAGTCGGTCATGGGGGACGA
This sequence comes from Actinomycetota bacterium, assembly GCA_005793215.1. Lineage (GTDB taxonomy): Bacteria > Actinomycetota > Acidimicrobiia > Acidimicrobiales > Ilumatobacteraceae > F1-60-MAGs027. The sequence goes on from SXPV01000071.1 coordinate 20,927, forward strand.
AAAGCACCCGCAGATGATGGATGCATTCATCGACACCTTCCGACGAACTGACTTGCAGCAATTGGTACCTATTTTGACTGCGTTCGTGAAGGAGGATCGCTACGGAGAACTTGGCAACATCTCGTTGCCGTGCCGCATCGTGGTGGGAGAAAAAGACAAGACCACTCCGCCCTTCCATACTGACTGGCTCCACAAGGGAATCAAAGGCTCTACGTTGAGGCGGATTCCAGGCAAGGGACATATGTTGAACTGGGAAGCGCCAGAGATTCTCGTAGAAGAAATCGTCGCTCTCACAAAGTGACGGTCACCAGCTCCCGTAGCTCAGTTGGATAGAGCGACGGTTTCCTAAACCGTAGGCCGCAAGTTCGATTCTTGCCGGGAGCGCCAAAGACCCTTCAGTCGCGGGAGTAACGAGTGAGGCCCGCAGCAATCTGACGTGACTGCAGATTTCAGGCAGAGTTCAGCGCATCGGCGAAGGCGCGCAGCGTGGGGAACTCCCAGTGTGGTGTGACTGGTGCCGCCGCAGGTGTGGCACCTGCCGACTTTGCTGCTGCGCGCTTGGCCCCGTAGCGATTGATCCACACGGTCTTCAACCCCACGGCCTGGGCGGGCACGTGATCGTGAAAGAGGCTCTGGGCAACATGCAGGTGTTGATTGGGTGCGATTCCCATGTCGCGAACGTGCTGCTGTAGCACGTGAAAGTTGTGGAGATCGGGTTTGTACGAGCCGATGTCTTGTGCGGTGAGTATCGCGTCAAACGTGATTCCGAGTTTGGTATTTGATCCCGCGAAGCTCTGATTGTCCACGTTGGAGAGAATCACCAGCTTGCACTGGCGTTGTAGGTCGAGCAATGCCTCGTGACTATCGGCGAACGCCGGCCACTCGGGTACGGACGATGCGAATGCTCGTGCGTCGAGTTCGCACTGGTCCCTGTCACTCAACGGGTCGGGCAGGCCCATGCTCGTTGCCATGCGTCGCCATGTTTCCGCAAGTATCACCGGATAGGTCCACGTGGGATTTGCGTCCTGTACGTGGGTCTCATGCGAGGCGAACAAGGCGAGAATGTCTGCCTCCGTTGGATGCATACCGTGTGGTGCTGCGAGGCGAGACACCGTCTCGGTGATGCCGAACTCCCAGTCGATGAGCGTTCCGTAGCAGTCGAAACTGAGTAGTCGTGCGTCAGAGAGGTTCATCACTCGGTACGTGTGGCCCTAAGAGTTCCAGTTTTTCGATTTCCAGGCAAGGAGCGCACTCTCGACTTCGTCAAAGGACCGTGCCAACACGTTCAACGAGCACTGCATCATCAGGTTCACTACCTCGAGTTGTGCCGGGAATCGTGCCCGCCAGTCGGTGAACAATCCGATGCCGTACTTTCCCGACGCGAATGCATAACCGAGTTCCCACGCCGTGCCATCGTCGGTAGTGATGCCGTTCAGATTCGCAACGATCACATCACAGCGGTCGATCGCACCTTTGTCGTTGTCGAAGATGAGTCGAACGTTGTGTTCGGTCTTCGGGGGATTGTCGCGGTGCGGGAGGAACGTGTCGAATCCCAGAGCGGCCACCCGAGCCTCGAGGGCTTCGATGAACCAACGTTCGCCTTCATCGAACAGGGGACCGGCGATATAGGCATATGGCTGTTGTTCACTCACCAGAGTGAGACTAGAACGAGTTGTGAGGGTTGCATCTCATTAGCGCTTGCATCGAGCGCAGAGACCGAGTGCATCCAGGCGGTGCCCCGACACGGTGAACTTGGCCGATCGTGCGGCCCGAGCAAGTGCGGCATCCAGTGCGTGCTCCGTATCAGAAGTTACGACAAAGTCATCGATCGCGCCGCAGCGCACACAAATGAGGTGGTGGTGATGGCCGATAAATTCCTCGGTGAGTTCGTATCGTGCATGATCATCGTTTCCCGAGACCTTGTGGATGATCTTCATCTCCTCCAAATCGGCAAGGTTTCGATACATCGAACTTTGCGTCAGTCGAGATCCACGCTTCAGAAGTTCCGGAACGGTTGCAGGGCGCCCGAACTGCAGGAGCAGGTCGACCAACTGACGTCGGCCAGCGGTATACACCAGACCGGACTTTCGCAGTCGTTGAGACACCTGGTCGTGCACCGACTCGCTGTGTGCCTCCATTGTGACGAGCGTACCTAAGTAGATGTTGTGCGTCTCTCGTCCCCTAGGGTCGCAGCCATGAGAGTCCTCGTCACCGGCGCAACTGGATACGTGGGTGGTCGCCTCGCGCCGCTGTTGGTGGAAGAAGGCTTCAATGTGCGTGTGTTGGTGCGATCGGCAGCGAAAGTTGCAAATACACCGTGGTTCGGTCAAGTCGAAGTCGTAGAGGGCGATGCGATGAGTGCTGCATCGTTGGGCCAGGCACTTACCGGCGTTGATGTGGCGTTCTACTTGCTGCACTCCATCAGCACCGGAGCGAAATTCGACGATCTCGAGTCGGCGATGGCCCGCACATTTGCCGAGGCTGCATCACGGGCAGGCGTGAAGCGCATCGTGTACCTCGGTGGCATCGCCAACGACGAAAATCTCAGCAAGCACCTGGAGTCGCGTCGCTCGGTCGGCAAGGTCTTGGCAAGCACCGGGGTGCCGGTGATCGAGCTACGCGCCGGAATCATCATCGGCAGTGGCTCGGCATCGTTCGAGATGCTTCGGTACCTCACGGAGCATCTCCCTGCGATGGTGACTCCTCGTTGGGTGGACAATCCAACGCAACCCATCGCGATAGTCAACATGCTTCACTTCTTGGTGGCTGCGGCTCGTGCACCCGAACACGTGCGTGGCGTATTCGACGTTGGCGGGGCAGAAACGCTGACGTATCGCAACATGATGGCTCGCTATGCAAAAGCAGCAGGGTTGCGACGACGAATCGTTGTACGTGTGCCTCTACTTACACCCCGAGTATCGAGTATGTGGGTGGGTCTCGTCACTCCAGTGCCCGCGTCGATTGCGCGGCCACTCATCGACTCGCTCATCAACAAAGTGGTGGTAGACCCTGCAAAGTCGGTGCTCAACGTACTTCCGCCACCTCCGGGTGGACTGCTCACGTTCGATCAAGCGGTGAAGCGCGCAATCGAACGGACGAATGCACCTACGCGGTGGACGGATGCATCGCGACCGTGGGTGGCATGGGACGTCGCAGTGACCGATCCAGCGTGGACGGGTGGAACGCTGTTCGTCGATGAGCGAGAGCAGACCACTCCCGCATCGAAGGAACAGGTATGGAGCGTGCTCTCGTCATTGGGCGGCACCACTGGTTGGTATGGCTTCGAGTGGCTGTGGGCGTTGCGCGGACGAATCGACTCGGTGTTCGGTGGTGTGGGTATGCGCCGCGGGCGACGCGATCAGCACGTCTTGCGCGTGGGCGATCCACTCGACTTCTGGCGTATCGCTGATGTGAAGGACGGTGAAACATTGCTGTTGCGTGCCGAGATGCGTCTGCCCGGTCAAGCCTGGTTGGAGTTCCGATTGAGCGATGCACGGAGCAGTGGCGACAGCGGCACGGGCAACAATGTCGTCGGTACTCATGTGGTGCAACGCGCAATCTTCCGCCCGCGCGGTTTGGCGGGACGCCTGTACTGGTGGGTGCTCATCCCGTTCCACGCAATCATCTTTCCGGGGATGTTGCGCAACGCATTGGCACAGGCTGAGCGGCATTGAGGTCGGAAATCCAGACAGGTACCCAATTGTGCACCATCACGCTCGTGACCTGACAGACTTGGCTCGTGCCACAACTTGAGGGCAACTACATTCCCAGCACCATGCAGTGGGTGCGAGATCAGGTGGATACCTATGAGCGAACCGGTGGTCGTGAGGCAGGCACACTGCGTGAAACGGGAATTCCAGTCATCATCGTGTCGATGCGTGGAGCAACATCCGGAAGCATTCGCAAGATCGCTTTAATGCGCGTGGAACATGGGGGTGAGTATGCGCTCGTTGCGTCGTACGGCGGTGCACCGCAACATCCCGCGTGGTACCACAACTTGGTGGCCCACCCAACGGAAGTCACCGTGCAGGACGGTCCTGAACCATTCTTCGTTCACGTGCGTTTGGTGGAAGGCGCAGAGTACGACACGTGGTGGCAGAGAAGTGTGGCGGTGTTTCCGCCGTACGCGCAATACAAGGAAAAGACGTCTCGTCGCATACCTCTCTTCGTTGCGTCCAGGGTGACTGTCGAGCACCACCACGGTGGCACGGTTCGCGCCCAAGGATGACCTCGTGAACCTGCTCGGACGCTGGATCGTTCTGACGGTTGCGGTGTGGTTGTCGGATGTGTTGATTGGTGGCATCAGCATTGCTGATGGAGTGTGGAATCACCTCTGGGTTGCGGCGCTCTTTGGACTTGCGAATGCCATCGTTGGCAACATCATTCGCCTCGTGGCATTCCCCGCACTCATCTTGACCTTGGGAGTCTTCAGCATCGTCGTGAACGCGTGGATGCTCATGTGGGTTGGCGATCTCAGCGACGCACTTGATGTTTCTGGTTTCTGGCCCGCATTCGGTGCAGGTGTGATAATCAGTCTCGTATCGGCGATTCTCGGTCGACGGATTCGCGGTCGCGACTAGCTAGTCGCGGTCAACCGCGCGCGTCACTCATTTGAGATTCGGTTGGTTGCTTGAATATTGCCACCATGGCAATGCCAGCTGCCAGATAGATGAAGGCGTTCATCAGCCACGCACCATGTATCTCCGCCTTTGAAACATCGAGCACCGACGCGCCCGAGCCTCGAGCTGTTTCGATCCTCGCGAGGGCCGGAGCAGCAATGGCAAGCGACAGCGCAGCACCAAGTGCCGTGCCCACCTGCCGAAAGGTGTTGTTGAGTGCCGAACCCATCGCAAACTGCGTTGGCTTCAGGAATGCAGTGGCAGAACTCGACAGTGTCGAGATGCTCAGGCCTACGCCAACTCCGGTGATGAGCATCCACGGCAGATATCTCGTGAGATAGGCGGGGCTGTCGGGGATGGTGGCGTTCAACCCGAACGTACCGATTGCGAGCAGGAGCGCACCGATGAAGAGAACGCGGGAATGTCCGAGTCGATTGGCATACCGACCAGCAAACGGAGCAACGAACGCCGCACTTGCCGGACCAGGCATGGTTGCCAAGCCCGATAGCGATACGCCGTATCCCCACACGGCTTGCAACCAGAACGTGTTGAGTAGCCACATGCCGATGAATCCCATGCTGAACAACACGCCAGCGATGTTCGCAGCCAGCACGAAACGCAGTCGGAACAGTTTCAGGTCGAGAATCGGAAACGCAGCGCGATGACACCGCAGCCCAAACGCGACGCACAACAGGAGGCCGGTGGCCAATGCGCCGAGCGTGCCTCGGTCGATCCACCCCCACACTTCGCTCTGAGAAATCCCCAAGACCACCAATGCAACGCCCGAGAAACCAAGTGCGGCACTCGGGTAGTCGACTTTGCGCTGTGCGTTGGGATCCTTGGACTCGCGCAGGATCTTCTGCCCGAGCACGACGGTGAGCAATGTGAATGGGATGTTGACGAAGAACAATGATCGCCATCCAAGAGCTTCCACAAGAAGCCCTCCGATTGATGGCCCGAGCGCGGAGGCAAGTCCACCGGTGGCCCCCCAGATGGCTATGGCTTGTGTCCGCTTCTCCACCGGAAACTCCGGCAGCACGAGCGCCAGAGAAGCCGGCGACAATTGTGCGCCGCCGAAGGCTTGTACCACGCGTGCCAACACCAGGAACCACGTGGTTGGAGCGAGGCCACACAACAGCGAACCAAAACTGAACCACAACACACCACGTAGAAAACTTCGCTTACGACCGAACACATCCGCGAATCGTCCCGCCGTGAGCAATGCTGCTGCATAGGCGATTGCATACGCCGAAAACACCCACGTAAGCAAACTTCCACCACCGAGATCTTCTTCGATGGTGCGCTTTGCCACCACCACGATTGATAGGTCGAGCGATACGAGGAACACTGCGATGGACGTGAGCGCCAACACGCGGTACGCATGCTTCATTGATGGTGCAGATGAAGGTGGGGGTGACGACGCAGATGCTGTGATACGAGCGAGGCTAATCATCATCTAGCCTCATCCCATCATGGGAGAAGTACAGCGCCATCCCGAACGTGGTAATTCCGAGCAGGAAGTGATTCGAGGAATTCTGGCTGAAGGCTTGGTCGCACATGTTGGCATCATCGATGCACAGGGTGCACCAGTGGTCATTCCCATGGCGTATGCGCTCGATGGCGACAGCATTTTGATTCACGGATCGGTCGCCAGTCGATTGATGCGCACTGGAGGGCCAATTTGCATCACGGTCACATTGTTGGATGGACTTGTGGTTGCGCGATCGCTGTTCAACTCGTCAATGAACTATCGGAGCGTGGTCGTCACCGGTATTCCTGATGTGTTGGAGGGCGAGGAACGCGAGCGGGCACTCCTGGTGTTGAGCGACTTTCTCCTGCCGGGTCGGGTGGGTCACGCACGCGAACCAAATCGACCAGAAATTCGACAAACCACGGTGTGGCGGCTCTCGCTCGTCGGGGCATCGGCAAAGATTCGTACGGGTCCACCCAAGGAAGACCCACCAAGCGACTACGAGCTGCCGTATTGGGGTGGAGTAGTGCCCGTACGAACGGTGTTCGGTCCAGCCGAATCGGATGGTGCTGGAGTCGACATTCCGCTGCCCGACCACATTCGACGTCTCAGCTGAACGCGGTGGTGCATTGAACTGATGCGACCAGGCGTCGCAGAGTGGGGTTTAGTTGGACAGTGCTTCGATGTAATCGACGATGTCGGAGATCTGTTCGTCGGTGAGATTGTTGTACGGCATCACGACTGAGTAACCGACACGCTTTTTCATATCGGGATATTTGATCGATTCGATGAGGTACTCGCGGTCAACGACTCCGGACCCACCACCCTTGAAGGCAACGGACTGACCGATGATGCCTTGCCACGTTGGGCCCGTTCCGCCACCGAAGTCGGAACCATGACACGACGCACAGCCGGATTGCTGGGACAGCTGCAGGCCGCGCTCGGCCGACGGCGACAAGTCGACGGCGAGCGGTTGTGCTGAAGCGCAACCAACCAGCGCCATTGCGAGTGCGCCGAGAAACAACTTTCGCATGTTGTTCAGGTTACTTGTTACGTCGGGGACCACCGTACGCCGGCATTGGAGTGGCAGTGAGAACGCGACATTGAAAATCGGAGTAAGTCAGGCGTATCAAACATTGCGAGGACAACCGTCACTTGCTGCGCGCACCAGGAGTTCCTACGGTGGGACCGAGCGCACGAGCGCTTCAAGAGACGGAGGGGTCATGAGTGCCATGAAGAAGATTGCAGTGGGAACAGATGGATCGGAGAACTCAATCGCAGCACTGCGTTGGGCACTTGCTGAGGCAAAAGTCCACGGTGCAACCGTTGATGTGGTGTACTCGTGGGAGTTTCCCCCCGTCATCGATCCACTAGGAGTCTCAATGTTGCCGAGCACGGACGATATGAATGCTTCTGCATCTCGTTTACTGAAGGGTGTCATGGACAAAGTTGATGCGAATGGTGTGTCCGTCACGAGCCGTGTAGTTCGGGGAGCTCCCGCGGCGGCACTACTAACAGCCGGGGAGAGTGCCGACTTGTTGGTGTTAGGCCGACGTGGACACGGTGGTTTCCTGGGTCTCTTGCTCGGCTCGGTTGCCGAACAAGTGGCTCATCATGCCTCGTGCCCGGTGGTGCTCGTTCCAGCCTGACTCGCAGAGTCGCTAGGGTCGCGACGTGCATGGTTGGACAGCTGAAGATGGTGGACCGCGTCGTCAGCAGTGGCTGGAGGGTGCGCAACTGAACCTCGCTGCAACGGAGACGTTGCAAGTAACGAGTCGAACGATGATGGTGGTCACCATGGTGGTGATGCCATCACCTGATGACTTGTTCGTGCTCTGTCACACGGGCGGTGACGATGCAGTGTCATGGGTGGAGCAAGTACATCCGGAGACACTGGAAACACTCGCAACGAGCGACAAGTTGCCGGGGGGTCGCGCGTGGCCTGGTGGCATTGCAGTTCACCCGAAAGGCGACCTCTACGTGGTATTCGGCAACCATGCGCACCGGCTCAATCGTCAGTTGCAAACCGTGGTTTCACGAGAGTTGCCAAGGCTGCGTCCGTACAACAGCTTCGTGTTGTTGCCGGACGGTCACTTGGTGACCAAGGACTTTTCTGGATCACGACCAGGAAACGAGGTTGCTGAACCCTTTGACTCCACCGAGCTCGTCGTGCTCGAGCCCGACAACCTGCGAATCGTCTCTACGTTGGAGTTGCCAGAGGCTTCAATAGCACGGCTCTCCGCCGACGATGACGATGTGTACGTCATCGGAACTACGGCGTTGTGGCGCGTGCGATGGACTGGATCCGCACTCGAGCAGGAGGCGTTTCGGGCGCAGTACCGAAACTTGGAGGGTCAGACCTTTGGTTGGGATGCAGTGATTGCCGATGGCTGTGCCTGGTTCTTGGACAATGGGGAGTCCACCCACAAATTTGCCGGCACGCTACGTGGAGTCGGCACAGCCACCGCCCCGCTGCATCTGGTCCGAGTGTGGCTGGACTCGGGTCGAGTTCTCCTCACCGACATTTGCGGTGAGCCGGGAGGTGTAGTGGCAAACCCACCATTGGTTGACGCACAACGCAAAGTGGTCGTTGGTTTCGACAGCGGCAACGGTGTTCTGGCTGGATTTCGCTACGACGATGAATCGCTGACTCCATTGTGGTCGCACCCGCAGAATCACGGCTCGCACATGTTGCTCTATCCCGAGTCGGGCGAGTTCGTGAGCGCGCACCACGATGCAGAACGCGGTGTAGAGCAAGTGGTGGTGCGCGATGTCGTCACCGGCCGAGAGAAGGCCCGAGTGGACACGGGGTCACCAATTCAGTCGGTGGTCTTCCCGGCGTGCGGCATGCGCCGCGACTTTTACTGGTGCAGCATGCTGTCGCTGAACCGCGTCAGTGTGCAGTAACTGCCCAGTGCCATTTACTTGCATGGTCCGGTGGGCTATGAGGTCATGCCCCGTAACCCGGTGAGGTGTCGGGCGTACTCGATCTCGCCCATGTGGCGCAATGCATGTTGGTAGATCCAACACTCGAGGCCATCGAGCACGGTGATGCCAACATCGCCACCAACGCGTGCCGAAAATGTGGTGGCAATTTGCGGTGGATACGGCTTGGGGAAGATCACTCGTGACACGTCATCGGGGGACAACTCGGCAGCCCAGTTCTCCACTCGAGTGAACACTTGACTCATGTAGTCCTTGAAAGCGTCATAATCGCCAATCTGCTGGTGCACCATTTCTTCCACCGTTCGGTGCTTGCCGTGGTCGCCGATGGTCGGAAGAACCCGCACTGCCCAATCGTCGTTCCAGAGCGGAGGCTTGCCGTTCAGCAGCATGAGTGAGGCATCGATCATGTTGACGATGTGGAACAGGCTGAATGCGATGGGCAATACATCGTCGCGTTCCTTGTAATTGACGTGGTGAAGGTCCATGGTGGCCGTGGCGTCTTCGTAAAGCGAGAAGATTGCTCGAAGGCGACGACGCAGCGAGTCGAGCATTAGTTCGGACATGTCGCGAGCGTACACTGGCCCCATGTTCAACTACCAGCTCGGAGTGCAAGAGGTGAACGAAGGCTGTTTTGCATACCTGCAACCAGACGGTGGTTGGGGTTACAGCAATGCCGGCTTGGTGGTTGGGGACGGTCGCTCGTTGTTGGTGGATACGTTGTTCGATTTGAAACTGACCGATGCGATGCTCACCTCGATGAAGCCGTTGACGGGCTCAGCACCCATCGACACCGTGGTGAACACCCATGCCAACGGCGACCACTGCTATGGCAATGAGCGAGTTACCAATGCCGAAATCATCTCGTCCACCTCGGCAGCACAGGAGATGCGCGAGGTTCCTCCTCAGTTGCTTGCATCGCTGAACGCAGCTCCCGGCGAAGTTGGTGACCTCTTCAGATCGTTCTTCGGTGATTTTGAGTTTGCGGGGATCACACTGACACCTCCTACTCGAACATTCGACGGGCGTCTCGATATCGAGGTTGGTGGTCGCGTGGTGGAACTGATGGAAGTGGGACCGGCTCACACCAACGGCGATGTCATCGTGCACGTACCCGATGCGAAAGTGGTGTACACCGGCGACATCTTGTTCATCAACGGCACTCCGATCGTGTGGGCGGGGCCATTGGAAAACTGGATTGCGGCATGCGATCTGATCACCTCGCTCGGGGCCGATGTAGTGGTGCCTGGGCACGGGCCGATTACCGACAACACGGGGGTTGCAGAAGTTCGGGACTACTTGTCGTATGTCTTACGGGAAGCGTCGTCACGACAGGACTCCGGAATGGATGCGTTCGATGCTGCGCGCGATATTGCGCTTGATGCGTACGGAACCTGGGGTGAGTTTGGTCGCATCTGTGTCAATGTCGACACGGTGTACCGATCACGTAATCCGCAGCACCAGAGCCCCGATGTCGTGGAGCAGTTTCGTCGGATGGCGTCCCTGGAGCAGAGCCACGGTTGAACGTGGCGGCGCCGACATGGCTAAGAGTGGTCGGGGAGAATCACCGAGCGACCATCCGTGGTCGCCGTTACTCGAATCTTCTGGTGGTAGACATCGGAAAGTAGTGCCTCGGTGAGCACCGTACGTGGTTCGCCGCTTGCCACACATCGACCTTGGTGCAACACCACAACTTCGGTGGCAAATCGCATCGCCACGTTGAGATCGTGCAACACGGCGATGACACCGCGTCCCTCGTCCACCAGCGATCGCGCAATCGCGAGGAATCGTTCTTGTTGCCCAATGTCGAGCACCGCAGTGGGTTCGTCGAGGAACAGCAATGGTGTGTCCTGTGCCAGTACTCGCGCCATGGAGACACGTGCCTGTTCACCGACGGACAGCGTCTGATACGTACGCCCAGCCAACGCCATGACCTCCATACGTTGCATTGCGGCGGTGATTCGTTCATCGTCTTGCTCGTTCAGCCACGGGCTACGACCCATCGTCACGATCTCGCGAACGGTGAATGGGAACGAAATGGCAATCTGCTGCGGTAGCACGGCGCGCACCCGTGCCAGATCCCGGGGTGCCAGGGTTGACAATTCGCGGCCATTGATGGATACCGAACCACCGGTGATCGGGAAGTCGCCGGCGATTGCACCAAGCAAGGTGGACTTTCCTGCACCATTGGGGCCGAGAACCGCCAGCAACTCGCCGGACTTCACGTTGAGCGACACATCTTCCAACAGCGTCGTGCCACCGCGCGACACCACGAGATGTGAAGCGCTGAGTGTCGCAGTCATGCCCAACCGCCTTGACTGCGACGAGTGCTACGCAAGAGCAACAGGAAGAACGGTGCGCCAATCAATGCAGTCACCACGCCCAGTGGAAGTTCCGCCGGTGACAACAAGGAGCGTGCCGCGAGATCAGCCAGCAGAGTGACACTTGCACCGAGCAGTGCGGCAGTCCACAACAGATGTTGGTGCCGCGGACCAAGCACGATTCGCATGATGTGTGGCACGAGCAAACCCACGAAGGCGATCATTCCCGTGGCTGCCACGGCACTGGATGCGAGTAGTCCCACTACGGCAATTGCCTGCAGTCGAACCGGCTCCACTCGCACACCGAGATGGGTGGCAGGTCGATCACCAAGTGCAAGTGTGTCGAGCACTCGCGCAAACTTTGCACTCATCGCCATGCCCAGTAACGCGAGTGGAATGACGAGTCCAACCGCCTTCCATGTTGCAAGTCCAAGGGTGCCAAGGCTCCAGAACGTGACAGAACGAATTTCGTCGTCATCTGCGACGAATACGGCGAATCCAATCACCGCACCGGCAAATGCATTGATGGCAATTCCGGTGAGAATGAGTGTGACCACCTCGGTTTTGCCGTCCGAGCGTGAGAGCACGTACACCAAGGCAGTGGAGAGAGTGCCGCCAAGGAATGCCGCCAACTGAACACCGAGCGGCAACTGATTGAGTCCGACGATGATGGCGATCACCGCGCCAACCGCGGCACCGGCAGAAACACCAACCGTCGCCGGTTCGGCCAGAGGATTTCGAAAGATTCCCTGCATGATCACACCAGCAACGGCAAGGCTCGCCCCAACGATGATGGCGAGCACGATGCGTGGGAGTCGAACCTGCCAGAACACGTTGTGTGCAACGACTTCCGATGTGTCGCGAGAAGGGCCATCACCGATGATGCCGAAGAGATCCGACAACGAGATTCGAAACGCTCCAGTTGCCAGTGACAAGAGCGTGGTGACCGTGAGTAGTGCCACCAGGAAGATTGCAACTGCGGGAAGGCTGGTGCGGCGGGCGTTGGTCATGTGTCGCTACTAAAGGTGTCGAGAATTTCCGCCAACCGAGCGATGAGCGAACCGGTTCGCGGACCAAATGAGAGTAGTAGGTCATCATCCACCGCGATAACTGCACGTGCAGCTGCGGCTCGGGTACTCGACACGCCGGGTAGCGCCAGCAGCCCGTCGATTCCACCGACGGAATCCAAGCCGCGAGTCATCACCAGGAGAACGTCGGGATCGGATTGCACGATGGCCTCGGCTGTGAGAGGAGTGAACGCTGACAGGCCGTTGAGCGCACCGACATCAATTGCCCCGGTTGCCGCGACGAGTTCGTCGGCTCCAGAACCAGAACCACCGAGCAAGTACACCGATGCAGTTCCTCGAACATAAAGGAAGGCAACACGAGGCGTGGACGCGTACGCACCGACATTCTTCAGTGCATCGTCGATGGCTCGTTGCGTGAGGTTCACGAGATCTTCGCCAGCTTGTGGAATGCCGAGTGCATTCGAGATCATCTCCACCCGCGACGGGAGTTCGGACAACGTCCATACCTCCGGTGCGATGAGTACCGCCACACCAGCTCCGCGCAGCTGCTGTAATGCCTCGGGTGGACCGGTTCGAGTGTCCCCGATGACCACGCTTGGCCGGAGCGCAAGCACGCTTTCTGCGCTGATGTCGTGTCCATTGCTCACTTCCGTGACGTCAGCCAACGTGGCGAGGGTGGTGGTGGCATCACGACCGATGATGGAATCCTTCATGCCAAGCGAGACGACAATCTCTGCAATCGCTTCGTTGAGAACGATGATTCGTGACGTGTCGGTGACCTCCACCACAACTCCGTCGGCACCGGTCGTCGTGGTGGGAAGTGCGGGAGTTTCAGGCTCGATCGTGGGAAGCGGGAAATCTTGCGACAGAATGAACCGTGCGCCGACCTCCGATTGTTGGGTGCCGTCGCTGCAACCGACCAACGCCATGATGATCAACGAACCAACCACCAACGTTCGCCGCAACATCGCCCTCAAGGGTATGAGGACGGGGCGCAGGCGCCGAACTCCGACCGTGAGACGTTGGTTACCTGCAACTGCAGTGGTCCTCGTGCTGATGGGGTGTGGAACCAACGACAACGACGTTTCCGTGACATCATCTCCCTCGGCAACCGTGGAATCAACGACCACCACCGTGACGGTCGCCGAGTCGACCACGACGGTGTCCGCGGCAGCGTCAACGTCGACCGCCGCCACCACGATTCCGCTTGTCGGCTCCACCTCCACAACGACCACCGTCACCACGACGCCGACAGTGGCAAAGCCGAAGCCGCGATTGACCATAAGTCAGACCACGGGGTTGGATCCCAAGGGTTCCATCGTCTCTGTTCGTGGCTTTGGGTTTGATGTGACCAAGGGGATCTACGTGTTCGTGTGCAATCAGGCTGAGTGGAACGCCGCGCGACGATGTGTCGGCGGCGTGAACGTCGATGGCTCATCCCCGCTATCGCAGTGGGTGTCGTCGAATCCTCCTGGGTATGCCATAGGTCTCACGGTTCCCTTCGTGGCCGACGGATCTTTTGTCGTACCTTTGCTCGTGAGAGCCACTGATGATTCGACCAACCTCATTGACTGCACCAAAGAGCGGTGTGGAATCGTTGCGTTTGCCGATCACACGAGGCGCGATGATCGTTCGCAAGACGTTTTCGTGCCGATAAGTTTCACCGCTGGTTCATAAGTACAACAGCATCTCACCAAAGGAGCCGCAATGAATAGGAAGTTCTTCCCGGGTCTGATCGTCGGTGCACTCATCGGTGTCGTTCCGTTGGTTCCCGTATCGCCAGTCTCGGCAGCAGTCGTGGTAACGCCGAGCAAATCGACCGGGCTCGTTGACGGCGAGCGGATCACATTGACATTGTCGGGGATTCCCGCCACCCAAGGTGTGTACATTCGCCAGTGCTACAAGCCAGTCACTGGTCAGCGTGAATCAACCGGTCTCAAGTGCAACGGCAGTTTGAAGCGAATCGACGAAATGATCTGGGCAACCATGTTCGGTGCGCGAGGTTCGCAGTCTGCATCCGGCACCTTGACGCTTCCATTGAAAGACAAAGTGGTGGTGTACGAGGCGGATGGAACCACGATCAAGGAAACCCTGAGTTGTGGATTTACCGACTGTGCAATCTTCGTGCACCGAGATCACCTCGGTTTGCAGGATGTTGCGCTGGATACGGTGGTGCCGTTGACGTTCCTTGGCAAGCAGGCAATCAAGGCCCGGGTGATTGGTCTTCCCAAGGTCGACGTCGCCCAGCAAGTCGGCGGCAGTGTCCAGCTGAAGAACTCCGCGCTGGTGACGGATCGCAAGTCGATCGTTCGTATAACCAGTCGAGCCTTTCAACAAACACCGGAGTCCGGCACCTCGCCTTCGAAGGTGTGCACCGTGTCGAAAGGTGCAACCATCACGACCATTCGTTTCGTGAAGAAGGGAATTTGCGTACTGGAGTTGACGGCCAAGGCCACCGAGACGTACCAGCGATTCACTGCAACGTTCACGTACACGGTGGGCTGAGCTCGTCATCCTCTTGGTGGGATGAACCCATCGTCAGCGTGGTGTGACGGTGACTCTCGGCTAGCCCTTTACGGCACCGGCGATGAGCCCTCGAACGAAATAGCGCTGCATCGAAAAGAACACGATCAGTGGCGCGGCAGTCTGAATGAACGCAGCAGCAGGTAGCAAGTGTTCGTTGGTGCCGAAGTCGCCGGCCAAGTTGGCGATGAGGATGGTGGTGGGGAGAGCATTCGGATTCGTTCCCGCCATCGTGTTGGCGATGAGATAGTCGTTCCAGGTCCAGAGGAATTGGAAGATGGCAAACGCTGCCAGCACTGGAATGGACAACGGTACGACCAGCCGCCAGAAGATGGTGAAGTGATCAGCACCGTCAACGCGGGCAGACTCGAAGATTTCGCCCGGCAATCCAGCGATGTAGTTGTGAATGAGGAAGATCGCAAATGGCAGAGCAAAGCCCGTGTGGGTGAGCCACACAGCAGTCGTGGTGTTCACCAGGTCCAAGTCAGGGAACAGGGTGATGGTTCTTTCCATCCAAGGAATGGTGAAGTGAGCGCCACCTACGTACAACTGCAGGAGCGGAATCAGGGCAACTTGTAGGGGCAGCGCCAGGAGTGACACCGTGGCGATGAAGAGCGTCTTTCGACCCTTGAATTTCATCCAGGCAAAGGCGTACGCCGCAAACGCAGCAATGGCAATGGGAATGATCGTTGCAGGAACGCTGATGGCAATCGAATTGAGAAGCGACTTGCTGAGATTGGTATTGACGTTCGTTTCAAATATTTGTCGGTAATTGTCAAGGGTGAGCTGATCGGGTTGCACCGTCCACCAGCCACTTCCACGCTGATCATCACGAGAACGCCAGGAGTTGATGAAGAGACTCACGGTGGGCAGACTCCAGACCACCACGATGAACCAGAGCCCGGCTACGGGCAACCGACGAAGGCGACCGTAGAGCCACGCAATGGGGCCGGTTTCTGTTTCGCGCTCCTGATGTCGGACGGTCATCTCAGGTGGTCCTATTCATGCGACGAATGTTGATGTACATGATGGGCAGCACCGAGACAAAGATGAGAACGGCGAGCGCAGCGCCGAGGCCAATATCCAAGTTGTAGAAGGCTTCTCGGTACATGTTGTTGGAAAGCACTTCGGTGCCGAAATTGCCGTTGGTCATCACCTTGACGATGTCGAACACCTTCATCACCAACACCATGATGGTGGTGGCAACCACGCCGATGGTGGGGCCGATTTGCGGCATGGTGACGCGCCAGAAAATCTGTTGAGTATCGGCACCGTCGATTGCCGCTGCCTCCGTAAGTTCGCGCGGCACCGCCCGAATAGCGGCGGAGAAGATGACCATGGCAAAGCCCGTTTCGGTCCATACGAGTACGAGCATGAGCCAGAAGTTGTTGAACGGCGGTTCCTGCAAGAAGTTGATGGGGTCGGCAATAATTTCGCCGGACTTTCCGACCCGTTGGCCACCCAGTCCCGTGCCGACCAACTGCCAATATCGCAGTGAGAACCACACTCCGCCGCTCACGATCACTGCGGGGAGTGCGACTTTTGTCCACTGACGACGAACAATCGAGCGAGTCGCAGCGAGCAGAGCCAAGACCGTCGGTACCAGCACGAGAACACCTAGGAACAATCTGGCGAGGCCATCCCCGGTGCTCAGGCTGCCAAGGCCGACCCACAGCGCGTTGAGCGTTCCGGATTGAGGTTTGGATGCATCACGCGAAATGTAGACGAGACGGAAAATGACGGATGCGCCAACCATCGAGACGGCGAGCGGCATGAAGATGATTGCTTTGGCGGTGCGCTCGAAGCGCACTCCGTCGGCCAATACTGCGATGAGTAGGCCGAGTCCGGTCGAGAGTGCCGTAACGACGAAGACCCACCACAAATTGTTGACCAGCGTCCCGCGCAACGTGGAAAACACGGCAAATCCGGCGAACGTTATGGCAAGAACAAGTGGCGGAGCGCTTGCGCTACCGAACTCCACGAAGTGCCCCGAACGACGGCGATTGCGAATGGCCAGTAAGACGAATAGGAAAAAGCACGCTCCGGCCACCATCGTGAGGCGACTCGTCCATAGTGATCCGATACGTGACATGTCCCAAGCTTTTGGATCGCGAAAGATCGAGATGTAGTTGTCGATTCCAACGAATGTCTTCGCTTTCCGATCGAGCAGTGACAAGTAGATGGTTCTTAGTGATGGAATCACCAATGCGATGGCAACGAACCCAAGCGCAGGAGCCAGGAACACTGCGGCGCGTGCGCGACGCTCGGTGGCGACGCGGCGCTCACTACTGACTGGTGACACCAAAGCCCAACGCGTGC
This sequence comes from Actinomycetota bacterium, assembly GCA_005793215.1. Taxonomy (GTDB): domain Bacteria; phylum Actinomycetota; class Acidimicrobiia; order Acidimicrobiales; family Ilumatobacteraceae; genus F1-60-MAGs027. Next base: position 38,151 of record SXPV01000071.1, read on the forward strand.
CGATGAGAGAGCCAATGACGGCACACAATGCAATGCCCGAATATCTCGACGTCGATCCGAGATCGCCGAACCCCCAGGCACCGAGCACCAGACCCGCACTGGTGCCCAATAGCGCGAGACGAACCACCACGAGGTTGCGTATCGATTGGTGTATTGCTGCCCCGATTGCGGCGAAGAGTAAGGAGGAAATCGCGGCACTCAGTGCCAGTTCATCAATTATCGGCTTGGGCTGAGCAGCATCCACGAGGAGTGCTCCGAGTAGTCCTCCAACTGTTCCGATGAACAGCACGTTGACGATCACTCGTTGCGCAAGTCGACTCTGCTGCTCAGCCACCCAGCTAGAAATGCCGACGGCGAATGCGGTAGCAGTCGGCAGCCACACCCACTGGGCAAAGGATTGGACAAAGGAGTCACCGGATGCCGCGGTGGAGTACTGCGTGAGGCGGTTACCGCTCAAGAGCCCTGCCACGAGAAAACCCGCAAGGGCGCGAGCGAAGTAGGTGGCACGAGACGAGGTGTCTCGCAGGCGATTGACGAATTGATTGGCGAGCACCCACAGTGCGCCACTTAGGCCTACGGCGATTGCCACGGTGATGAAGGTGGAGAGAATTTGTTCGATGAAGTCCCTCATGTCAACTTTCCATCACGCGAGTGAAGCCCTCCATTGTGGTTCGGGGCACCGACACTTGCGTGCCGGTGCCCCGATACCTATTACGTATTTCTTCGTAGTCCGGAGACTACGTCGTTATGTTCCTCAGCCGGGCCAGGACGCTTCAATTGCGTCCGCAGCTTCTTGAGCGGTGAGATCACCGTTCACTGCCGAGGTTCCGTCCGTCCAGAACGTTCCTGCACCGACATCGGCCGGCATGAGGTCTGAAGCGTCGAATCGCACGATCGCAGCAGTCTCAAGGATCTTGAGGAACGACTGTTCGAGTGGGGTGTACACCGACGGATCCTGACCGATAGCCGCCGAGAGGAATCCCGACAACGCACCGTTGCCGCCCTTGCGGGTGGCTTGGGCCTTCTGGCGCTCCATTGCGTACTGAGCCGAACCCAGGTACGACATGAGCTTCATCACGTTTGGATCGTCGTTGAACGCAGCGGCCAACACACCAGCACCAAGCACGGGCTTGTCACCGTTGATGTCGGGGAAGTAGAACACGTTCACTTCGCCCGGGCCGTCACCAAACACGGTGCCAGCAGGAATGAAGGCGGAGTAGAACGAGGCCTGGCGGTGCATGTAGCAATCGCCATCCACGAGTGGTTGTCCGTTGTCCTGGAACGCAGTGGCCGCGATGGTGCCGCCGGAGGCGTACACATTGTCTTCGGTCCACAGGTCGAGCACTGACTGCATCGACTCCACGATTCGTGGGTCGTTGAATGGGATTTCGTGTGTGACCCACTGGTCATACACCTCAGCGCCGTGCTGACGCAGCACCATCTCCTCCACCCAGTCGGTGTAGGTCCAGCCAGTTGCAGTACCGGACTCGATGCCGACGCACAGCGGCTTTGGTCCGCCGTCGGCAGCCATCTTGTCGACCAATGCGGTGAACTCACCGAAGGTGGTCGGTACTTCGTAGCCAGCTTCAGCAAATCGCGATGGCTGGTACCAGACAAGGGACTTGAGGTCACTCTTCATTGGTACGCCATACTGCTGACCATCGACCAATCCGAACTGCTTCCATGCATCCGACCACTCGATCGAAGCATTCACTTCGTCGGTGAGCGGGACGAGGTAGCCAGCGCGCGCGAAGTCGGCCAGTTTGCCTGGTTGCGGAAAGATGGAGATGTCAGGCGCGTTGCCGGCCTGCACCTGTGTATTGATGTTGGATTCCCAGTCGGCATCACCCAGGTAGGTGACGGTTACGCCATTGGCGTCGCCCCACACATTGAGTGCGTCCTGAAGGGCGCCAGCTTCTTCGTCGGAGCGCTCTGGACCGGTGACGGTGATTTCCGTCTTGCCGGCGGGAGCCTCTTCTACTGCTTCTTCCTCGGTGGCTTCGGTGTCCGCTGCCTCATCGCTGCTTCCACCGCATGCGGTGGCTACGAGCGCGAGAGCAAACAGTGCACCGAACGCTCTACGTGAACGTTTCATGTTTCCCCTTTGGTAGTTGGTTAGGTACACCCACGGTGATGGGTACGTCACAACCAGATGGCAGGTTCGGTGGCTGACGCGCTCTTTAGGTTAGGGGTTGCTCAACCGCACGAACAAGCCAAACAGCCGAGTTCTCGGCCAGGGTTCCCGGGCTCCTCGGTGCTTGGGATGGCGTGGTTGTTGGAGTTTTTTGGACCAAGGTGCTGGCATCGGGGGCAGGCACGGCGGCGCTGATTGAGGAGAATGCTCCTGGGCGTGAGGCGAGCACCATCGAGTAACCCTGCATGGGGCTGTCCGTTGGCCCGAATGACGTCGGAAGCTCGGTGGCTCGTGAACCGAAGTTCACGACAGCGAGCGTGGACCCGCGATGGAGGAACAACACGTCGTGGTGTCGCGAGATTTCCATGTGATCGCCCGCCGCCACGAAAAGCGAACGAAGTCGAAGTGCTGCACGATACAAGTTCAACATGGAGTTGGGATCCTGGTCTTGGTGATTGACGGCATAGTTGCCCCACTCAGGGGGCTGGGGCAGCCAAGATGGAACATCGTTGTTACCGAAACCAAATGAATTGATGGGAGATTGAGTCCACGGCATTGGCACACGACAGCCGTCCCGACCAAGTTGTTGGCCACCCGAGCGACGGAACAGTGGATCTTGCCGGCGATCATTCGGAAGATCAAGGACTTCCGGAAGTCCGAGTTCCTCCCCCATGTAGAGGTACGTACAGCCGGGGAGTGCGAGCATCATCATGAGTGCAGCACGCGCACGGTCTTCTCCAAGTTGCAAGTCGATGGGTGCCGATGAATTGAGAAGATTGTTTCCGCTGTAGAACTCGTGAGCGTCGACACGTCCAAAGCGTGTAACCACCCGATGCGTGTCGTGGTTGTTGAGAGTCCACGTGTACGACTGTCCCGCGCGACGCAACGTGTCGTAATTGGAGCGAATGGCATGTTCCATGGCTGACGCGTTCCATGGCTCGAGAAGCAAGTCGAATGTGAACGATTGGTGGAAGGAGTCGTTCCCGACGTATCGCAACAAGTTCCCTGGTGTGCGCGGCGTGTATGCCTCGGACACCGACACCAAGACACGCGAGTGCTCACGCTGATAGTCATCGAAGACTTTTCGCCATTGGGTCACGATGGGAAACAGCGATGGGTGGTTGATGGTATGCGTATTGAAACGCCACGTGTCGTCCGGTGGCGTGCCGTTGGGTGCGGGAGTGGCATCGGGGAGTCCTGGCTCTTTCCCCATGACGATGATGGCGTCGACCCGGAAACCATCGACACCACGATCGAACCAGAAACGAAACATGTCTTGAAAGTGGGCAACCACGTCGGGATGATTGGCGCGAAGGTCGGGCTGATGCGAGTCGAACGTGTGGAGGTACCACTGTCCCGGGGATCCGTCCGGCTCGCTGATGCGCGTCCACGCGCTGCCACAAAAGACGGATTTCCAGTCGTTTGGAGGCTCGCTTCCGTCGTCGCCTTTGCCATCAGCAAAGTAGAAACGCTCGCGCGCAGCACTTCCCGGCCCTGCGGCCAATGCCTCCCTGAACCACGCGTGTTCGCTGCTGCAATGGTTGGGAACGACATCCATCATCACTCGAATTCCTCGTGAATTCGCCTGCTTCACGAACTCGTTGAAGACCGCCAGTGACCCGTAAGCAGGTTCGATGTCGAAGTAGTTCGACACGTCGTAGCCGTGGTCGTGCTGTGGCGATGGATAACACGGATTGAGCCAGACACCGTCGACACCGAGTTGCTCGAGATAGTCGAGGCGGTCGAGGATTCCTTGCAAGTCTCCCGCACCGTCACCGTTGCTGTCAGAAAACGAGCGAATGTACAACTGATAAATGACGGCATTTCGCCACCATTCGTTACCTGGTGTGGTGTCGTCTACAACCCCGCGCATGACCCGACGATGCTACGACTATCGGCGCCGCCGGCCAACGCCCCGTCGTCGCGTACGACGATGCAATGCGCATGGCCAAAGCCCGAATCAAATCTCGGACGACGTTCGACCGCATGACCGCGATCGGCCAGCCCAGCCGCCCACGTGTCGGGTGCATGTCCTTCCACTTGCACGGTGGGTGGGCGACCCGAAGTCCACGAGTCGAATCCTGTGATCGGTCCGCGTAGAGCGAAACGCCCGGCGTCGACTACTTGCCACGGAAACTGGGACTGTTGGTGGCGCAACAATCGCGTGATGACTTGCAACATGATTTGAGGCTGAGCGTCGCCCCCCATGGTGCCGAGCACCGAATGCAACGACCCGTCGGAACGCGTGATGAGCGCGGGGCACAGGGTGTGCGGGGGTTTGCGTCCCGGAGCAACTTCTGCGGGATGCCCCGGCGTGAGGTTGAAGCCAAGACCACGATTGTGCAGATTGATTCCGGTGTTGGGTTCGACCATCAGCGAGCCGAATCCCGACGCATTGGAATTGATGAGCGACACACCCATGCCGTTGCGATCTGCAGTACATAAATACGTCGTATCGCCGTCGTTGCCCGGGGTTGGTCGAACGGATGCCAGCGATGGATCCACCAGGGCGACACGGTCAATCAGCTCGGGAAGCAATGCTGCAAGATCTGCACGATCATGCAGCATTGCTGGACGGTCATGGCTTACTGCGGTGGTGGCTTCGATGAGGAGATGCGCCCACTGCGGATCGTCGGGATCGTCGGGAAGATCCAACACTTCGCTGGCTCCAAGTGCGGCAAGAAATAGATATCCCTGCGACGGTGCGGCGATCGACCACACTCGATGACCGTAAACCGACAGAGAAAGAGGAGTCACCCAGTCCGCGTTCGCAGATTCCAGGTCGCTGCGCGAATACACGCCGTTGCCGAGAGCCAGCAGGCCCTCGCCAAACTCGCCGAGGTAGAACGCCGCCGTGCCGCCCGTCGCAATCGCGCGCAAGGTTCGACCGACTCCTTCACGACGCACGCTGACACCAGCACTCGTTGCCTGCTGCTTGAGGTGAGAAAAGTTCTGGGCAAATTGTTGCTTCATCAACGACAGTGACCCAACGAGAAGCGGTGAGGCAGCAAACCCCTCTTCGGCGAGACGAATTGCCGGCGCAAACACCGTGGCGAGGGGGAGCGTGCCGAATCGTTCGTGTAGCGCCACCAATCCAGCCACTGCGCCGGGCACCGTCGCAGTGCGTAGGTCGCCGTGAAACGGCATCTCGCGGTGTCCCTCGCTTCGGAGTTGTGCTGCGCTGACGCCCGAACCTGCCCGGCCTGCAGCATCGAGTGCATGCACCTTGCCATTCACATGTACGAGTGCGAAGAGATCGCCGCCGAGTCCACACAAATGTGGTGCAACAACGGCCATAGCTGCGCACGTGGCAATCGCGGCGTCGGCTGCGTTTCCGCCGAGTGCAAGAACATGTGCACCCGCTTGGGTTGCGGCACCATCGGCGCTGGCCACCATGCCGAAGCGTGAGTGAGCGCCAGAAGTCATTGCAAGCGGCCAGCAGGCGTCATGGTGTGAGAGTAGCCGTAGATGTCATGCGATTTCGTCGACTGCGTATCGCACACCGAGTTGACGCCTGATGTCGTCCATGCTTTGAGCGTAGGCAAGTGTTTCGGAGTGCGTCAGACGCGGGCTTTCGATGAAGCCGTTGTCGATGCATCGATGAACTTCGTGTACTTGATGGCGAAGTCCCTGGCCTACTTCGTCGTGCCGGTGGTAACGCTCGGCTTCGCCATGAAGCTGCACGCGAAATCCTGGGGGATTGTGCATACGCGACTCCACATGAATGACTCCACGTTCACCCGTGATGGTGGCGGTGCAGGGGGTGGCGTGCTTGGTGGTACTGCGCAGTGTTGCCGTTGCACCGGACCTGTAGGTGAGTGTGTAGGTGGCATCGACGTCGACCCCCTGATCGTTCAACTCGCCGTGGGCGACAACGGAGTCGTGGCCGCCGAGCACGAACCGCGCAAAATGTAGACAATAGATACCGAGGTCGAGCAACGCGCCACCGCCGAGTGCCGGGTCGTTGAGACGATGTGCGCGCTGGGTAGGCGCGACGAAGCCGAAGTCGGCGGCAACATGCGAGATTCGTCCGAGTGGCTGCGTTGCCAGGACTTCACCGAGTGCAACGTAGACGGGAAGGAAGCGACTCCAGATTGCCTCCATGATGAACCGCCGTTCGGATTGGGCCGTGGCAATCATCGCTGCCGCTTGGACGGCATTCAGCGCGAAGGGTTTTTCACACAGCACATGCTTGCTGGCATGCAAGAACATCTCCGAGTCGCTTCGGTGTCGCGAGTTTGGTGTAGCGACATACACGATGTCCACGTTCGGGTCCGAGGCCAGCGCTTCGTAACTGGAATGGGCGGTCGGGATGTTTCGATGTGTCGCGAACTTCTGGGCGGTGTCGGCACTACGCGAGCAGACTGCAACAACCTCGGCGTCGGGCAGTTGTCGAAGCCCGTCGACAAAGTCGCTCGCAATGCGACCTGTTCCAGCGATACCCCAGCGATAGGTCATACCCCTAGCCTTGCCGAACATGTCGTCTGGTCCACAAGCTGACGGACGTTCCGAGCGCGTGCCGGAAAGTCGGCGCAAGCGCATGGTCGAACTTGCACGATTCTTCGCCTGGCTCGGCATCGTCGGCGTCGGTGGACCAGCTGCGCATATCGCCATGATGCGTCGTCGCGTGGTGGATCAACGCGCCTGGGTAAGTGACGATGAATTCACGCGGATGGTGGGGGCATGTGCTTTGGTGCCCGGCCCGAATTCCACCGAGATGGCCATGTCGTTGGGTGCGCGCCGTGCTGGATGGCGTGGATTGATGGTGGGAGGCATCGCTTTCATCGCACCGGCATTCATCATCGTGTGTGCACTTTCGTTTCTCTACGAAGACCTCCTCACGAGCGACCTCATTGCAGACATGCGCCGTTGGATAGTGCCGATCGTCGTAGCAATCGTGCTTCATGCACTGTGGTCCTTGCGCTCCACCGCAGTTCGAGATGTTCGCGACGCGACAATCGTGGTTGCAACACTCGTTGGTGCGGCGCTCGGACTTCCCGAGTTGCTGGTGTTGTTACTTGTCGGAATCGCCTCCGTGATGTTGCGCGTGCCATCGCGTGGAGTTGGATCGCTGCTGGTGATCCCGGCTACTTCACTCGTCACACCATCACTCATGAAGCTCTTTTTGGTGTTCCTTCAGATTGGTTCGGTGATCTACGGCAGTGGCTACGTGTTGTTGGTGTTCCTGGACAGTGAGGTGGTTGCGCGTGATTGGATCACATCGGAAGTGTTGCTCGATGCCATCTCGGTCGGACAGTTCACGCCAGGGCCGGTATTCACCACGGCGACGTTCGTCGGATGGCACATCAGCGGTGTGGCTGGCGCACTGGTGGCGACACTCGGCATTTTCGGTCCGTCGTTCGTGTTCGCCGGATTGGTGGATCGCATCGTGGCATTGTCGCAACGATCGACAGCGTTTGCGGCATTTCTGCGTGGGGTGTCGAGTGGTTCGATCGCCCTGATGGCGGTGGTGTTGTGGCGGTTGGCAAGCGAAGCGTTCGACGATGCCCTCACGGTTGGCGTTTTTTCGGTGGCTCTGGTGGTGCTGGCGGGAAACTCCCGACGCAAGTAGGTGGATGTGGGGTATCAATTCGATACCGAACGCCACGGCACGCGATCGGGCCATCTACCGATACCTCCAGCCTCGAGTCTTAATCCGCTCAGTTCGCGATGTGCATGTTGTGAACGCCACGTGAGCATGCGTTGAGCGAGCGGCAACACCAGTTCTGCATTCCGGATTGGGGTTCGCCACGTGGGGTCGGTGGCGAGATCGAACGCCAACCAATCGCCATTACCGAATTGCACGTAGGCACTGGAGTGGTCGCGTTGTACGCACAGATGTTGGCGTTCGAGTCGACGATCGTGCGGCCAATTGACTGCCGAACCGTCAGGTTGATCGGTGATGTACAACTGTCGCCAGTCGTATTCCCATGTTGCTGCATCGCGCCAGTCGGTAGGAGTGCTGCCATTCAGCCACGGCAGCAACGACCGACCATCGCATTGGGAGGGAACTGGCGCGCCAATCAAGTCGCACAAGGTGGGAAGAATGTCGACGTTCTCGGTGAATGCATCAACGACGCGTCCGTGGCCTGCGTTGAATTGTGGTGCGCGGACCATTCCGACGATGTGGTAGCTCTGCTCGAAGAACCCGACCTTCTCGCGTAGACCATGGTCGCCGAGTTGCTCCCCATGGTCGGCGGTGATCACCACGATGGTGTTCTCCCAATCGCCTCGGTTGCGAAGTACGGAAAAAATCCGTCCGAGTTGAGAGTCCACTTCACCGATCATTCCGTAGTACTGCGCTCGCATTCGACGCATTCCTGCTTCGGTTCTTGGCGCCCTCGTATCGGGAAGTTGCATGACGGCCTCATGGAAGCCGTGGCGATCGTCGCTCGGCGCAATGGGAAGATCGACCTTTGCTGGGTCGTACTCCTGTGACCACTTACCAGCTGCCGCATACGGCGGGTGCGGACGCAGGTACGACAGATGTGCGAACCACGGTGCGTCGGCGTGGTGACCATTCGTGTTGGTTGCGGAGGCCGGGCGCGACTCGAGCCAGGTCAGAAAGTGGTCGGTGAGAAACGAGCTGATGCTGAGAGACTCGTCGCGGTCAGGCTCGGAAGTCAGCGCGGTGATGTGGTCGGCAATCGTGTGACCGTGATCGCGCAAATGAGCGAGCCATGGTGTGTACGGCTCGCTCAAGTCGAGCAGCCAATCGAAACCCGGCAGGACTCCTTGATACGTAGAGAGCCGAGGATCTGCGGCGCTCTCGGTAACTCGCGGATCAACGCCTTGATCGGTGTATCCGAACAGTGCTGGTGCGTAGCCGTGTCGTCGCGCGACTCGCGCCACGTTGTCGAACGAGTGGTCGAGTGGAGAGCCGTTGAAGCACACACGGTGATTCATGAGGTACATGCCGGTGTACAGACTTGCCCTGCCCGGCGAACACGGTGCTGCCTGGCTGTAATGGCGAGAGAGCACCGTCGCCTCCCGCGCAAGTGCGTCGAGATGCGGAGTCCGCACCACGGGGTGACCGTGAAATGACAAGCAGTCGCCTCGGAACTGATCCAACGTGACGAGGAGAACGTTGGGACGCACGTCCACCAGGTTCACTGGGTACCGAGGGCTGCGCGATCTTCGCGGGCCGGATCGCGCCACGTTCGACCTTCCGGTTCCACGATGACACGATGGAGGGCACCAGCAGTAAAGGAAAACGGTGCGTGCTCGTCGGCAATGACCGAGTGTCCACGCAGATAACCCACCGTAAAGCCAGCGACGCTGTAGGTGAACGGTACGGTCATCGGGATTTCCGCGGCGCCAACGGGCAGGTCGTCGTAGTACAACTCCACGTTGCCTTTGAACCGACCGGTCATGGTGAACTTCACCACCAGACGGTGTTGTCCAGCGGGAACCTCCACGTTGGCGACGGCAACAAAGCGGTGCAGTCCGACGAAGTTGTGCTCGTAATGCAGTCTGTTGTTGCGCACGTAGACGGCGTATCCGGCAGATGCCGAACCATGTGCACAAATCGTTCCGTTCACCGAGCCCGGTGAGTCGACCTCGGCGATGATGCGGAAGCCGCGATTGTGCAGGTTCGGTGCCACCGCTCGCGGCAAAGCACCGATGCCCGGCTTGTACTCGTAACGCTCGCGTCGAAGCCGACGGTCGCCAAACCTGCCCGGCTGGTTGTTGAGGGGCAGCACCTGGTGTTCCTCGGCTTCACGCCACCAGAGGGCGATGAGCTCTTGCAGTTTCTCCGGATGTTGGGATGCAACGTTTCGAGACTCGGATCGATCGTTTTCGATGTTGTACAACTCCCACGCGTCCTTGTCGAACGGCAAGTTGGGGTCGGATCCGTCATAGGCAAGATTGGCCATCGGATGAAACACCACGGCCTTCCAACCGTCGTGGTACAGCGCACGCGAACCGAACATCTCGAAATACTGCGTGACGTGTTTCGAGGGAACATCGGCCTTTGCAAGCGTGTGGGCAAAACTCACGCCCTCAATCGGAGACTGCGGGACACCCGCAATCTCGTGCGGTGGTGCGATCTTCAGAACATCCAAGAGAGTTGGCATGAGATCCACGGCGTGGGTGTATTGGTGACGCACTTCGCCGCGTGCTGAGATTCCCTTCGGCCAATGCACGATGAGTGGATCCGTGACACCGCCCTCGTGGGTTTCGCGTTTCCAGCGCTTGAAGGGTGTGTTTCCCGCCCATGCCCAGCCCCACGGGTAGTGGTTGTGTGCGTCTGGCGTACCGAGCAAATCGATTCGCTTCAAGTTTTCTTCGAGACTCTCGGGAATGAAGTTGAAGAAGAACACTTCGTTGTAGGAACCCTTCGGTCCACCCTCCGCGGATGCGCCGTTGTCGCTCATGATGACGAAGATGGTGTTGTCGAATTCACCGAGTGACTTCACATGGTCGACGATGCGTCCTACTTGGGCATCGGTATGGGTCAGGAAACCAGCGAACACCTCCATCATTCGTGAGTACAGGCGACGCTCGTCCGCATTGAGCGAATCCCACGCCGGAATCCAATGTGGACGATCGCTTAACTGCGTACCTTCCGGCATGAGTCCGGCCGCGAGCTGGCGTGCGAATACGTCTTCGCGCCACGCGTCCCAACCCTTGTCGAATTGTCCGCCGTAGGCATCGATGAATTCCTTCGGCGCCTGATGAGGAGAGTGACAGGCCCCCGGTGCAAACCAGAGGAAGAAGGGTTTGTTGGGATTCGCCGCGCGCGCGTCGTTGATGAAGAGCACTGCTTTGTCGGCCATGTCCTCGGTGAGGTGGTATCCCTCCTCCGGTGATCGTGGCGGATCAACTTGATGGTTGTCGTACACGAGGTCGGGGTAGTACTGATCCGTCTCCCCGTCGAGGAATCCGTAGTAGCGCTCGAAGCCGCGTCCCAACGGCCAGCGACCACGCGGTGCTCCCATTTGCTGCTCGTGCGGTGGTGTGAGATGCCACTTGCCCACGGCGAAGGTGGAGTATCCGTTTCGCACGAGAATTTCCGAGATCATTCCATCCTCGTGCGACATCTCGGCGTTGTATCCGGGAAATCCGGACGTGATGTTTGCGATGCGACCCATTCCGTTGGAGTGGTGGTTGCGTCCAGTCAGCAGTGCAGCGCGAGTCGGTGAGCACAACGCAGTGGTGTGGAAGTTGCTGTATCGAAGGCCGCCGGCGGCCAACGCATCAAACGTCGGAGTCGCAATGTCGCTGCCGTAGCAACCGAACTGGGCAAAGCCCACATCATCGAGCAACACCACGACGATGTTGGGTGATCCTGGCTGGGCCGACGGGAGGTCGGGCCACCATGGAGTGGAGTCGTCGAAGGTCTTCCCGATTGATCCACCGAATGGTGGGCGAGTGGATTGGACCATGTCCGCAACGGTAGTAAGAGGAGTGATGTGTCGGCGAGGCGGGACTTCTGGTGCCATGCATTACCGAGGTGTGGAGCCACCAGCGAAGTGCGGTGCGTGTTGATGCGCCACTACCTTGGAGGGTTGACAAGCGATAGGGGGAATACGGCATGAGCCGCATAGTCAAAGCAGCGCTGTTGCAGACCGATTGGCCAGGCAGCAAGGACAAGATGATCGACAAGCACGAGGTTGCCGCCCGCGACGCAGCCAAGCAGGGTGCCCAGATCATGTGCTTCCAGGAGTTGTTCTACGGCCCGTACTTCTGCCAAGTACAGGACGCCAAGTACTACGACTACACCGAGTACATCCCCGATGGCCCCACCACGAAGCGCTTCCAGAGCCTCGCCAAGGAGTTGGGAATGGTCCTGGTGCTTCCGATGTACGAAGTCGTGCAGCCGGGCTTGTATTACAACACCGCCGCGGTGATCGACGCCGACGGCCGCTATCTGGGCAAGTACCGCAAACAGCACATCCCGCAAGTGAAGGGTTTCTGGGAGAAGTTTTACTTCACGCCAGGCACCGATGGCTATCCCGTCTTCGAAACTGCCGTCGGCAAAGTTGGCGTGTACATCTGTTACGACCGACACTTCCCAGAAGGTTGGCGAGCACTCGGACTCAATGGTGCAGAGATCGTGTTCAATCCGTCGGCAACCAGCCGTGGATTGTCGGAATACATCTGGCGTCTCGAGCAGCCAGCGTCGGCCGTTGCCAACATGTACTACGTCGGTGCGATCAATCGCGTCGGCATCGAGAGTGAGTACGGCGACGACGACTTCTATGGCCAGAGTTACTTCGTCGACCCCGAAGGCAAATTCGTGGGTGAAGTTGGCGACCCGTACAAGCCGGAACTCATCGTTCGTGACTTGGATATGGACAAGATCAAGATGGTGCGCGACCGCTGGGCGTTCTACCGCGATCGTCGGCCCGACGCCTACCCGGAACTCGTTCGACGATAAGGAGACATCAACATGGCCCGCACGCTCATCAAGAACGGCACCGTCATCAGCCCCACGGGGCGTCACGAACAAGACGTATTGATCGACGGTGAGATCATCGTCGCGTTGTACGCACGTGGTCAGGCCGACGCCATGGGCGTTACTGCCGACAAGGTGATCGATGCCAAGGGTAAGTACGTGGTGCCTGGCGGCATCGATGTGCACACGCACATGGAGTTGCCGTTCGGTGGAACCGCAGCAGTTGACACCTTCGAAACCGGAACCATTGCAGCTGCATGGGGTGGTGTGACCACCATCGTGGACATGGCGCTGCAGCGCTACAACGAGAACGTGCAGTTGGGCTTGGCGGAATGGCACCGCAAGGCCGGTGGCAATTGCGCCGTGGACTACGCGTTCCATCAAATCATTGGTGGCATCGATGACCAGGCCCTGAAGGACATGACGTATCTGGTCGACCACGAGGGCGTCACCAGCTTCAAGTTGTTCATGGCCTACCCGGGTGTGTTCTACAGCGACGACGGCCAGATTCTTCGCGCGATGCAGACGGCCGCGGAGAACGGCGCGATGATCATGATGCATGCCGAAAATGGCATCGCCATCGACGTACTCGTTCAGCAGTATCTGGCGCGCGGCGAAACCGATCCCAAGTACCACTCCTATTCACGCCCGAGCTTGCTCGAAGGTGAAGCAACGCACCGCGCCATCGTGCTCTCCAAAGTGGCCGGCAACGTGCCGTTGTACATCGTGCACATGTCGGCGTCGGATGCACTCAACGAAGTTGCGGCAGCGCAACACGAGGGCCTCAACGTGTTTGCCGAGACGTGCCCGCAATACCTCTACATGACGTTGGAAGACCACCTGGCCCGCCCCGGATTCGAAGGTGCCAAGTTCGTGTGCTCACCCCCGATTCGCTCGAAGCATGATCATCACGATCACCACGCCGATCTCTGGAAAGGTTTGCGGATGAACGAGTTGGCAATCGTGTCCACCGACCATTGCCCGTTCTGCATGAAGGACCAGAAGGAACTGGGTCTCGGCAACTTCTCCAAGATCCCCAACGGCATGGGCGGTGTGGAGCACCGCATGGAGTTGATCTATCAAGGTGTGGTGCTCGGGGAGATCTCGCTCGAGCGTTGGGTGGAAACCTGCTCCACCACACCGGCGCGAATGTTCGGTATGTATCCGCAAAAGGGCATCATCGCCCCTGGGTCGGATGCAGACATCTTGGTGTGGGATCCAAACAAGAAGACCAAGATCGGTATCAACGACAAGCACCACATGAACATGGACCACTCGTCGTGGGAAGGCACCGAAATCGACGGAAAGGTCGACACCGTGTTGTCACGAGGAATGGTCGTTATCGAGAACGACAAGTTCCACGGTCGCAAGGGTCACGGCAAGTACATCAAGCGAGGCTTGAGCCAGTACCTGCACTAAACCAATCGGGTCAACGAAGTCAAAGGAGCAGTACGTGAATCGCATCGGTCATTGGGTCAACAACAAGGTGGTGCTCGGCACCTCCGGAAAATCTGGTGTGGTGTTCAACCCCGCCACGGGTGAGCAGCAAGCGGCGGTGGACTTCGCCAGCGTTGCCGAACTCGACGCAGTGGTCGCGGCATCCAAGGCGGCGTTCCCGGCGTGGCGATCCACATCGTTGTCACGCCGCGCAGAGATCATGTTCCGTATGCGCGAGTTGGTGGATGCCAACCGCAAGGAAATCGCCAACATCGTTTCGCTCGAGCACGGCAAGGTTCCAGCGGATGCAATGGGCGAGTTGGCACGTGGCTTGGAGAACATCGAGTTTGCGTGCGGTATCCCCGCGCTGCTGAAGGGCGGATACTCCGAACAAGCCGCAGGTGGGGTGGATGTA
>SXPV01000072.1 GCA_005793215.1 Actinomycetota bacterium
AAGGTGTGTGTGCGGTGTGGGCGCACCATGCAGTGGCGTGCCAAGTGGGCAAAGAATTGGGAGCAAGTCAAATACTGCTCTGATCAGTGTCGTCGCGCAAGAGTTACCGCAACCGACACTGCGCTTGAAGATGCAATCATCTCGTTGCTCGACGCTCGTGCGCGTAATGCGTCAATTTGTCCTTCGGAAGCAGCGCGTCAGGTAAGCGGAGAATCGTGGCAGTCGTTGATGGAACCCGCGCGCATGGCCGCCCGTCGACTCGTGGCGCAGGGAAAGGTGCAGATCACCCAAGGCGGGAAGGTGGTTGATCCGAGCCGCGCGAAGGGGCCGATTCGGATTCGTCTAGCTCGACGGTGAGAATCGTGCGCACGTCGGTGCTGGAAGTCGCCACGAGAATTTCCCACTTGCCACCCTCAACCGTCCAGGCACGTCGCGCAGGGTTCCAACGACGAAACGCCGTCCACGGAATCTGGACTGCAATGTCCACGAAGGATCGTGAGTGCACCTCGTGCTTGCTCCACCCGGCCAGCCGTGGCGGATTCGTATCACCAGCCCGACGCACGTAGCACTGCACTACCACCGTGGCTGCACGGGCCGACACGCAACTCACCGGCACCACCACTTCGCATCGTGGCCACGACCGGTCTACCGACACACGCGGCGCACCCCATACGGCCTCGCCAAAACTCAAGCCGAACCCGAAAGGAATCAACGGCTCCACACCGTTGCGCACCTGGCCGCGCCAGCCGTACCATTCGCCCTCGGTGTACCGCTGCATCCCGTCAACTGGTGCGTAATCACGCATCGCAGGCGAATCCTCCAGTCGCTTTGGATACACCACGGGCATACGACCACCCGGATCGGCATCGCCCGCGACGATTCGCGCAACGGCATTCCCCATCTCCATTCCGCCAAAGAAGCCGATGAGCACCGCTTGTACGTCATTCAACCATGGCATCGCTACTGGTGCACCCGCGTTCACCACCACGATGGTTTGAGAATTTGCTGCGGAAACTTGCCGAACCAGTTCATCTTGTTGTCCCGGGAGCGAGATGCTGTCGCGGTCATGACCCTCGGTTTCCCACTCTTCGTTGGTTCCCACAACGACGATTGCGGCATCAGCACTGGCGGCAAGTGCCACGGCGTCATGCAATTCGTTGGCGTCGAATGGTGCGGCGATGCCGATGCGTACTGCGCTGAAACCAGCACGAGTGCGCATCCGGGCCTCGAATCGCACCGGCACTCCCTTTTTCATCGGAATCCCGTGGACTTGTTCTTCGCTTCCGAATCCGAAGTATTCGCGACTTCGCGGAAGTTGGCCAAGCGGGTCGTCCACCACCACTTCACCATTGACGCTGAGGGTTCCCATGCCCGTGATCACCAATGACACATCGTGTGTGCCGTCCACTTCGGGTAGGAACTCCCCCGTCAACACCACGGTGAAGTCGAAGGGATCCACTCCCTGTGGCGCTGCTCCGAAGAACGTCAATACCGAACGATCGGCGACGGTGGTGTGACGTGGAGTGTTGCTCACTTCGTCTCGGTCGTAGTAATCCACGCGCCATCCGGGGGCACCATCAGGTGTGCGCATCTGTGCCGCTTCGACGATCGGTGCGAGCTTGTCGATGGAGGTGCCACGGCGCCACGACACCACACCACTTCCGTAACGAGCGCGAAGCCCATCGAGGATGCTGCTGGTACGTATCGCCTGCAAACTTGATGATCCACCACCTTGCGTGCGGGTCACCTTTGCATTCGGTCCCACCACGGCAATGGATTTCACGCTGCCGGGCACGAGCGGAAGCGCGCGGTGAGAGTTGCCGCACAGCTCGTTTCTCACCAACACCGTGCCAGCAACGGCGGCGTCACGAACCAGCTCGCGCTCGTGTTCATCGTCGATCGTGGTTTCGTTGGATGAGGCCGGGAAGTCATCTGCGCGCGTGCGTTCGATCAGTCGCAGCACCGTCTCGACGCGCGCGTTGATTTCGGCTTCGCTCACCAAACCTTGCTCTGCGGCCTTGATCAGCTTCTTGCCGTAGATGGTGGACGGACCTGGCATCGGAATGTCCAACCCTGCGCGCAGTGACTCCACCGTGTGGTGTGCACCGAACCAGTCCGACACCACGAAGCCGTCGAAACCCCAATCCACCCGCAAGATCTCATGCAGGAGTTCGTGGTTGTTGGCTGCGTGATGGCCGTTCACCTTGTTGTAACTGCTCATCACGCCCCAAGCACCAGCATCGATAACGGTTGCCTCGAATGGACGTAAATAGAACTCGCGCAACGTCGTGTCGTCCACCTGAGCATCCACGGTCATACGTTCCACTTCGGTGTCGTTCGCCGCAAAATGCTTGACGGTTACCGCAACTTCCTGCGACTGCACCCCGCGAACGATTGCAGACGCCAGCCGAGCGGAGAGTTCCGGATCTTCGCTGAGACATTCGAACGTTCGACCACCGATTGGGGTTCGATGCAGATTGACCGTCGGTGCCAACACAACGTGGACCGCCTTTCGGCGTGCTTCGCGACCCAGCAACACCCCAAGTTGATGCGCGATATTCACGTCCCACGACGCCCCCACCACGATGGAAGTAGGAATGTTCACTCCAGGTGTCCGAGTGGTTCCGTGCGATTCGCCACGTACACCGTTCGGGCCATCCGACATCTTGATGGCCGGAATTCCCAAGCGCGGAATCGAGTTGGTCCGCCACGATGAGGCACCGCTCAACAGTCGGCACTTTTCCTCCAGCGTCATCGATGCGAGTCGGCGCGAAAGCCGTGAATGGTTCATAGGTGCCTCGATGGGGAGTTCATACAAGCCTGACTTTCGTCACGGGAGCGACATTAGACGAAACGGCGTCCGTAGAATTCAGTTATGTCGGCGCCTACGAGCAACTTGCACGAACTGTTGGCTCGTGCCCCAAAGGCTCTGCTGCACGACCATCTCGACGGTGGGTTACGACCCGAGACCGTCATTGAGCTTGCCCACGAGTACGGCTACAAGAACTTGCCAACAACCGATGTCATAGATCTACAAAAGTGGTTTCATCGCGGCGCCAAGCGCAACGATTTGGTGTTGTATCTCGAAACGTTCGCTCACACGGTTGGGGTCATGCAACACCGCGATGCAATCGAACGCGTGGCCTATGAGTGTGCTCAGGATCTTGCTGCCGACAACGTGGTGTATGCCGAGGTTCGGTTCGCACCCGAGCTGAATACCGAAGCCGGTCTTTCACTTGATGAAGTCGTTCGCGCCGTGTTGGCCGGTTTCCGTCGAGGTGCCGCGGGAACCAACCTGACGATCTACACCATCCTCTGTGCAATGCGCACTGCGGCACGTAGTTCGGAAATCGCACAACTCGCCGTCAAATTCCGTGACGAAGGCGTGGTGGGCTTCGACATCGCCGGCGCCGAAGCAGGACACCCACCGACGCGACACCTCGATGCATTCCAGTTGGTGCAGCGTGAGAACTTCCACTCCACCATCCACGCTGGTGAAGCATTCGGCCTGCCGTCCATCTGGGAGGCACTGCAATTCTGCGGCGCTGAGCGTCTTGGTCACGGTGTTCGCATCGTGGACGACATCACGGGTGAACCGGGCCACGAGCAACTTGGTCGCCTTGCCGAATTCGTGCGCGATCGTCGTATTCCACTCGAGCTCTGCCCCACCTCCAACGTCAACACCGGAGTCTGCAAGTCGATTGCGGAACACCCCATTGGCATGTTGCGCCGACTGCGCTTTCGAGTAACGCTGAACACCGACAATCGCCTGATGAGCAACACGTCAATGACACGCGAGTTCACCCAATGTGCCGATGCCTTCGGTTGGACGTTGGACGATTTCCAGTGGATCACGGTCAACTCGGTCAAGAGCGCCTTTGCTCACTTCGAGGAACGCCTGAAGATCATCAACACCGTCGTGAAACCGCGGTATGCGGAGTTGCGCAAGGAATCCACTCGCAATTAACGAATTACTAGATGCCATCGCGCATCACATGAAAAGTGTTGATTGAGAACCAAGGCTCAAGTCCGAGTGAGCGCCACGAATTAAGTGCAACGGTATTCGTGGACTGCGTCGAAATCACTATCCGATTTACGTGGTCAAACTCCTGCATGGTCTTGGCCGCGCCAACCATACAATCACTAAAGACACCCATCCTGCGAAATTCACTTGCTACGGCATTTAAGAGAACTTCGGCTGTTTGGTGTTTACTAAAGAGGTGGGTGAGTACAAAACCAGCAGCACTGCCAATGCTGGGCTCAGTCGCGATATACGTTCGACAGTTATCGCTCTCCATCAATTTTTCAGCCCATTCCAAATATCCTTCAACCGTAGAGCTTCTCGAAAGACGAGGATTTGCTGAATAGTGATTGCGATAGTCGGTAAAAGCTTCCCTGACAAGTTTTTCAATCTTCGGATAGTTCGACGTTTGAGAAATATCAAATCGCCCCGACTTCATATTGAAGACCCTGAGCTTCAGCAGGTCCCAAGAAAAGTACTCCAATACGTCAGCATGGATCACTTGTCTACCTTCTACAGAACGCAAAGCACTAGCTAGTTCAAGACGAGACGTTGAAGCCCGCACAATGATTAGCTCTGCTCGCGACGAGGCGCACATCTGAGCAAGTTCTTGGTCTGAGAGACCGCAGCCCAGTGGAACTAGCAAGCGTCCAACAGAGAGCCCAAATCGTGAAGTCTCAGATTCGGAGGGCTCCACACGAACTTCGCAATTTGACGTGTAGTCAATAAACACCTAAACGAGTGTAGGTTGGAGAAATTCGTTGACCGATTTCACCTACACTTTGGTTGTGCGCAACGGTATCTCTGTAATCATTCCGACCTACCGATCCGCTCGAACTCTGCCTATTCTCGTCGACTCAATTGCCCACGCATCATGGTGGACACCGGAATCCGAGATAATCATTGTTGATGACGGAAACACAGATGAAACATGGGCGGTACTCCATGAACTCGCTAATTCGAATCGAACGGTCGTGGCAATACGCCTCAGCAAGAATGTGGGCCAGCATGCTGCACTCTTGGCTGGGGTACATGAGGCCAGACATTCAATCATTGCGACGCTCGATGACGATCTACAGAATCCACCGGAAGAAGTTGCTCATCTTCTCAAAACTCTTACTGATGATGTAGACGTCGTATACGGCGTACCCAGAACGATTAGGCAACCGTTCTGGCGTTCGTTCGCATCTGTCGCGGCAAAACGGATGATGCATAGGGCACTTGGATTCAGCAATGCGATCAACATCTCTTCCTTTCGAGTGTTCAGATCACGACTACGGGAAAGTTTTAGTGAAGATGTTGGCCCCGGAGTGTCGCTGGATGCCCTCCTGAGTTGGTCTACGAGTCGCTTCGCTTCGGTGGAGGTCGAACACCATGAGCGAAAAATCGGAAAATCCAATTACAACTTTCGGAAGCTCTTTCGATTTATGTTGGATACAGTCACTGGCTTCAGCACTGTCCCATTGCGAATAGCTACGTCTCTCGGACTCATAACAATTGCACTGAGTGTTGCTGTATTGAGCTGGGTCCTAGTTCGTCCACTAGCGACTGGCGAGTCGGTACCTGGGTTTCCATTCCTCGCCGCGACAATTGCAATCTTTTCGGGCACACAACTGCTCGTCCTGGGCGTAATTGGCCAGTACATCGGTCGTATGCACTTTCGCGTGATGAACAAGCCGACATACACCATCGCCGAGCGAACCAACTCTTAAGGCTTTCGTCACAATGTCAATACCCTTTAATCGTCCTGACATTACTCATGTTGATCGCGGCTTCTTGGAAGACGCCATTATTGGCGGACACAGTTCAGGTAACGGCATCTTCACCAAAAAGGTAGAGGAATTCATAAGTGAGACCGCTTCGAGCGATCGTACGTTACTGACTACTTCTTGCACTCATGCACTGGAAATGTCAGCATTATTGTGTTCGCTGCGGCCAGGAGACGAAGTAATTGTCCCTTCGTACACATTCGTGTCTACGGCAAACGCTTTTGCGCTGTTTGGCGCGAAGCCAGTATTCGTTGATTCACGAGAAGACACTCTCAACATTGATGCTTCGCTTATCGAGGCAGCGATTACACCAAGAACTCGCGCCATCTGCGTGGTGCACTACGGCGGTGTCGCATGTGAGATGGAAAATATACTCGAACTGGCGAAGGCACATAACCTGGTAGTAATTGAGGACAACGCCCACGGGCTGTTTGCCAGATACCGAGGTAAATACCTCGGCACTTTTGGTTCATTGGCGACTCAGAGTTTTCATGAAACAAAGAACGTCACCTGTGGCGAAGGTGGGGCGCTTCTCATCAACGATGCTTCGCTGGTCGAACGCGCTGAGATACTCCGTGAAAAAGGCACCAACCGCAGCCGGTTCCTTCGCAGCCAGGTAGACAAATACACTTGGGTCGACATCGGATCGAGCTGGGTGATGAGCGACCTACTTGCCGCAATCCTCTGGAGTCAATTGCAACGTGCCAACGACATCAATTCCCGCAGAGTTGCAATTTGGAACCAATACGACAGCGACTTGCAGGACTGGGCCGACAAACACGGTGTTCTGCGCCCATTCGTTCCAGCGGGCTGTGAGCATGTTGGGCATGTTTACCACCTCCGCTTTCGTGAAGGTGAACAACGAACACGATTTATTGCCCACATGAAGGAACATCAGATTTCTTGTGTCTTCCACTACCAGCCTCTTCATGCATCGCCCGTTGGTCGGCGTTTTGGGGGTTTCTCGGGGCAATGTCCAGTCTCCGAGCATGCTGGCGAGTGCTTGGTACGAGTCCCAATGTTCAACACACTGAATGACAACGATCTAGCCAGAATTATTGATACGGTCCAACGCTTCATTCCTTGAACTCGCAGTGAGGGTTAGCGAACTAGCGTTGGGGCGATGAGCAACGATGTAACCACCAGCAAACACGCCGAACTCGCGGAGAGGATTGTCTCTCGGCAAATTGGAGCTTCGTCTCCGGCCGTCTCACCCGACGGCAAACATGTGGCATACGTGGTGACTCGCGTCGACCAGAAGGCCAACAAGTATCGCTCACAGGTGTGGGTTGCTGCCTCCGATGGATCGACTCCACCGCGACCACTGACGGCCGGAGAGAAGCGCGACGGCAATCCAAGTTGGTCACCGGATGGCACGTGGCTGGCATTCACAAGTGGCCGTAGCGAGAAGAAGGGCGAGACCACGCTTTGCATCATTCCGATCGGTACCAGCGGCGAGATTCGAACCATCGCCACGATGCCCGATGGTGTGGGGTCGCCCAAGTGGTCACCATGCGGAAGATGGATTGCATTCACTTCTCGTACACAAGATGAGCGCTACACCAAAGATGATGCGTCGTGGATGTCACCGCGAAAGATTGAAACCTTTTACACACGCCTGAACGGTGAAGACTTCGTCTTCGACCGTCCCGAACATGTATACGTGGCGCCGAGCGATGGAACGATTGCGCCACGAAATCTGACACCTGGATCACACGAACACTCGTCACCCTCATGGCTACCCGACTCAAGCGGTGTGGTCACCAACGCCGCTCTGCACGAAGGGTGGGACATCGATCTTGCTACCGACCTGCACCTTGTGAAGTTGAATGGCGACATCACCACACTCACCGACCGCAAGGGCGTCTATTTTCAGGCATCCGTCTCGCCCGACGGAAAACACGTTGCGTTCCTCGGACATGACGATCCGCTTACGTCGCCGCAGAACGTGCACGTTGGCGTACTCGAACTTGCCACCAAGAAGCGTCAGTGGGTATCTCGTGCACTCGACCGAACGTTTCAGACAACCGGGGGCAGCATCCCGCCAATCTGGATGAATGACGGCTCGTTGCTTGCTTACGCAGAGGACCGCGGCACGGCTCATCCTGTACGCATTGATCCAACCGGCAAGAAGGCTCCTGAATGGGTGGCCACTGGCCGTCGCATTACCAAGGGTGTACATGCGGCCGGATCCACCATTGGTTTTGTTGCCAGTGCGGTTGACCAATTGACAGAGGTATTCGCCATCGTCAATGGAGCAGAGCGACGCCTCAGCAATCTTGGTGAGAACGCACTGAGCGAGATTGCACCGCAACCCTGGGAACACTTCACCGTGCCGTGCGGCTCCACGTACTCCGGTGGTCCAGCCGAGATTGACGCCTGGATCATGAAGCCAAAGGACTTCGATGCAACGAAGAAGTACCCGCTGCTCCTCAACGTGCATGGTGGACCACATACGCAGTACGGCGAAACGTTCTTCGACGAGGCACAGATGCAGGCGGCTGCCGGTTTCGTCGTGCTCATGAGCAACCCTCGAGGTTCCAGTGGTCGCGAGCAAGCGTGGGGTCAAGCGATTCTTGGCCGAAAACATCCCGTTGCCCCCGGGACCGGATGGGGTGATGCAGACGTGAAGGACGTTCTTGCCGTTCTCGACGGGGCTCTCCAGAAGTATTCATTCTGTGATGCCGACCGAGTCGGCATGCTCGGCGGCAGTTACGGCGGCTACATGGCCACGATGCTGGCGGGTTGCCACGGTGAGAAGTTCAAGGCCATCTGCTCGGAGCGCGCGGTCAACAACATGTTGTCCGAGGAGTGGTCGAGCGACATCGGAACGGTCTTCCGTGTCGAGCACGG
>SXPV01000073.1 GCA_005793215.1 Actinomycetota bacterium
GCTGCAGACCTGCGCACGATCAGTCCACTGGCAGAGTTCGCAATCGACATTCAGGCCGGCGTGCGACAATTCTGCGAGACCGTCACCAAAATACCGGGGTTCGACTTCCCCGATCCGATCGCGATGTGCGTGGCGATCGACGACTCCATCGTTACCAAGGAGGAGACCCGCTACGTGGAAGTCATCCTGAGCGAGGGCCACGCCCGCGGCCAAACCATGGTGGATTGGCTGGGAGTTACCAACAAACCAGCCAACACTCGTGTGGTGTTACGCGCCGACCAGGCGAAGTTTCACGCCATGTTGCGCTACGCGCTGCGACCCTAAGTTTCGCGCTGTGCGCGGCCGCGTGCCCCAAAGCCGCGCGAGGCGACGTGCGTCTTAACTAGGCGACGGGGAGAACGTCGACGACCTTGCGGCCCCGACGCTCGGCGAACTTCACTGCACCGTCGACGAGCGAGAACAAACTGTCGTCACTGGCTCGACGTACGTTCTTGCCTGGGTGCACCTTGGTGCCGCGTTGACGGATGATGATGGTGCCAGCGGTGATCTTGGTGCCATCGAAAACCTTGACGCCAAGGCGCTGTGAGTTGGAATCGCGACCGTTCTTTGTTGAACCGCCACCCTTTGTCTTTGACATGATTCAGCCTTTCGCGATGCTGGTGATCTTGATGACACTGAAGCGTTGACGGTGACCGTAGCGACGACGTTGGTTGGTGCGACGCTTGTAGGTGAAACCATCGATCTTGTCGCCGAGGTCTTCACCCACGATGGTGCCTTTCACCGACGCCTTCGAGAGTTCGTTGGGTGTCGAGAGCACCGTGGCACCATCGACGACGAGCACTGGACGGAACGACACTTCGCTGCCCGTAGCGCCCTCGAGCAACTCGACGCGCAACGTCTGGCCGCTGGTTACTTTTTCCTGTTTGCCACCCGTGGCGATCACTGCGTACATAACGGTGACCTACCCTATCGGGCGTTTCCCGGCAGATCGGAACCTGCCTCCACGGCAGCCTCGTCTTCCAGTAGGTCGGTATCCACGATGACGCCTCGGCCATGACATGCCTGGCACGTGTCAGCAAACGACGTGAGTAGTCCTTCGCCGATGCGTTTGCGGGTCATTTGCACCAAGCCGAGCTCGGAGATGTCGAACACTTGGGTGCGTGTCTTGTCACGAGCCAATGCCTTTCGGAATGCCTCCACCACGCGACGGCGATTTTCCTTCACCTCCATGTCGATGAAGTCGATCACGATGATGCCACCGATGTCGCGCAAACGAAGTTGTCGCGCAATTTCCTCTGCTGCTTCCAGATTGTTGCCCAGCACGGTTTCCTCGAGATTGGTCTTACCGACGTTCTTTCCGGTGTTGACGTCCACCACGGTGAGCGCCTCGGTGTGTTCGATGACGAGCGAGCCACCCGACGGTAGCCACACCTTCGGATCGAGAGCCTTGCGGAGCTGTTCCACCACGCGATGCTGTTCGAACAACGGCAGACCTTCACGTTTCTCGTCCCAATATTCGACACGGTCGACGAATTCGGGATTGAACGCGCCGATGTAGTCGCGAACCTCCTCGAAAAGTTCTCGATTGTCGATGACGATGCCGCGATAGTCGCTACTGAACTCTTCACGAATGACGCGCACGGCGAGCGAGGGTTCGCGATACAGCAGTGTTGGCGAGCTGGCCTTGGTGGCCTGCTGCTTGATTCGGTCCCAGCGCTCTACGAGCTGTTTCATGTCGGTGGTGAGCTCGTGCTCTGTGGCGTTTTCTGCCGCGGTGCGAACGATGAGACCATGCTCCTCTGGCTTGATGCGATCCAGCACGTTACGCAAGCGACGGCGCTCACTCTCTGGTAACCGCTTGGAGATGCCGTACGTCTTGGAATCGGGAATGAGTACCACGAAACGACCCGGCAGCGACACTTCCTGTGTGAGGCGAGCACCCTTTTCGCCGATGGGGTTCTTGGTGACCTGACACAAGATGAGCTGACCACGCTTCAACACGTGTTCGATTCGGGGCTCGGGGCCCTGCTCTACCACGTCTTCTTTGTCGAACTGCACGTCACCGCGATAGAGAACGGCATTCTTTGGAGTCGCAATATCCACGAATGCGGCTTCCATTCCCGGTAGCACGTTTTGTACCTTGCCCAGGTAGATGTTGCCGTGAATCTGCGTGGCGTCGTCGGCTGGACGACTGACGTAATGCTCGGTGAGACTGCGACCCTCGAGCAGCGCTACTTGCGTGAGATCGTTGCGAACATGCACACACATGAGATAGCGCCCAAGCGGACGCCCGTCTCGTTCCTTGCCCTTGCGCCGCGCGATGAGATCAGCCTCGGTGTCCACGTGATCGCGTGAACCGCGGGAATCACGACGGTTGTTGTCGCGACCCTCGCCACGACCCTCGCCACGACCTTCTCCGCGGCTGCGATTGCGACCGCCTCGGCGTCGGCGACGATTACGGGAGCGACCCCCGCCACCCCCCGTGTCTCCATTGCGGTCGTTGCGGTCGTTTCGGTCGCCACCCCTGTCACCACGGTCGCGGGCTTCGCCTCGCTCACCTCGGTTGCGATCGCGACCCTCGCCCGTGTCACCCTGACGATCGGTGTCGCGGTCGTCGCTACGACCGTTCGTCTCTTCCCCATCGCCGCGTGGCGCCGCAAACGCGCGACCTGGCGGTGGTGGAATGGATGGACGACCTTCGCGTGGAAGATCGGGCAACTCAACGGGCGTACGGTCGCCCTCGCCGAATTCATTCGTCATGTCAAAAACCTTTCCTATGGCGGCAATCCCACGCCCTGTGCGCTGGGTTCGCCGTGCCGTGGCGCGGTGCGCACTGCTCCCCTTGCGCTCGCACGCTCGTGCGTATATCGAAACCTTGTGTTGGGACCTACCCCAACTCCTCTCACAGCCTACCGACTCGGCACCCGTACCTGGTGCATCAGGCCGAGCGGCGCATTTCGACACTCTGCACGAGCCCGATCATCACGGCCCACGCCACCAAATGCGATCCCCCATACGACACGAATGGCAGCGGTAAACCGGACACCGGAGTAATGCCAATGGTCATTCCGATGTTCTGAAACACCTGCCAGGCCAACGTGGCAAACACCCCAGCAGAGAGAAATCGACCAAACGGTGTGTTGGCGTTGCGTCCCACGATCCACACGCGAAGCAGGATGAAGCCAAACAGGGCAACCACCACGATTGCCCCTACCAATCCGAACTGCTCTCCGATGGCAGAAAACGGGAAATCGGTCGACTGCACGGGGATGAACCGACCATTCGTGAGCTCCCCCTGGAGATAGCCCTTCCCGAAGTAGCCACCCGCGGCCACGGCTCGTTTGGCATAGCGAACTTGCAGCACCAAATTTTGCAAACTCTCGTTGGTGGTGTTGTTCTGGTTCCACAGCGCGGTGAAGCGTTCCAGCTGATAGTCACGAACGACTCCCGACCAGATGCTTGCTACGAAGCTCCCCACCGCAAGCAATGTGACGGCAATGAAATGTTTCTGCTGTGTTCCCGCAATGAGCAACACACCGAACACGCCTGCGGCAAGGGTCATTGCCGAACCAAGATCGGGCTGTAGGGCGATGAGCAAGAACGGCAGTCCGGCAATCAACAGCGAGCGCACGAATTCGTCGTACGGCAGGGTCCGTAGTCCGGCGTCGGCGAACCATGCAGCCAACACCAACACGAGAACCGGCTTCATCACCTCCGCTGGTTGCACGGCAATCGGCCCGAGATCGAAGGACAGCTTCGTTTCTCCACTCGCTCGCCCCCACAACAACAAGATCACGAGGGAAAACGTGGTTACCGAATACAACCAGAGCGCTTTGCTGCGCAGCCAATCGTGCCCGAAGAACATCACGCCAAACATCGCGAAAATCGCCGCGATGGTGAATAGGGTCTGTCGCTGGGTGAAGTAGAACGGATCGGCTGCGCGAAGTACCAGCCGCGGACTCGTGGTGGCATAGATGTTGAACACCCCGATTACGGCCAGCACCGCGACCGCAGCGATCATCATCCAATCCACGTTGCGCCATGGATCGAGCGAACTGGCAGAACCTCGTGGATCGGTGGGGCGCGGGCGAACTCGGATTGCAATCGACATGTCAGTCTCTGGCGTCCAGAATCGAACTCACCAAGCACATCGGATTCCTCAATCGCGTGGATGCCGCCGCCACGGTGGAAGCGGTATCGAGCGGATCGGAAGGAACGAGGTCGTCGACGCGCCATTTTCCACTCAATGCCAGGAAGATGCACTTCACCACCGGTGCCGCTGCCGTGGCTCCGTATCCCGACTTCTCAAGATATGCAAACGCACTGTACGGCTTGGTGGCGTCCAAACTGAATGCGCCGAAGGCCGAAGAGTCGTTCCACGGCAGGTTGTTGAATCCCTGTGCCGTTCCGGTCTTGCCCGCGAGTGGAACTCCGGTGTAGTTACGGAACAGGTTTTCACCGGTGGTCTTGTGGTAGTAGTCGAACGTCACGCCCGGTCCGGTGATGACGCGGCGCAACCCCTTGATGAGCGGATCGCGAACGTCGGGAGGCAGCGGCACGATGGTCTTCGGGGATGTAGCGCTCACACGCTGGACCACGGAGGCGTTCTGCAGGTCGGCCAGGCCGGACGCCTTGTTGCGCGTGCCTGGTTGCAACACCGATCTCACCACGCGTGGTTCGCGCAATATCCCCCCGTTGGCGAGGGTTCCGTAGGCGTTGGCCACCTGAATCGGGGTTGCCGACAACAATCCTTGACCGATCGAAAACAGCACGTTGTCTCCCACGTAGTACGCGCGTCCGGCATCTTCGGCGATCACTCCGAGGCTTGCGAGGTATTTCTTGTATGCGGCATTCGGAATGGTGCCGGCGTATTCGAATGGCAGATCAACATTGGTTGGTGATCCGAAACCGAATCGGCGAACCTCTTCTTCCAACACCGCGCGATATCCCCGCTCGGAGAGGATTTGCTCGCCAATCTTGTAAAAGAACGCATCGCTCGATACCGCAAGTGCAGCCTCAACGTTCACCTCGCCGTACCGACATGGTGCACCAGTGGCGCGACAGATGGCGTTACGAAAGACGCACTTCACACCCTGGTCGCAACGATCCTTGGGAATACTCACCAACTTGTAGGTGCCGCGATCGTCGAACACGTAATCGGCACCCCCGGGCAACTGTCCGGAGTGCAGTGCGGCGTAGGCAACGAAGGGCTTGAAGCTCGAGCCCAGGTTGTAACGCCCGGATACGGCTCGATTCACCAGGATCGACTTGTCGGGATCATCGGTTTGTGGAAAGACCTGTGCAAACTTGTCGGCGTCGACGTTGGCAGTGAACCATCGGCCGTCGAACCGCGGGTACGACGCCATCGCCACCACTTCGCCGGTGTTGTGGTTGAGGAGCACCACGGAACCTGCCGGAGCCTTGTAGTAGTTGACTTCTTCGTACTGCGGATCGGGTATGCCCTCGGGCAGCATCACCTGGGGTGCCTCGTTGCGTTGTCGCACCAACAACTGTGTTTCAAGCGCTTGTTCGGCGAATTGTTGCAGCTTCCAGTCGAGCGTCAGTTGCAAATCACGTCCAGGCTGGGGCTCGACGCGTTCGAGCACCCGCTTGATGCGTCCGACGGCGTCCACCTCATATCGAACGAAGCCGGGTACTCCGCGAAGTTCCACTTCGTACGTCAGTTCCACCCCGTACAGACCCACTCGCTCATTGGGGTCGTAACCGAGCGACTTGTAATAGGCGGCGGAGTCCTTTTGAATCGCCCCGAGGAATCCAAGCACATGACTACCAACGGCTCCGTACGGGTAGATGCGTCGCCAATCCTCCTTGATGACCACGCCGGGGTAATCCTCGATGCGCTCTACCAGGAAGGCCGCCTGTTCTTCGGAGATGTCGAACGCCAACGGCATCTCGGTGAGCTGGTCGTAGCGCTTGTCGTCGGCCCTCGTGTACAGCCGCTCCACGGGAGTGTTGAGCGGACCCGACAACCGCTGGAACATCTCCAAACGATCCTGAGGATCAGCAATGATGCGACGGTCGATCGTTGCCACCAACACACGCTTGTTGTCGGCAACCACCCGGCCGTTCACATCGAAGATGCGACCACGCTCCGGAATCAACCGCACCACTCGCGACTGCACCTTCTCGATGATGCGATCCGTCTCCTCCTTGGTCACCGACTGAAGGAACCACACGCGGGCAAGCAGCAACACGAATAATGCAATGGCAAGACCCCCCAGAGCGCTCCAGCGACGCTGTTGACTATCGACGGCCAAGCGACACCTGCTCTCGGAGCGTCCAACGCGCCACGGGGACGAATGGCGCAGAAAGAATCAATCCCCCAACGAATGTCACGAGGGCCACGGCGAACATCCGCGGACTGAGCCAACCACCCAACCCGACCACGGCCTTGGTGAGCGGAAGCACAATTTCGCTGAGCGCTGCAATGGCGCTCACCACGAGGATTCGTAGCCACCAGGTGGGCTCACGAAACGAACGCAGTGCCAGAGCGGCTCCGACTCCGGTAGCGCCGAGCACCAAACCTGAGATCCCGAGCGGTGTGGCCAGTACCGCGTCGTACATGAGTCCACTTACCAAACCGACGATCGCTCCGACACGAACGTCGTGCACGCCTCCGGCAACTGCGACGAAGATCGCCATGAGTTGTACCGAGTATCCAAAGACGCGGATCTCGCTGAACAGCGTCGTCTGAAGCGACAACACCAGGAGGGCAACGAGGACGAGCCGAAACCATCGACTGGCAACGAGTTGCAACAACCGCTCGACCATCGGCTACTTCCCCGACTCCGTAATCGGCTGGTACAACAACACCCGCAAGAACGACAGATTGGAGAGATCGGCGACGAGCTCGATCTCCAATACTGGCCCTGCAGTTCCGAGACGCTCCACCACTCGTGACACCACGCCGATGACGATGTCCGGCGGTGCCAAACTTCGCGACCCACCGGCAGAGACGATCGGCGCGCCAACCTCGATTGCATCGGCACGCGTGCTTGCATCCAGGAATCGAACGATTGGCCGAGTCCCGGGGCCTCGGCCTTCGAGAATTCCCGTTTCACGCACGGAAAGCTGGCTGGCGATCGGCACCGTGATGTTGGAGCCTCCGCCGGCGACCACCTCGGCAGGAATGGTGGTTGCCGATGGCGTGAATCCAAGGATCGTGGTGGTGGTCGAGGTGGTGGATGACGTACTGCTCGTTTCGGTGGTTTCCAGCACCGAATCCACTGTCGGGGCATCCTCCGTGGGCAATGGTGGCAACGTCACCGTTGTACGACTGGACTTGGTCACCACTTTCACCGACAACGCGTAATCCGGATCAGAGACGAGCATCACCAACGCACGGTCTGCAAACACCTCGGTAACTTTGCCGATGAGACCTGCTGCATTCAGCACCGGCATTCCCACCTTGATGCCCGAGTTCGATCCCTGGTTGATTTCCACGGTCTGGGAGAAATTCGTCGGCGTTTCTCCGATCACCTGCGCGGTAACGGAGTTGATCCCAGCCAACGTCGGCAAACCATTGAGTGCCAAGAGTTCCTGGGACAATCGCACCGAAGCCGCAGCGGCAACAGCTGCGCCTTCCTGGAGGGCCACTTGCTCTCGTAGACGATCGTTTTCGTCCACCACTTCGTCGTAGTTACGGAACGCATTCCATGCACCACTCAGTGGACGCGTGATCACCCGGGAGACATTCTCCACCGGACTGAACACCGTGTCGAAGACACGTCGAAGGCGGGATGTAGAACCGGAATCACCGAGATCCAGGGTGATGAAGAACACCGCCGCCAACGCGAGCAGAATCACGGCCCTGGTGAGATGTGTTTTGTTCTGAGCCACGCCTCAACAACCGCCGGGTTACTCGTCGTCCGATTGCGCCGTGAGACCCTTCATCGCATCCAAGTTCTCCAACGTGAGTCCACCTCCGAGCACCACCGACAACAACGGATCGGGCGCCACCAGTGTGTTGATTCCCGTTTCATGGGTGATTCGTTCGGTCAAACCCGTCAAGAGTGCCCCTCCACCCGAGAGCGTGATGCCGTTCCCAATGACATCGGCGGCCAATTCTGGCGGTGTGCGCTCGAGCGTGCTCTTGATGACATCGACGATGGTGGTGATCGGCACATCAATGGCGGCACGAATCTCCACGGTCGTTACTTCCTGGGTGCGTGGTAGGCCGGTGGTGACATCACGTCCACCGACGTCGGCAGTGAGTTCCTCTTCGAGCGGCCACGCCGAACCCAGTTGAATCTTCACGTCTTCCGCCGTGATGTCGCCGATGTCCAGGTTGAACTCCTTCTTGAACATCGCGACGATGGAGTCGTTGATCTCGTCGCCCGCGACACGGCAAGAGCTGGCCGTAACGATGCCGCCGAGCGATATGACTGCCACTTCCGTGGTTCCACCACCAATATCCACGATGAGGTTCGCACTTGGTTCGCTCACCGGCAATCCGGCCCCAATGGCTGCCGCCATCGGCTCTTCAATCACATAGACCGGTCGTCGCGCACCTGCGAATTCTGCGGCGTCCTGCACGGCACGACGTTCCACGCCCGTGATCTCTGATGGCACACACACGATCATGCGCGGCTTACTGAAACGGCTGGTGTGTACCTGGCGGATGAACTCGCGGAGCATCTGTTCGCACAAGTCGAAATCTGCAATGACGCCATCCTTTAGTGGTCGCACCACACGAATGTTTCGTGGAGCTCGTCCCCACATGCGCTTGGCATCGTGACCAACCGCCACGACCTGACCGGTCACGGTGTCGAGGGCGACGGTACTGGGCTCGTCCAGCACGATGCCCTCACCCTTGATGTAGATGAGCGTGTTGGCCGTTCCAAGATCGATCGCGATGTCACGCGTGAGGGAGATCGGATTGGTGCCGGCCACTTTGGTGCCTTAAAGCCCCGGAAAGAAAATCTGAATTTCCCTCTCAGCTGACGCCGCCGAGTCGCTGCCATGTACGAGATTCTCCGTGAAGATGGTGCCAAGATCACCGCGAATGGTGCCAGGAGCGGCACTCCGTGGGTTGGTTGCTCCCATCATGGTGCGCACGATCTCCCACGTATCTTCCGGACCTTCCACCACCATTGCCACCACGGGACCGCGTGACATGAAAGCAACGAGATCTGCATAGAAACCCTTGCCTTGATGCTCGGCGTAGTGGTTGGCCAGTGTGGCCGAATCCAGCATCCGAAGTTGCATGGCCGCAATACTGAGTCCCTTGCGTTCGAAACGGGACACGATTTCGCCCACCAATCGACGCTCTACCGCGTCTGGCTTCAGTAGGACAAGGGTTCGCTTACTGTTCGACGTTTCAGGCACGCGACAAGACTACCGCTAGGGCATCAGTTCGCGGAGTACAGGACGTGCCGCGCCCACCACATACAGCGAACCCGCGATCAAGAGCGCATCCTCGGCTCGCAATTGCTGGTACGCATATGCAAGCGCAGCATCGGGACGCTCTGCAATGTGCACA
>SXPV01000074.1 GCA_005793215.1 Actinomycetota bacterium
AAGTGCATCGCACAGCAACGCTGGACCCAGGTCGCTACCACCGATGCCGATGTTGACCACATTCGTGATTCCCGTGGGAATCGAGTCCACGGCGGCCCGAAGTTCATTGTCATGCTTCTCTGCCTCGGCGCGTAGTTCGACCGGGGCGGTTGAGTTGCTGGTGGCGCGCATGGCCATATGGGTCACAGCTCGTCGCTCCGTGGAATTGATGGGGCGACCCGCCGTCATGTCGTCGCGCGCGGATTCAAACCCTGCGGATCGCGCCTCTGCCACCAGGGCGTCGACCACCTCCGTTGAGATGAGCTGTTTTGAGAAGTCGCCCAGCAATTCGGTGTCGCCCAGATGCACTGTTCTCGTCAGCGCTGACGCGCGTTGGGGATCGCCCGCGAACAACCCACGCAGCGTTATCTTGCGCAACGAATCAGCGAGCGACGCAAGGTGGTTTGGCACGCTGCGAGCGTTGCTCATCACTGCGTTCAGCCTACTGAACTGATTAGGGTCGGTCTTTGGCATGAACGAAGATTCAACGCAACGTGCGCGCGCCGGCGTAGCGAGCGGACTCTCCGCCTATCTGTTGTGGGGTTTCATCACCATCTACTGGAAACTGCTGGACGACTTCAATGCATTCGAACTCATTGGTTGGCGTATCGTCACCGCAGTCATCTTGCTGATTGCGCTCGTAGTGGCGCAACGAAGCGTCTCCCCCGTGTTGGCCGCTCTCACGAAACCACGCATGTTGGTGCGGGTAAGCGTCGCTGCGGTGATGCTCGTAGCGAATTGGACACTCTACGTATGGGCCGTGGTGAACGAACACATCATGGAAACTGCGCTCGGTTACTTCATTGCTCCACTCTTCACGTCGATTCTTGGTGTCGTGGTACTCGGTGAGCGCCTCCGCACTCTCCAAAAGACCGCCCTTGCCTTCGCCGTCGCAGCGGTTGTGGTGCTTACTTTTTCCTACGGACGTCCGCCATTCATCGCACTCGCGATTGCAGCGTCGTGGGCCGTTTATGGACTCCTCAAAAAACAGGTGCCGTTGCGACCGGTGGAAAGTCTCACCGCCGAGACCATCGTCCTCATGCCGCTTGCGGTGGTGCTGATGGTGTGGAGTTTTTCGCGCGAACTGGGCATCCCGAACACGGCCAGCACGATGGAATTCGTATTGGTGTTGTTCACCGGCTTGATTACCGCAGTGCCACTCTTGCTCTTTGCGCATTCAGCGCTTCGATTGCCACTGACCATCATCGGACCGCTGCAGTACTTGGTTCCGGTCATCAACTTCCTGCTCGGCTGGTTGATGTACGACGAGCCGCTCGATTCCGCCCGATTCGTGGGTTTCGTATTGGTGTGGTTGGGGCTCGCGTGCTCGCTCGCCGACACCATGCGCACGCGCACTCCCGCGCGCTAAACGCCTTCGCCGTCCAGTGCGTTACGCACTTGCGGGTGACAGCGCGCTACGAGCCATGTTCCGGTACACCTTGGCCACGGAACGCAAGCGTTGACGATCTCGCACCGTCACCGACAATCGGGCAAATCCACCCAGCACGCCGGCAATCACGTCCGCCGCAGTCTGCACGGGCAACGCTTCGGGCAATTCGCCGCGCGCCTTGGCATCAGAACAGAGAGTGGTAAGGAACATTTGACTGCGAGGTGTGACCTCACGCAGTGCTGAGCGCAAATCGGGGTGGTGCTCAGCCTCGGTCACCACACCGACCACGAAGCTGGCCAGCATGGGGTCTTCCTCTCCAAGGTCCATCATGGTGTCGAAGAGAGCATCGAATTGTTCGAGGAATGTTGTGTTGCGCGCAACCGCAGCATCGAACGCGTCGTACACCTTGGCCTGCACATCTTCGAACACGGCGACGAACAAGTCCACCTTCGACGGAAAGTAGTGGTAGATCGCGGCTGCAGTGATACCCGCGCCCGCAGAGATTTCGCGGTTGGTGGTGTTGTCGTAACCACGCGTCGTGAATGCCAATCGTGCCTCGCGAAGAATGCGAACGCGCGTGTCCTCGGCGTCGCTCTGACATGGACGACCCAAACGACGCGTCATGTTGGCAACGCTAGGTGAGTGAGGGTCGGTGCACCGAGTCGTGGCACTACGTCCGTGATGAAGCGAGTTCCTGTCGCAACAATGCGGCGAGTTCCAAGGGGCGATCACCTTGCACGCTGTGGCCGGCGCCATCCACCACGTGCACTACCGCATCCGGACGACGGCGTTGCAATTCGGCGACATCGGCATCGTCCACCACCGGAGAGGTTCCACCACGCACCAACGTGATCGGACAATGGAGTCGTTCGATCATCTCCCACATGCCGGCTGCGACGCTCGCCCCTGGCTCGCGACGTGGATGGCTGCGTCGGTCGTATCGCCACGCCCAACTCAGATCATCGAGCTGTCGTGCATTGTGCAAGATTCCTCGTCGAAGCGACGTCGTACTGCGAGTGGGATTGTGCTCGATGGTGCGTGCGAGCAGATCGTCAAAGTTGGCGAAACTCTGTGGACCATTCACGAAGTCGGTGATGGACTTCGACTTCTCGGGTGTCACTCCGGGCGTGATATCCACCATCATGAGTCGCGAAACCAAGTCGGGCCGCTGGTAGGCAAGCGCCAATGTGGTGAGTCCGCCCAAGGACATGCCGCACACCACCCCGGCACGGGGCGCCAATTGCTCGATGATGGTTGCAATGTCGAACGCGAGTGCGCGTGGCGTGTAGTCGCCGTCGTCGCGCCACGACGAGTGTCCGTGGCCGGGAAGATCAATCGCCAACACCGACTCACCCAACGCCAAACACACCGTGTCCCAGGTATGTGCATTCTGTGCGCTGCCATGCACGAAGACGATCCTCGGTGCAGCGCTTCCCCACCGCAGCGCACTGACGTTACGACCGCCCTCCAACGTTGTCGCTACTCGTGCTACCTGTGGCTGTGTCGATACCTGCAGGTGGTATTCGGCGATGTTCTCATGGAACAATCCAAACTCGTCGTAGGGCACTTTGGCGGCCGATGTCATATCGCCATCGTGTCACACGACGATGGCTCGAAGCGTGTCCGCCTCTCAGGGCAGCGTCGTGGACGTTGGCACCGTCGGTGAGACTGGCACCGTGGTGGGCGTCGGCAACGTCGACGAAACGGGCAGCGTCGTGGACGTCGGCACCGTGGTGTAGTTCGGATCGGGGCGGTCAGCGGGAGGCAACGGCGAGCCGTACTCCTCGGGTTCCTTTATCCCATCGAACACATAGATGCGATCTCGAAACTGCACCATCGACGGAAACAGTGTTGCCACCGACATGGGAATGCGAATGCACCCATGCGACGCAGGCTTCAACGGCACGAGGATTGCGCCGTGCACCGCGATTCCCGCATTGAAGTACACCGGGTTGTACAACGTGCCAAGTTTTGTTTCACGAGTGCCGGTGGAACGCTTGTAGAACGTGAAGATGCCCGGCGGTGTTATCGATTCACCGCACACCCCGATTTTCAATTGCTCGCCCGCTGCGATCTGCTCCGGGCTGTCGTTTCCTTCCTCGCCGGCGTCGATGACTACTTCTTCGCACCACGGCTTGCCATCACCACTCGACATGTGGGAAATCAGGGTCGGCTTTCCGGCCAAGAAGGTGATGATCACCTGTTCGGGGAGATAGACCTCCGCGTGTCGCGGAGTATCTGCTACTCGTCGCGGAAGGATCTGCACGTCGCCACGCATCACCTCCCACATGGCCGGGGTGACCACACCCGTGGCCTTCTCGCGCGGCACTTGCATGACGAGTTTTTCGAACGCCCACACCGCTTGAACCGTCGCGCGACCGTACACGCCATCGATTGGACCAGGAGCGAACTTCAATTCAGCAAGCCGTACCTGTAAGTTGCGTACGTCTTCACCCTCCACTCCTTCCACGAGGTCGCGAGTGATCGGCGGCAAGATCGGCTTTGCTGCCTTGGTCGTGGTGGTCACCACAACTTGCTGACTCGGTGCGGTTTCGGCTCGCTGCTCC
Organism: Actinomycetota bacterium; assembly: GCA_005793215.1. Classification (GTDB taxonomy): domain Bacteria; phylum Actinomycetota; class Acidimicrobiia; order Acidimicrobiales; family Ilumatobacteraceae; genus F1-60-MAGs027. The sequence continues at coordinate 3,997 of SXPV01000074.1, forward strand.
ACCACGAGTGCTACGACGACCATCACCGCCATGACCAACGCAGCCGAGACTCCGAGCGTACGTGTGTTGCTTCGCGGGGTGTGATTGGGTGATGACACTGGACTACGTGGTGGCAATGGGCTTGATGGCGTTCAACTCGCGGCGAAGAGCAAAAGCCTCGCGGAGGATTTTTACGATCACCGATGGTGACGACAGGGTGGACACACCGCGGGTGCGGGGGAAGTAGTCCACCCCGAACTGCACGATGGGATTCCCGAGTTTCTTTGCACGCACGATCAACTCTGCGTCGATGAATGAACCCTCGCTCTTCAAGGAAATGTGATCGAAGATCGACGCGCGGCACACCTTGAACGCAAAGTTCACGTCTCGCACGCGAACACCAAACAACAGGCGCACGAGCGCATTGTAGAGAGCGGAGTACACCACACGAACGAGTCCCTCGTCGGTGCGATCGAATCGGTATGCACTCACCACGTCGGCTTCGTAGGTGCGCAACAGCCGAAGTGCCTTATGCAACTCCAACATGTCGAAGGGCAGATCGGCGTCGGTGTACACGATGACATCGCCGGTGGCGGCAGCAAATCCCGACTTCATCGAGCCGCCCAATTTGCGATTGGTGGGGTGATGCACCACTCGCACGTGCGAATTGGTGGCGGCAGCCTCATCGGCCAAGCGAGCGGTTGCGTCGGTGGAGGCATCGTTCACCACGATGAGCTCGTAATCACCGATCTCCCCGGACTCCATCAATTCGCGAGCCACGTCGTGACCTGCAGCGAGTGCACGCCCGATGTACTGCTCCTCGTTCCACATGGGGAAAAAGATGGACAGTTTGGCGAAGTGCGGCATCGAAATCAGGCTACGAGCGACACGAATCGGACACGCCCGCGGCGACAGGACTCGCCCTGCTCGGTACCCTTGATTCGGTGAACACTGCGACAGCGCAACGACCATGGCGAGTGCTGGCGAGCGTGAGCTGGGTCGGAATCCTCCTGTGTCAGGTGGCCGTTGCCATATCGAGCCGCAACATCGGCAAATCGGCATGGTGGTTGGGGCCGGAATCCAACCCACAGTTTCCGCTCGTGTGGGCACTGCCGTTTGCCATCACCGTCGCAGGGTTGGTGGCAACGCAGCGTCCGCGCCGTTACACCATCTTCATTCATCTCGGGTGTGTGGTGGCTCTCGTTGGCGTCGCCATCGGTGACGTGTCGAATGCGCCGGGAGTAGCGCTGTTGGAGTTCGTGCTCGCTGGAATCGCACTTCTCGTGTCGTTGGTGTCGTTGGCGTCACGACCATGATGTTGTGTTGGACGCCGCAATCATGACCCGAGTGCTCACAACGTTGCCCGTAGGTGAACGCGTCGGCATCGCATTTTCTGGCGGCCTCGACACCTCCGCCGCCGTGGCGTGGATGAAGTCCAAGGGTGCCGTACCATGTGCCTACACCGCCGATCTCGGGCAGCCCGACGAACCCAATCTCGAAGCGGTTGCCAAGCGTGCGAAGGAATACGGTGCATCGATTGCTCGCGTGGTGGATTGCGTGGAGCAACTGGTCAACGAAGGTCTCGTTGCACTGCAGTGCGGTGCGTTCCACATCAGCACCGCAGGCAAGTCGTACTTCAATACCACCCCGCTCGGTCGCGCCGTCACCGGCACGTTGCTGGTGCGCGCGATGCAGGAAGACAAGGTGGACATCTGGGGTGATGGCAGCACGTACAAGGGCAATGACATCGAACGGTTCTATAGATACGGTCTCCTCGCCAACCCGGCGCTGCGCATCTACAAGCCGTGGCTCGACGCTGCGTTCGTGAGCGAACTTGGTGGTCGCGCCGAGATGAGCGCGTTCCTCACCAAGAACAAGCTTCCATATCGCGACAGCGCCGAGAAGGCGTACTCCACCGATGCAAACATTTGGGGCGCGACCCACGAAGCCAAATCTCTAGAAGAGCTGTCCACTTCCATGCACATCGTGGCGCCGATCATGGGCGTGGCGCACTACGACCCAAGCGTGCGTATCGATGCCGAAGATGTTCGTGTGCGCTTCCATGAAGGCTGGCCCGTAGCCGTCAACGGTCGCGAGTTCACCTCGCGAGTGGATCTCGTTCGCGAAGCCAACACGATCGGCGGTCGCCA
>SXPV01000075.1 GCA_005793215.1 Actinomycetota bacterium
ACGTGGAACGACTGGTGGTGGAAGTTCCCGCCACGGGTGCGCGTTATGAGTTCGTACTGGACGCATCCACCCAGGAACGGTTCTTGCAGGGTTTGGATGACATCGGCATCACGTTGTCGCATGATGCGCACATCAGCGACTACGAGATACGTCGCCCCGTTTGGCTCGCCACTCGCTGACGTCGCTGTCGGCGTCGAGCGCCTGCCGATGAGTTACGAGCGCTTGCCGGTGATTTAGTCGTCGGCGGGCGTGATGAAGCCCGCCAAGTTGGCGAGGCGCTTGTCGTTGGAAAACACCTCAATTGGCGGTTGAGGATCCAATCGCAAACCACGCTGAATGATCCGACAAGTGGTGTGCTGGTTGTATTCCGCGAGTGAAATTGCCCAACCATCACGACCGGCCCGAGCAGTACGGCCCGATCGATGCAGATAGGTCTTCACATCGATGGGTGGCTCATAGTGAATCACCGCTGCTACATCGTCGATGTCGATGCCGCGCGCAGCCACGTCGGTGGCCACCAGCACATTGAGACTTCCCTCAGTGAACTTGGCGAGCGACCGCTCACGAGCCGCCTGCGACATGTCACCATGCAACGCCGAGGCCTTCACATTGAGTTTCTGCAAGGCCTCCTCCACCTTGTCGCACAGGCGCTTCGTGTCACAGAACACCACGGTTTTTCCGGCACCCGCAGCAATGGCTGCAATCACGCGATCCTTGTCCATGCGATGCACGGCCAAGAACAAATGTCGCATCGTGCCCACGGTGGCAGTCGGGGCATCGATCGACACTTCGATGGGGTCGTTCATGTAGCGCCGTACGAGATTTCCCACTTGTCCATCGAGTGTGGCCGAAAACAACATCGTTTGATGTGCCGACGTCACGTGACGCAGCACCCACTCCACCTGTGGCATGAAACCTTCGTCGGCCATGCGATCAGCCTCGTCAATCACCACCACTTGCACATCAGCAAGCGTGAGCTCCTCGGCTTTGAGCAAGTCGATGAGGCGCAACGGTGTGGCTACAACGATCTCGATTCCCTGTGCGAGGCTGGCGATCTGGTCGTCGCGGGACGCGCCGCCGTATACCGCCAGAACCCGACGAGCACAGTGCTTGCCGATGGGCTCGAGCACCTCTGCAACTTGGAGCGCCAACTCGCGCGTCGGCACCAGCACCAATCCGCGAGGGGCCCGCTGGCGAGCGGCGGTGTCGACACGTGTCAGCATCGGCACACCAAAAGCCAGGGTCTTGCCAGAGCCAGTGCGAGCGCGACCACACAGATCGGCGCCGGTCAATGCAACGGGAATCGCCTCGGTTTGAATGGCGAACGGCGCGGTAAAACCGGCGGCGGCGAGACCGGCGTCCACGTGGGCAGGTACGCCGAGCGCGGCGAACTCAGTGGACTGCGACATGTACTGGGTTCACGCTACTTGTGGGGTCTTGCATGGCTGCCGATACTGACTCATGAGTCAGTATCGGCTGACAAGTCAGCCAGTAGACGCCAACTGCGTTTCTCGCTATGGTTCTACTTCGGCATTGACACTAAGGAGGTGCACTCATGACACGAGCAACGAACACACAACAGATCACCAGCGATAGTCACGTTGTTCTGCACGATGTATGCACCGGTCGCAAGGGACCTGCATACGACTGGCATGCAATGCTCATTCCGAGTGACACGGTGTTCGAAGCCTCGCTGCAAATGATGTTGGCCACGCCCGCAGTTGCTGGTCGTACTCGCAAGTCGCGCCGCCGTTCATGATCAACGACCTCTCGAAGGTCGGTAGCCATCGACCACAACGATTGTTGATGCTGGGTTGCGGCTCGGTCGCACAAGCCACCATTCCCCTCCTCATCCGAGATGTGAAGCTGGCACCGTCCAGCATCACCGTCGTTGACTTCGTCGACAATCGCCATCGCATCGCCGACGCCATTGCTGCCGGTGTCAACTACGAACAAGGCCGCGTCACCCAGGAAAATCTCGACGAATTCCTCTCGGCTCGGGTTGGCAACGGCGACATGATCCTTGACTTGGCGTGGAACATCGACTGTCCCACCATCCTCACCTGGTGTCGCGAACACGGCGTGCGGTATCTCAACACGAGCGTGGAGTTGTGGGACCCGTACTACGACATGCACAACACGCACCCACTCGAGCGAACGTTGTACGTGCGACACCAGAGCCTTCGCCGCATGATCGAATCGTGGCCCGACAACAACGGCCCGTCGGCGGTGCTCGAACACGGAGCCAACCCGGGTCTGGTGAGCCACTTCGCCAAACGCGCACTGGGCGAGATTGCCACCGCGCTCTTGAAGGACAAGAAGGCCGGAGACCGTGCCAAGTTCATCGAGGGTGCGCTCGCCGAAGGTCGTTACAACACCCTGGCAATGCTGACCGGCACCAAGGTGATCCACATCAGCGAACGTGACACACAAATCACCAGTGCGCCAAAGCGTGTGGACGAATTCGTCAATACGTGGTCGATCGAGGGCTTCTACGAAGAAGGCGTGGCACCCGCCGAGCTCGGGTGGGGAACGCACGAACGTTGGTTGCCGCACAATGCACACGTGCATGACGACGACGGCCCGTGCAACCAGATTGCGCTCGCCCAGCCCGGTATGGAGACGTGGGTTCGTTCGTGGGTGCCGTGCGGAGAAATTCTCGGCATGATCATTCGTCACGGTGAGGCTTACACCATGAGTGACCACCTCACCGTGTGGAATGACGACGGCACCGCCAAGTACCGCCCGACGGTGCACTACTCCTACTGCCCCACCGACGCCGCAATCATGAGCGTGCAGGAACTGCGCATGCGCAATTGGAAGATGCAAAAGGATCAACGCATCCTCAACAACGAGATCGAATCCGGTCGTGACGAACTCGGCGTGCTGCTCATGGGCCACGATTACAAGTCCTGGTGGACCGGTTCGCTCCTCAGCATCGACGAAGCGCGTGCCATCCTGCCCAACCAGAGCGCCACCACGTTGCAAGTTGCGGCGTCCGTCGTGGCAGCCACTTGTTGGATGTTCAACAACCCCAACGGCGGCGTACGCGTGCCCGACGATCTGCCACACGACGAAGTGCTGAAGGTGGCGTACCCATACCTCGGGTCGTTCCAGTCGGCTGCCGTCGACTGGGATCCGTTGAAGAATCGAAACGACCTGTTCCCGGGCTTTGGTAATGGGCCCAGCCGGTTGGACCCCGCAGATCCGTGGCAGTTCGCCAACTTCCTGGTGCCCACACCCCGCGCCGTCTAACGCCACGCAACCATACGGAGGTGGCAGCCCATTGTCGTGCAGCGCTGCGCCGATACGCTGACAACGCAATGAACGGCGACAACATCGTAAACACCGTCCTTCTCCTTACATAGCGGCGTCGGCCGCTCATCGCCGACGTCGCGCACCAACTCCCGAGCCACAAGGCCGGGAGTTTTTCTTTTCCCGCAATCATCGCAAGATCGACAACACGACCACCAGCCAACGGAACGAAAGACACCGACATGCCACCACAGCCCACCACCCCGAAGAAGATGCCATTCGAGAAATACTCCCCGTACGTGCCGCTCGTGCTCGCCGACCGCACGTGGCCCAACCAGGTCATCACTACGGCACCGCTGTGGTGCTCCGTCGACCTGCGTGATGGCAACCAAGCGCTCATCGACCCGATGGACCCCGAGCGCAAGATGCGCATGTTCAAAACGCTGGTGAAGATGGGCTTCAAAGAAATCGAGGTGGGATTTCCATCCGCTAGCCAGCCCGACTTCGATTTCGTTCGACACATCATCGACAACGACCTCATCCCCGACGACGTCACCATCCAAGTGCTGGTGCAGTCGCGCGCCGAGCTCATCCACCGCACCTACGAGAGCATCCGTGGGGCCAAGACCGCCATCGTCCACTTCTACAACTCGGTAAACCCACTGCAACGGCGAGTGGTCTTCGGTCTCGACCAATCCGGCGTCACCAAGATTGCCGTTGACGCCGCGCGGCTGTCACGCTCGCTGGAATCCACCGTGTCCGGCACCAAGGTGCGTTACGAGTACTCACCCGAGAGTTTCACATTGGCCGAACCCGAGTTCGCCGTCGAGATCTGCGAAGCGGTGATGGATGTGATCGAGCCAACACCGGAGAATCCGATCATCCTGAATCTGCCTGCCACCGTGGAGTGCTACTCACCCAATGTGTACGGCGACGTCATCGAGTGGTTCGGCCGAACCATCAAGCAACGTGATTCGATCGTGTTGTCGCTGCACCCACACAACGATCGTGGCTGTGCGGTGGCGGCAGCAGAATTCGGCGTGATGGCTGGCGCAGATCGCGTGGAAGGAACACTGTTCGGCAACGGAGAACGCACCGGCAACGTCGATGTGGTCACGCTGGCGATGAACTTGTTCGTGAACGGCGTCGACCCGAAGCTGGACATGAGCGACATCGACGCCCTTCGTCGCGACGCCGAGTACTGCAACCGTCTGCCCGTACCCGAACGTCAGCCCTATGCAGGCGACTTGGTGTACACCGCGTTCTCCGGCAGCCATCAAGACGCCATCAAGAAGGGTCTCGACGCACTGCCAAAGGACTACGACGCTTGGGAAGTTCCGTACTTGCCACTGGACCCCAAGCACGTTGGCCGCACTTACGAAGCAGTCATTCGTGTCAACAGTCAGTCGGGTAAGGGTGGTGTCGCATACGTGATGAAGACCGAACACGGCTTCGACCTGCCACGACGTTTGCAAATCGAGTTCTCCCGCACCATCCAACACATCACCGAAGATTCCGGAACCGAAATCGCCCCGGATGTGATGTGGCAGGCCTTTGAGACCGAGTACCTCTCGAGCACACCGAGGTTCTCCCTCACGAGTCACGAGCTGCGGAGTTCCAGCGACGGCGTCACGAACATCACCGCGCAGGTTGAGGCTGACGGCAAACGTGTCACGCTGCAAGGCGATGGCAACGGCCCGATCGATGCCTTCGTTCATGCACTTCGAACACAGTTCGGGGTGAAGTTGGACGTGAAGGACTACGTTGAGCACGCCCTCAGCCAAGGCTCGGAAGCCACGGCGGTTGCATACATTGAGAGCTCGAGTGAGTCGGGCGATGTGTGCTGGGGCGTCGGGGTGCACCCGAGCACCATCACTGCATCATTGCGTGCAGTGCTCAGTGCGTTCGAGCGTCTGCAGAGCCTTCAACGTCGATCTTCGGCACGATCCGATTGAGCCAACGCGGTAACCACCAGTTTCGATCACCCAACAGTTCCATCGTTGCGGGCACCAACAACATACGCACCACGGTGGCGTCCAAGAACACCGCGACGGCCAAACCGAAACCGAACATCTTGATGCTGCGGGTGGGGTCGAGTACGAAGCTGCCGAAGACGAACACCATGATTGCTGCGGCTGCGGTGATGACCCGCGCAGTCTTAGCCAAGCCATCGGCCACCGCAAGTTCGTTGTCCCCGGTTCGGTCGTACTCCTCCTTCACGCGGGACAACAGGAAGACTTCGTAATCCATCGACAGCCCGAACACGATGGCAAACATCATCACCGGCAGCCATGGGTCGATCGGCGCACTACCACCCAAACCGATGAGTGATGCACCCCAGCCCCACTGGAACACCGCCACGACCGCGCCGTACGCGGCACCGATCGAGAGCAGGTTCATCAACACCGCCTTGAGCGGCACCAACAACGAGCGGAATACGGCCATGAGCAAGACGAACGACAACAGCAACACCACCGCAAAGAAGACCGGGAGTCGATCGGCGAGATAACTGCTGAAGTCCACGTTCACCGCCACGCTGCCGGTGACCTTCACATCAAGAGCGGACTCGCCCACCACCGATGGCACCACATTTCCACGCAGTCGCTCCACCAAATCGGCGGCCTCGGCCGACTGTGGCGAGCCGGTGGGATACAAGTTCCACAGCACTGCCGTCGGCGCAGCGACATCGTTGGGAACCGCAGGGCTCACACTCACCACACCGGGCGTCGTCGCAAGCACGTCGCTGAGTGCTTGTGCTGCGGCAAGTTGTTCGGGTGAATCGACGGCTGCCACCAAGGTGAGTGGACCGTTGAAGCCAGGGCCAAAGCCTTGTGCGAGCAAGTCGTAGGCACGACGAGTGGTGGTATCGGAGGGATAGTTGCCTTCGTCGGCAAAACCGAGTCGCAACCCCAACACCGGAAGCGTGAGCGCCCCCAAGACTCCGACGCCAATGACGAGCGACAGCCACGGACGTCGCTGCACCCATCGGCTCCACTTGTACGGGAGTGTCTCGGGCATCGGCTTGACACGTCGCGTAGGAAGCGGACGCTTGAAGAATGGAATGAAACTTCCCGCCAGCAGCACCAAACCGCCAAGCGGTGCAGCAATCAGCAATGCGTTCTGCTTCAGCCCCACGCCCACCAGCGCAAGTGCCACCAGCCCTGCGGCAATCACGCCACGCCAACGAGTTACCTCCACACGTTCTCCGACAAAACCAAGCAGTGCGGGCAGCAGCGTGACCGAAGCAATCATGGTGAAGAGCACAGTGATGGATGCGCCAACGGCCATGCCATTCATGAAGCTCACGCCCATGATCAACATGCCAAGGAGCGAAATCACCACGGTGATGCCCGCGAACAACACTGCACGACCGGCGGTGTCAACTGCTTCTGCCGTGGCCGCCGCACAATCCCTGCCGCGGTGGCGTGCTTCGCGGTAGCGAGTAACGATGAAGAGCGCGTAATCGATTCCGACTCCGAGACCAATCATCACCCCGAGGGTGGTCGCGAAGTCGGGCATGGTCAACAGATTCGACAGCAATGTGACTACGAGAACTCCGGCGGCGATGCCGCCGAACGCCGTGCCGATGGGCAGCCCCATGGCCAACACGGAACCGAAAGCAAAGATCAGGATCACGATTGCAAAGGCCAAGCCGAGTACCTCCGACGTGGGAGCTTCGAACTCCGCGAACACCTCACCGCCGTACTCGATTTGCGCGCCCGCAACGTCCGGCTCGATCGCCTTCATCTCGGCAAAGACTTCGGCGAACTGCTCGGCTGAATCCAAGTCCGATGCGAGTGACACCGTGGCAAAGGCAATGTCACCACTCGGTGCCACCTGGCGAGCACCGGCTTGCGTGAATGGGCTGACTACACCCATGTCGTCGCGGGCATCCAATTGCGAGAAGTAGGTTTTCAGCGCGTCCTGCTGAGCCGCAGTGAACCCACCTTCGGATCGCACCACGATGGTGCCGCTGCGCCCGCTCTCCTCGGCCCCGAAACGATCGGACAACAACGTGAAACCCTCGGCACTCTCCACGTCAGGGAGGTTGAACTGCGTGGAGAAGCTGCTGCCCAACGAGCCCACTGCACCCGCGAGAGTGACCAGGACCACGAACCATATGGCAACGACATAACGACGACGCGCGTGTACGAACAAACCGAGTGAATGCAGCATGAGGGTGGGTCGCTTACGTTTCTGTGTGGAAAGTCTGACCGAGGCTAGATGCCGACGCAGGCTGAACTATCGTCATTCACGGAGGATGTCGTGAAAGTCACAGTGAACTTCGATCTCTGCGCCTCGACCGGCGCATGCGCACAAGTTGCCCCAGAAGTGTTCGAGATACGCAACGACGGTTACCTTCACATCCGCAAGGAGCAGCCCGGGCCGGAACTGTACGACGAAGTGCAACAAGCCGCCGATCTGTGCCCCACCGGCGCAATCATGCTCGAAGACTGACGCGTGGGTTTTTCACAACGGCTTCACGTCGCTTGGGAACGCTCCAATTCCCTGGTGTGTGTTGGGCTCGATCCTGATCCACGCCGATTCCCGTCGCCACTCGGCACCAATGTCGACGACATTGAAACGTTCTGTCGCACCATCGTGGATGCGACGGCCGACTCGGTGTGCGCATTCAAACCGCAAATCGCCTACTTTGCGGCCCATGGCGCAGAACGCGCACTTGAACGGGTCTGTGATCACGTTCGCCGCGAACACCCCGACGTGGTACTCATCCTCGACGCCAAACGCGGGGATATCGGTGACACCGCCGAGATGTACGCGCGCGAGGCATTCGAGCGATACGGTGCCGACGCCGTCACGGTGAATCCTTTTCTCGGAACCGACTCACTCGAACCCTTCTTTGCGCGTCGAGACCGCGGCGTCATCGTGTTGTGCCGAACCTCCAATCCCGGTTCGCACGAGGTGCAGAATGCCCTGGTAGTGCGTGACGATGATGACGGCAACAACGTTGCTGGCACCGAGCCGCTGTACGAACGGATTGCGCGACGTGCAGCCACCGACTGGTCGCAGCGCGCCGATGTCGGCCTCGTGGTCGGAGCCACCCAGCCCACTGAGCTCAAGCGCGTGCGCGACATCGTCGGTGATCTTCCCTTGCTGGTGCCCGGTGTTGGTGCACAGGGTGGCGACCCGGCCACCGTGATGCAGCACGGCGCAACGGCGCGGGGAACCGGCCTCATCGTGAACAGTTCGAGAGCAATCCTGTACGCGTCGAGCAACGATGACTATGCGGCTGCCGCCCAGCGGGCCACGGTGGGGTTGCGCGACGCACTCAACGCTGCGCGCAGGTGAGCCCGACGCCGTCAGGGTCGCGTTCTAACCACCAATCGTGATGACGTCCACGATGCCCGGAACGCTTCGGAGCTGATCCAGGACGGCAGCCGGTGTGGGCGTGGCGGTGGCAATCACCATCATTGCGCTACCGGCCTTGGGCGTCTTGCCCACGTCCATGTTGTCGATGTTCACTCCAGCGTCGCCCAGCACGGTACCGACACGACCAATGACACCTGGACGATCGTCGTTGCGCACGATCAGCATGAAACGGGCAGGAGGAACGTCGCTCAGGTGGTCGTCGATCAGCACGATGCGAGCTTCACGTCGGCGACCCGCCAATGTTCCTGAGATATTGTGACTGCCCGCTCGAAGCGTTATCAGGTTCATGTAGTCCTGGTGCTCGACGTCGTCACGACGTTGTTCTCGCACCACGACATTGTTGGCAGCGGCAACACCAGGTGCATTCACGTAGGTGACGGCTTCGCCCGTGGTGCGACCCAGGAATCCCTTCAATGCCGCCAGTGTGATGATGCGCGTATCGTACGCACCAATCTCGCCACTGGCTTCGATCTCCAACTCGACAGCGCTCGGTCCAACGATGTCGGCGAACAATGCGCCGAGGCGCTCGGCGAGAGGAATGAACGGCTTCAGCGTTTCGTTTGCCTCCGCGGCGTCGACGTTGACGGCAAACGGAACGAAGTCCCCCGCCAGGGCCAATTGCACCATGTCGGCAATCACCTCGCCCGCCTTGTCTTGAGCCTCGCGCGTACTTGCTCCGAGATGTGGTGTTACCACGACGTTCGGCAACGCAAACAGCGGTGAGTCGGTAGCGGGCTCGCGCTCGAAGACATCGAGCGCAGCACCAGCCACCAAACCGTCGCGCAAGGCCTCGAAGAGATCTTGTTCCACCACGATGCCACCACGAGCCACATTGATGATTCGCAACTGCGGCTTCGCCTTCAACAAGAGGTCACGATTGATGAGTCCGACGGTTTCCTTGTTCTTTGGTAGATGCACGGTGAGAAAGTCGCTGGTAGCCACCACCACATCGAGCGGCAACATGTCGACGTTCATCTGACGACCGCGTTCCACCGAGATGTACGGGTCAAAGGCCACGATCTTCATTCCCAAACCCAAAGCGCGGTGAGCCACCAACTTTCCGATTCGACCCAGTCCCACGATGCCGAGCGTCTTACCGGCCAGCTCCACACCTTCCCACTTGGAACGCTCCCAGCGGCCATTGACGAGCGCGGCGTGGGCCTGAGGGATGTTGCGCGCCATCGCCATGAGCAATGCGATGGTGTGTTCGGCAGCCGAGACGATGTTGGACTCCGGGGCGTTGGTGACCATGACACCCGCCTTGGTCGCGGCTTCGACATCGACGTTGTCGAGTCCAACTCCGGCGCGCCCAACCACCACCAGACCACTCGTTGCTGCCAGGACTTGAGCATCCACATTGGTCGCACTACGAACGATGAGTGCTTGGGCTCCGCGCAACGCCTCGATGAGATCGCGACCATTGAGACCGAGTTGCACGTCAACGTGGTGTCCAGCAGCGCGCAGACGCTCGAGGCCGGTATCGGCGATTTCCTCGGTTACCAGGACTCGTGCCACCCCTCCATGGTGGCGTGTCGACGGTGTCTCTGCCAACCCATTCGCCACATCCAACTCGACGACGGCGTTATCGTGGCTGTGCCCTACTCAGTGCAGTAAGCAGTGCGGTTGACGGCGCAGTACACGGTTCGGTTGACCGCGTACCACCGTCGAAATCTCATCACATTTATTTTTCGTAAGCAAAGGAATCTGCGTGCCCTACTTGTTTCTTTCTCCGGAGTGGATGGAGGCTGCGCGCGCAATTCGTGAGAAGTACAAGGATCAAGCACCGAAGGTGTCGGTCGTGGTGCGATTCAATCAGATCGTCACCAACGTTCCGTTCGGTGACGGAGTCGTACACAGCCACATGGATACCTCGACGGGCGAGGTGGTGATGGATCTCGGCCATCTGGACAAGGTCGACGCCACCCTCACCACCGATTACGTCACCGCACGAACCATCTTCGTGGAGCAGGATCCCCAGAAGGCAATGGAGGCGTTCTTCACCGGAAAGGTGAAGGTGGAAGGCGACATGCTGAAGTTGATGGCGATGCAGACGGCAATGCCGCAAACGGAGTTGGGGTTGGTCGTCGCCGAAGAGATCCGCGCAATCACGCAGTAGCGCTGGCGCCCGAGCGGTTGGTTGACCGCACTTCTCCGGCAAGCAGCCCGGCCACAACGCACAAACTGGCGCCGATCACCAACGCATTGGTGTAACTGGACAACACCCCGCGGTCAACCGTGGCTTCGTGCACCGTGATCATCACCGTGGCGCCGAGCAGTGCACCCATTTGCGAAATGAGCTGCTGCATTGCGCTGGCAATTCCCAACTCGTGATCGCGCACAGCATTAGCGAGCAGTGCAGAAAGTGCAGGCGAAGCAACCCCCAATCCCAGCCCCGAGAGTCCGAGCCCGAACGCAATCACCCATAATGGGGTTCCTTCACGGATGGTGGACAACACGATCATCGAGGTGAAGACGGTCATCGAGCCGAACATCCCCGCGAATCGTTCACCCGTACGCATGGTGACGCGCGCACCGAGCGGTGCAGCAATAGCGAACGTGAGTGGTCTGGCGATGATCAGCCAACCGACCGTTGCCAGTGGGAGACCCACACCATCCTTCAACATCTGCGGAAGAATCATGAATCCACCCATGTAGGCAAAGTTGGCCAACGACTGGCTCAGCACCGGAAATGCGATGTTGCGCGTGCGGAACCACGCCGGCGGTACCATCGGAGCGGCCACTCGCCGCTCCACCTGAACGAACGCCACCAACAACACGATGCCGACAGCGATGCACGAAACGATGGTGGGAGACGTCCAGCCCCACGCGGAGCCACGATTGATGCCCAAGAGCAGGAGTGCCGCCCCGCCACCGAGTGTGAGTGCGCCCGCCGCATCAAAACGTGCGTGTGGTTGTCTCTCGGTATCGCGCAAGAGCCACCACGACGTGAACGCGCCAAGGACGCACAGTGGTGCCTGAATGAGGAAGATCACCCGCCACCCCACCAACTCCACCAGCGGCACCCCGGCAACGACTCCGATAACGGGCGCCCCCGCAGTGACGAAACTCCACATACCAAGTGGTCGTACGCGCTCGTGTGGTTCGAACATTCGATTGGTGAACGCCATCGCCGACGGGCCCGTCGCCGAACCGCAGGCGGCAGACAGTGCGCGCAGGATGATGAGCAACGGGGCGTTAGGCGCAATCGCCGCAAGACCCGCGAACACTCCCGCGCCGAGCAGTCCGCCAACGAACACCCGCTTGTGTCCGACGAGATCGCCGAGTGTGCCGAATGCCGGGCCGATCACCGCAAACATGAGCATCGGTGCGGTTATCGACCAACTCACCACACTGACGGTGGAGTTGAGGTCTTTGGCCACCGTGTCGAGCACCACCACCAGGAGAGTGATTGCAAAGTGCACGGTGAATACGCCACTGAGCAGCACCGCCATGGTGGCCTTACGGCGCGACACACCTGCCCGCTCCACCAATGCGCTACGCATGCGTTCGCGCAGCGGAACAATGCTGACTTCATCAACCCCTGCGGTCACGGAAATACCAAGTTCACTGCCGTGCCCTTGCGTACGAGGTCGCCGGCTTTCAGCGTGGTGCCATCCTGCGTCACCGAACGCACCCTGCTGGAGGTGCGACCGGTGGTGACTCCCACCGAGAGTCCCGCCTCCACCAACTTCTTCTGCGCATCGGCCAAGGTAAGCCCGACGATCGACGGCAGCTCCACTGTCTCGGGGCCCTTCGACAGCGAGTATGCCACCACGCCATTTCGCGCCAATTGCCCGCTGACGGCGGGTGTTTGTGTTGCCACCAGGCCGACTTCGATGTCCACGGAGAACACGTCGTCATTGCGCTGTCCCACCAACTGCACGGCCACGAGTTGTGCTTGCGCATCTGCTTCGGAACGTCCAATCAGATTCGGTACGTTGCGCAACACCGGACCACCCGACACGGTGATCTCCACCCGAGTGCCCTTCAGCACCTCGCTACCTGCCAACAAGTTGGGCTGTTCGGTGACGATCCACGACACCACGCGACCTGCCGGAACTGCGTCGTCGTCGCGAATCACTTCGGCAACTACGAGACCCTGCGACTCCAGAGCCGCCACTGCATCGTCGCGAGAGAGTCCGTTGACGTCGGGCACCACTGCAAGCGTCGGACCTTCCGATACCACGAGCGTGAGGTCGTCACCTTCCTGCAGCATCGCACCCGTCGGTGGCACCGTACGAATCACCTCCCCGAGAGCGACGTCGTCCGAGCGTTCGACGCTGATCACGATGTTCCAACCGAGCTGCGAAACGGTGTTGCGCGCCTCACCTTCGGCTACACCTGACAATGCGGGGACCTCGAACGACTCCACGTTGAGCGTCTGCCACACCAGAACTCCACCTACCGTCATGGCAACTGCGGCCAGCCCCGACCACAACCATCGGTAACGGCGACGCTCTGCTGGTGGCGCAATCACCGCCACGTCGGCTGGTTTCACCACCCCCACTGACACCGCCGGCTCTGCGCTACGCGGTGCGGGTTCCGCCACGACGGCGTCGAGTTGTCGGGTGATGGTGTCACGGAAGGACTCCGTCGTCAACGATGCAATCTGCTCGGGTGCAGGAAGTTTGCCGGCAAGTTGCGCGAGTGCTCGCCCAAAGTCGATTGCCGTAGAGCGATCACTCGGCTCCGGTCGTCCGGCCTTCTCGATCGGTACCGCGATGGGGCCAATGTCGGCAGAAACGGGCAGCAACTTGCCGGCGCGATTCGCCAGGGTCACCGCCAGGGAGTCGGCAGCAAACGGCACGTCACCCGTGATCGTCTCCAACAAGGTCAGCGCAAGAGCGTAGATGTCGCTCTCGGGAGTGGCGCTTGCTTCGATGCTGAATTCGGGGGCTGCATAGCGAGCCTGCTCGATGCTCATCGATGCAGTGCCACTGATACCACGCTTGATGCCGATGCCTGCCAGCCGTGCTCGCGAATCAGGGGAAACGAACACGTTTGCAGGTCGAACATCTCCGTGCGTAATTCCAAGTTGGTGCAAGTGGTGCAACGCACGACAAAGATCAAGACCGATCACCAGCGTTTGTGATGCGCTGAGTCGTCGGCCACGATCCAGCAGCTCGCGCAACGACACGTCCTCGATGCGCTCCGTCACGATAAAGACGAATCGCTCGCCACGGAGTGCAGTATCACCCCAATCCAATGGGGGAACCAAGACGGGATGACTGATGCCCGCCACCGACAGCAGATGCCGCTGGAAGGCTTCCACCGCCTGGTTGGGGTCGAGCGACCCGCGCTCTGCGTCGGAGGTCTCCCCCTCGGCGACGATCGACTCCACCGTCACCAGGCGCACGATCACCGAATGGTTGCTGCGCAGGTCGGTGGCGGCAAACACGCTGGTGGAGTCAGCCCCGCCACGAATCAGACGTTCCAGTCGGTACCGAGCGGCGACGACTGCTCCCGTGAGCTCATCGCGTTCAATCATTGACCGCCCCAAACTACCCGTGCCGCCTCGCTGCCCGTGCCGCCTGCCACCAGCAAGCCATACGGCATCTCCGTGCATTGCAGGGCAGAAAGCAGCGAGAATGGAGGCATGGCGCGCCGACTCGACCGCTCACAACTAACGGTGAGTTTCGGAATTTCGCTCGGGCTCGTGCTCATCGTGTTCGGGTTTGCCAGTGGGATGACCGGCGAGGAAGCGCGGACCACTCCCGTTGCCATCGAGCGCATGTCTCCGGCCGACGGCGACCGGGTGTTGCGTCAGTCGCAAATCATCATCGACTTCACCGATGGCTATGAGGGTTCGCTCAGCATCGACGGTGTTGAACTGCCCACGACGCGTCTTGATGAACTGTCCTCGAGTGGCGGTCAGCCGGCGCCCGGCGCCCAAGTGGAATTACCAGCGACTGCCGTCTTTGATCCGGGCAACAACGTGCTCAGTTTTCAGCCGCAGCCAGGGGCTGTCATCGAATCGTTCACGCAGGGCGAACACACGGCAACCGTTCGCTACTGGAAGATCCTGGATGGAGAAGCCAAGTACCGCACGTTCGTGTGGCGTTTTCTCACCGACTGACGCCGCTTACGCCAGTTCGCCCGTTTCCAGCAAGCGAACGAATGCGGCTTCTCCAATTTGCGGCACCCCTAGCTCGACCGCCTTCTTCACCTTAGATGCACCAGGTTCGTCGCCAACGACGAGGGCAAACGTCTTACCACTCACACTTCCGGAACTCTTGCCGCCGCGATCCTTGATTGCCCTCTCGGCTTCTTCGCGACCAAAACCGCTCAGCGTTCCGGTTACTACGATGGACTTTCCCACCAGCGTTTGGGGTGCGTCCACCACGGTGACGTTGTCGAAACGAACACCACCCTTGCGCAACTTGTTGACGATTGATCGATGGCGCTTGTTGGAGAACCACGAGGTGACCGACTCTGCGATCACCTCGCCGACACCGTCGATTGCCGCAAGCTCGCTCGTTGACGCTTGCGCAACGGAGTCGAGTGAACCAAATCGACGGGCCAGCGACTCCGCTGCTGACGGACCCAAGTGTTTGATACCGAGCGCAACCAGGAGTTTCTGGAGCGTTGCGGTGCGCGAGCCGTCGATTGCCTTCATGAGATTGGCGGTTTGTCCTTCGCCAAAACCCTGGGCGAGCAATACCTCGGGCGTGAGTGAGTAGATATCGCCGACATCCTCCAACACTCCAGCGTCACTCAACTTGTACACCGTCTTTTCGCCAAAGCCCTCGATGTCCATTCCACCGCGTGATGTGAAGTGGATGATCTTCTGGTCGCGTTGATGCGGGCAATCCGGCTCCACGCAACGGGTGTCGGATTCGCCTTCGGCTTGCACGAGTGTGGACTTGAGATCGCACGGGCACGTACTTGGAAACTTCCATGGCTTGGAATCCTTCGGTCGCTTGGCCAACACCGGTCCCACCACCTCTGGTATGACATCACCTGCTTTTCTCACCACCACGGTGTCGCCGGGACGAACATCCTTCACTTGTACTTGCTCACGGTTGTGCAGCGTTGCCATCGACACCGTGCTGCCTGCCACCACCACTGGCTCCAATTCGGCGAACGGCGTGGCCCGCCCAGTGCGACCAATCGACACCTTGATGTCGCGCAACAGTGTGGTGCGTTCTTCCGGTGGGAATTTCACGGCGATGGCCCAGCGCGGTGCCTTGGATGTGTAGCCAAGACGCTCGCGTTGGGCGAGATCATCGACCTTCACGACCACACCGTCGATGATGTATGGCAGTTCATTGCGATGTTCCTGCCAGTGGGCGCAGAATGCGACGACCTCTGCCAGCGAATCCACGATTCGTACTTCTGGATTGATGGGGAATCCGAGTGTGCGCAGGTACTCGAGCGTGTCGTGGTGCGAGGAGAAGGCCGGAACGCCATCCACTTCGCCGAGCTGATAGGCCCACATGGATAACTCGCGAGTTGCAGTGACACCGGGATCTTTTTGTCGCAGGCTGCCCGCTCCGGCATTGCGCGGATTTGCGGGCACCGGCTGCGGCTTCTTGCCGGCAGCGACACGTGCCTCGTTGTCGCGCAGTTTCTCGTTACGCAACTTCTCGAACGCGCCCTTCGACATGTACACCTCGCCTCGAACCTCGAGCACGGCAGGCGCGGGTGCAAGACGTTGCGGGATTCCAGCGATGGTGCGCACGTTGGCAGTGACGTCTTCACCGGTCTTTCCGTCACCGCGCGTTGCGGCTTGAACGAAGTCGCCACCCTCGAACCGCAGGCTCAGCGCCAGGCCGTCGATTTTCAACTCGCACACGTATCGAACGCTCTCGACGCTTAGGCCCTTACTCACACGTTCGCCCCAGGCTGCGAGTTCGTCGTGATCCATTGCATTGTCGAGACTTGTCATGGGCATTCGGTGCGTGACGGGTGCGAACGTGGTGGAACGTGGGGCACCGGGGACATCGAGCAACGACGTCGTCGGCACCAGCTCGGGGTGATCTGTTTCGATCGTGCGAAGTTCGCGCACCAATTCGTCGAACTCGGCGTCGGAGATCTCGGGGTCGTCGTCCCCGAAGTAACGATCGTTGTGGAAAGCGATCAACTCCCGCAATTCATTGGCCCGAGCCACGACGCGTTTGGATGCTGCCACGTCTGAACTTTACTTGTCGGGCGTCCCATCATTCACGGCAACTCGTGCACCCGACACGACCTACGTGTTGGTGGGTGCAGGATTCATAGGATGCGTGCGTGACAAATGCACTGCGAGTGGCATGGCTGGCTATCGCAGCGCTTCCGTCCTCGCTCGCGTCATCCGGCGAGGCGCCTGGGGGTCTCTGGCTCGCCTGGAGCATCTGGGGGATCGTCGCGATTGGCGTCCTCGTGCCACATCCGTTGTCACTCGTGACGGTACGCCTCCTGGCACCACTCTTGGCAATCCACGCAAGTGTGACCATGCTCCAAGGTTCCACGTCTCGCTGGAGTGCGGTCGTCGCACTGCTTCTGATGACTGGGGTATCTGCGACCGCCTTCACCGCTCACTACGGCTCCATCCACGCTCAGGCGGCTGCCTACGGGCATGAGCGTCGCCATCTCTTGCGTCCACCGATAGCGGTCGTTGCTCCGCTCTTCTTGGTGTGGATCGTCGTGACCGCGCTGGGGGCGGTTGCCGTGTACTCAGGAACTCTTGCAATATCGCTGAGCGCGACGGCGCTCTTCGTGGCACTCGTTGCCTTCATGGTGCGTCGTGCCGTGGTCTTGTCGCGCCGATGGCTGGTGTTCGTCCCCGCCGGTATCGCAGTGCATGATCCCCTCCTGCTGCGCGACACCTTCATGGTTCGTGGCCACGAAGTGCGCACACTGCGCGAGGCCGACACGTCCACCGAAGCCTTCGATGTCACCGGTACCACATGGGGCACGCCGCTGGAGCTTGTTCTGAGCCATCCACACGATGTCTCACTGTCACCGTTTGGAGCACGTCTCGCACGAACCCTTGACCGCCTGCACGTAACAGCACTCTTGGTGGCGCCATCACGCCCCGACGAAGCGCTCTCGAGCGCTGCCCGCTAACGCCTACTTGGCGATGCCGCCGGCTAGCACCATGCGGTCAGACATGTCGTACAGCACCACGCTCTGACCGGGTGCCACCCTGCGCTGGGCTTCACGCCAACGCAACAACACCGACGTAGCGCCAACTTCTTCGATGAATGCGGACTGTGTCGCACCATGCGCACTGCTTTGCACCAACACCTCACTACCGAGCGCGAGTGCGTCGTGGCTCCACATCAGTCGCTCTACCCGCAACTCGTCGCGCGAAAGTCGCGATTCCTCTCCCACCACCACCGTTTGTTGCTCCACGTCGACATCCAGCACGAACTGCTTCGGTGCCCCACCGGGCAAACGCAGTCCGCGTCGCTGGCCAACGGTCACGAGCTCTACGGCATCAACGGTGCCCAACTCCGTTCCGGATTCGTCAACGACGCGTGCGGACCGAAACGGAATTCGGTGACCGAGAAACGTCTCGCGTCCACCCGTCTTGCTGATGAAACACACATCCTGGCTGTCGGGCTTGGTGGCGGTGCGCAAACCAAGTTCGCTGGCACGTTCGCGTACCTGAGCCTTGGTGAGATGTCCGACGGGGAACAACGTGTAGGCAAGCTCGCGCTGATCGAGCATGTGTACCACGTAACTTTGGTCCTTGGCCGTGTCGGCCCCGCGCACAACACGCCATACGCCGGACGGTTGTCGTTCGATGCGCGCATGGTGACCCGTTGCCACGGCATCAAAGCCGAGCAGTCGCGCACGCTGCGACAAGCGATCAAATTTGAGGTGTCGATTACATTCGATACAAGGATTTGGCGTGGTGCCGGCACGATGGGCATCGACATAGGGATCAACGACGTGCGCGGAGAAGTCGTCGGAAAAGTTGAACACCAGGTGGTCGATGCGCAACTGCTGAGCAACGCGACGAGCATCGTCCACATCGCTGACCGAACAGCAACCGGTGTCGCTCTCGCCTCCCCATAAACGCATGGTGACACCAACGACTTCGTGGCCCTCGCGACGAAGCTCGGCAGCGGCGACGGATGAATCGACACCACCCGACATCGCAACGAGCACCTTC
>SXPV01000076.1 GCA_005793215.1 Actinomycetota bacterium
GGCTAACGCGCGACGAAGTACTTCGCGCGCGGGTGATGGCAGATGATCGCCGACGTGGTTTGCTCCGGCTGGTATTGCCATCCCGTGTCTTCGTTCACCGTGATGCCGATGCGTCCCGCTTCCAAGAGCTCGGCGACTTTTGCGTTGTCCTCCAGGTCCGGGCAAGCGGGGTAGCCCCACGAGTAACGACCGCCGCGGTACTGCTGACGGAAGAGCCCGTGCAGATTCGGTCCGTCTTCGTTGACGAACCCCCATTCGGTGCGAATTCGGTGGTGCCAGTATTCGGCGAGCGCTTCGGCCATCTCCACGCCAAGGCCGTGCACCGTGAGGTACTTCTGATATTCGTTCTTGGCGAACAACTCCGCCGCGGCCTCACTCACCGTGGCACCCATGGTGACGATGTGGAACGCGGCGTAGTCGACCTCGCCACTCTCCACCGGACGGAAGAAGTCGGCGATGCACAGGTACGGTGCTTCGTTTTGGCGAGGGTAGGAGAATCGCATGCGCTCGGTGGTGCGTGACTCGTCGGTCCAGATGATGACGTCGTTGCCATCACCGTTGGCAGGGAAGTAGCCGTACACCAATTGCGGCACCAAGATGCCGCTGGCCTTGGCCTGAGCGAGTTGGTCGCGCAACTCCGGACGAATCCGTGACTTGAAGTCGTCATCATTTTCGCCTTCGAGTGGTCGGAACTGCCATTGATTACGGAACAGGGCCGTCTCGTTGATGTACTCGGCGATTTCATCCAGGCTGATTCCCTTCACCACGCGCGAGCCAACGAATGGCGGTGTGAATACCGGGTTGTCGACCACCGCATCAGGTGAGCGGCGCGGTAGGTCGGTCGGCACCTCCTTTGGTGCGCGACGTTCGGCAAGGGATCGACCCGTGGGAATGCGACCGAATTCGGGGTCGTCGGCGCCACCTCGCTTCATCTCCATCAACTTGTCGAGGGTGTGCAAACCCTCGAAGGCGTCGCGACCGTAGAACACGCGACCCTGGTACACCTCACGCAAATCGCGCTCCACATAACTGCGGGTGAGAGCCGCACCGCCGAGCAACACGGGAATGTTCGACAACCCGGACGTGTTGAGTTCTTCCAAGTTCTCGCGCATGATGAGCGTGCTCTTCACCAAGAGGCCGCTCATGCCGAGGGCGTCGGCATCGACTTCCTGCACCGTGGCGAGCACGAGTTTGCCCTTGCTGGTGGAGCCCGCCACCTTGTCCATGTGGGGCTCGAGGTGACCCACCGCCATCTTCATGGTTTCGGCGCTCTGCAACACGAACGGCAATTGCATCTGTCCCGAACCGAACAGTTCGCCTACTTCGCGCATGCCGTCGAGGAGCACGTCATTGACGATCTCGAGTGCCTTCAGGCCTGCGGCGAGTGCCTCATCAAGTTCGATGGTGAGCCCTTCGCGGTCGCCATCGATGATCCGCTGGCGGAGCCGTTGTTGCACCGGCCAGCCGCTACGGTCGGGCTTTTCCTGCTTGGCGGACTTGACACCTTCGAATGCCGTGAGGAGAAGCTGCAGCGGGTTGTAGTCATCGGTGGTCTTGTCAAAGATGATGTCTTGGCACAAGGCAGCGTGCTCGGGTTTGATGCGGGCAAGCGGAAGAATCTTGCTGGCGTGCACGATTGCCGCGTCGAGACCTGCCTTCACACACTCGTCGAGAAACACGCTGTTGAGTACTTGCCGCGCCGCAGGATTAATACCAAAACTCACGTTGGAGAGACCCATCACCGTGAGTGCACCTGGAATCTCTTGCTTTATTCGACGAATGGCTTCAATGCTTTCAATGCCATCGCGACGCAAGTCGGCGCCGCCAGTGGTGAGTGGAAACGTGAGCGGGTCGAAGATGAGGTCGCTGGCGGACAATCCGTATCGCTCCGTTGCGATCTTGTGCAGTCGATGGGCAATCTGCATCTTCCATTCCACGTCGCGTGCCTGTCCGCGCTCGTCGATGAGCAAGCAGATGACCGCTGCGCCGTAATCACGGGCAAGAGAGAAGATGCGGTCCATTCGACGGCCCGGTTCTTCGCCGTCCTCCAAGTTGGCACTGTTCAAGATGCAGCGCCCTCCCGCCAGTTGCAACGCAGCCTCCATCACTTGTGGCTCGGTGGAGTCGATCACCAGTGGCACGCTGGCCTGGCTGGCAAAGCGACCAGCAATCTCTGCCATGTCGGTGGTGCCATCGCGTCCGACGTAGTCAACGCACACGTCCAGAACGTGGGCGCCCTCGCGAATCTGCTCGTTAGCCATCTTCGTGCAGGTGTCCCAGTCACCCGCCAACATGGCATCGCGGAAGGCGCGCGAGCCGTTGGCATTCGTGCGCTCGCCGATGTACAGCACGCTGTTGTCCTGTTTGAGGGTGACCGGTGAGTAAAGCGAGGTGACACTCGGTTCCTGGACCGGCGTGCGACGAGCCGGTGTGATGTTGCGCACCGCTTCGACCACCTGACGTAGGTGCTCGGGTGTGGTGCCGCAACAGCCGCCCACCACACGGATGCCGAGATCTTGCACGTGGTGTCGGTGGAATTCGGCGAGTTGTGCCGGGGTGAGGTCGTAATGCGTACGTCCATCCACCACGCTCGGCAAGCCCGCATTCGGCAACACGCTGATGGGAATCGGGGAGTGCTGCGAGAGATGACGCAGGTGCTCCTGCATTTCGGCCGGACCGGTGGCGCAGTTGATTCCGACGACGTCGGGTTTCATCCCCAACAGCGCGGTAAGAGCAGCGCCGATCTCGGTACCCACGAGCATGCGACCGGTGGTTTCCATGGTTACTTGCACCTGAATGGGAACTTCGCGCCCGAGGGCCTTCATCGCACGTCGGCCGCCCTGCATCGCGGACTTGATCTGCAGCAAATCCATGCATGTTTCGATGAGAAGAAGATCGACGCCACCTTCGATCAATGCCCGAGCATGTTCTTCGTAGGTGTTTCGAAGTTCCGCGAACGAGATGTGTCCAAGGCTGGGCAACTTGGTACCGGGTCCGATGCTGCCGGCCACATACCTGGGTCGTCCATCGCTTTCGAAGGAGTTGGCGACATCCCGCGCGATACGCGCTGCTGCGAGCGTTATCTCGTGAGCGCGATCGGCGATGCCGTACTCGGTGAGCACGGTGGAGAATGAGCCGAACGTGGCAGTTTCCAATGCGTCGACGCCGACCTTTAGGAAATCCTCATGCATCTTGGCGATGAGGTCGGGGCGAGTGACGGCGAGCAACTCATTGCAGCCCTCGAGATGTTGCCCGCCAAAATCATCCGCGGTGAGATTCTGGTCCTGCACGTAGGTGCCGAATGCGCCATCGAACACCACAACGCGATCGTTGACGGTCTCGAGATACCCAGGTCGTTTGGTGGCTCGCATCGTCAGGGTAAGGCTAAGACAAGTAGCGTGACTTATTCATGACTCGTGAAAAGGTGTACACCCGAGGTGGCGACGACGGAACGACCGGGCTGTTCTACGGCGGGCGAGTGAAAAAAGACTCAGCGTTGCCGCGTGCCTATGGTGCAGTCGACGAGGCGCAGGCGGTGTTGGGCTTGGTGCGCGCAGAACTTGGTCGCGAGAACGAGTTGAACGATGCGCTAATCCACATCATGCGAGATCTCTGGGTCTTGATGGCCGAGCTGGCAACACTGCCTGAGAACCGTCACAAACTCACCGACGGAAAGTCGCGCGTGACTGCCGACATGGTGGTGAAGTTGGAGAACATGATCGACTCGCTCGATGAAAAGTTCACCCCACCGTCGGAGTTCGTGGTGCCGGGACAGAACAAGATCGCGGCATTGTTGGATGTTGCGCGAACCGTGGCTCGTCGCGCGGAGCGCCATGCGTTGGCTGCAGCACCGCCGCCGTCTCAGGCGGGACCGTACCTCAATCGTCTGAGTGACTTGCTGTGGACGTTGGCCCGCTGGCAAGAGGGTGAGTCGTTGCCCGTTCGCAGTGTTGTCGACTAGGCGCATGCGGTAGTGCCGCGGGCGAACCGTATCGGTGGCTGCCAACTAGCCTTGCCGGCATGAAACATTCACAACTTGTTGTAACCGTTGCTCGCGACACCCCCGCCTCGGAAGCCGTTGGTATTCCAGTTACCTCCGACAAGGCCGTACCCGCCGAACTCGGTGTTTCTCGTGCACAACTCGCCGCAACTGGATTCGATGGCAAAGTCGGCCAGACCCTCGTGGTGCCATCGAGTGGGAAAACGACGGTCATTGCGGTTGGCGTGGGTGAAGGTAACTCCGCCACTGCGCACGATTTGCGCAACGCGGCAGCCGCCCTCGCTCGTGCGGCGAGCAAGCACGTATCGCTCGCCACCACTTTGGCAGGGGTCGGTCGCGACGATCGCACCGAGGTGGCGCAAGCAGTCACCGAGGGTTTGATGCTCGCCACGCATCGGTACGCGGCACTCAAGTCGGACAAGTCGTTTGCATCGAAATTGAAGTCGGCGGTGTTGGTGGTGGAAGCCAAAGCACTCGGCGCTGCAGCCAACGGATCGCGACGAGGCACGGTCATAGGTGAAGCGGTGTGCATGGCACGCGACTTCGCCAACATGCCGCCGGCTCACCTCACCGCCAAGCTGTTCGCTGATCGCGCACAACTGATTGCATCCGAATCCGGATTGAAGGTGGAAGTGTTCGACAAGGACAAGTTGCTCGCCATGGGATGCGGCGGCATGATCGGCGTCAACCGAGGCAGCGTGAACCCCCCACGAATGGTGAAGTTGTCGTACCGTCCGAGCAAGTCGGTGCTGAAGGGCAAGTCGGCAGGCAAAGGAAAGAAGACGTCGTTACCGCACCTCATCATGGTGGGCAAAGGTGTCATGTACGACTCGGGCGGTATCAGCCTGAAGCCGAGCAACCCTTCGCACGCAATGATGAAAGCCGACATGAGCGGTGCCGCAGCCGTGCTGTCGGCAATGAGCACGTTGAAGGCACTCGGCTGCAAGAACCAAGTGACGGCGTACCTCATGTGCACCGACAACCTGCCTTCGGGTAGCGCGATGGCCATGGGTGACGTACTCACCATGCGAAACAAAAAGACCGTGGAAATCCACAACACCGATGCCGAAGGCCGTCTGATCTTGGCCGACGGTTTGTCGTTGGCTGCAGAGCAGGAGCCGGACGCCATCGTCGATATCGCCACGTTGACCGGTGCATGTGCGGCTGCACTCGGTCCAAAGATGTCGGGAGTCATGGGCAACAATGCACGATTCCTCAGTCAGGTGAAAGAGGCCAGCAAGGCCGTCGACGAAGACGTGTGGGAACTTCCGCTGGAGCGTTCGTATCGCCGCATGCTCGATTCGTACATTGCCGACATGAAGAACGTTGGTGGTGGCGAAGCAGGAGCGATCACCGCCGCCTTGTTCTTGGATGAATTCACCGGCGGCTATCCGTGGGCGCACCTCGACATCGCGGGTCCGATGTGGTCGGAAAGCGATGCGGGATGGCTGCAACGCGGTGCCACCGCGTATGGAACGCGACTGCTGGTGAACCTGGCGGAGAATTTCCGCCGTCGCTAATCGTCACCGACCTACTGCAACAACGTCGGCCGTGACGACACCGGCTGCAATGACACGGGCTAGATCAACACTGGCTGCAATGACACCGTGATGTGGCCGTCACTTCCCGCTCGGGCAAGCGATACCGACAAGTCCCGGATGGGGCGAGTGTTGGTGATTGCCGGTTCTCGCGGCATGGCCGGTGCCGCGGCATTGTGTGCAGAGGCGGCACTGCGAACTGGGTGTGGCTACGTATACATAGCAAC
>SXPV01000077.1 GCA_005793215.1 Actinomycetota bacterium
AATGATTCAAGGTGAGGTCTCCCATCACTCGCATGTTCCAAGCATGGGCCTGTTTGGAAAGCATGTTCAATGCGTCGTTCCCACCGAGCAGTGGATCCACCTCGTCGAACGTTGATGCGTCGTAGCGGTGAGCACTACGGGCGGTGAAGATCGGCGTCAGGTACACCACGTCGGCACCCAGGCGAGCGACGTGGTCCAAGTGCTCAGCGGCGCCGTAGAGGTCGCCCCCGAAAAGTTCGCTACTCCAGTCCGGACCCTGTGGAAGTTCGTTCCACGACCGTCGCCGCGCCCACTCGGGTGTGGCGAGATCCAAGCCACTGGTGGCGAATCGGTCAGGGAACACCTGATACACCACCGAGTGCACGGGCCACATCGGATACGACAAGTCCGCACGGAGTACGAAATCGTCGGAGTCTGCGGTGTCGTGTGTGTGCACACCCGTACCGTTCAGCCAAGTGTCGGGGTTGCCTCTTCGGGACAACAGAAAGCGGTACGACACAAGCGGATTCGTGAGTGGCACGTCGTATCCCCACCACGTCTCGAGTTCGTTGACGTACTCCTGCTCCATGGGTATGCACGCCTGCTCGCCGTCGTGCGTGTAGCGAACGGCCACCGCCTCGATTTCCGATGCGCATGGCACACGAACCCGCACTCGCGCAGAACCACCAACTCTCCAATCCGTACGCTCGACATACAACGCCGAGCCGTCGTGGTGCGGTGCCACCAGCATGCTCATCCCTTTACCGATCCCTGGGTGAGACCGGAGATGATGTATTTTTGCACGAAGATGAATCCGATGATCGCAGGAATCTGTGCAATCAGAACACCCGCAGCAAACGAGCCCCAATTTTCCTCGAAGTTCGTGCCGATGTACGACTGGAGCCCGAGCGGCAGCGTGAAGTTGTCCACTGTTTCCAGCAACACGCTGGCAGTGATGAATTCGTTCAACGTGCCAACGAAGGCGAACATACCCACCACCGACAGCACCGGCACCGCGAGTGGGAGGATGACTCCCCAGAAGATCTGTGCCGGTGTCGCACCATCGACACGAGCCGATTCATCCAGCTCTGCCGGAATGGAATCGAAGAATCCCTTCATGAGCCAGAGGTTGACGCTCATCGCACCCGAGAGGTACACCACCAGGAGCGCGGTCAGTTTGTTGAGCCCCAGTGCCGGAATCACTTCACCCGTGCGCAACACGATGAGATAGATCGCCACCAAGTTAAGTAATCCAGGGAACATCTGAATGAGGAGCAGGAAGAGCATTCCCATGCGACGACCACGAAAACGGAATCTCGAGAATGCATACGCCGATAGCGCACCTATGAACACGGTGAAAAATGCGTTCAGCACAGCGATGATCACGGACGCCCTGAACCACCGCACGAAGAACACCTCCGCTCCACCCTCCTTTTGCACGAAGAGGCCCTTGAAATTCTCCAGCGTGAGCGAGCGCGGGATGAGACTGGATCCGGAAAGTGTCTGGTCGGAATTGAATGCAGCAGTAACCACGTACAGCGGTGGTAATACCGCAATGGAGATCGCCACCCACATCACCAGGTGCCGCCACCAATGGTCGTTGCGATGATTGGTGGAATCGCTCACTTCATGTTCTCCAGTGCCTTCGATCTCAAGAAGCCACTAGCCGACATGGCTGCAACGATGAAAAAGATGTATACGGAGATGGCGCTCGCCAAGCCGTAGTCCTGACCCTTGCCGCTCTCGAAAGCCAGTTTGTAGGTGTACGAGATCAGGATGTCCGTGGCACCGGCAACTGCCTGATCATCGGTGCTGGGCCCACCACCCGTCAGCAAGTACACGTTGTTGAAGTTGTTGAAGTTGTACGCGAATGACGCAATCAACAGGGGTGTCACCACCACCAGAAGAAGAGGCAGCGTGACTTTTCGGAACACCTGCCAGCGCCCGGCACCATCCACCCGGGCAGCCTCCACCAACTCTGCCGGAATCGATTGCAGCGCACCCATGCAAACAAGGAGGAAGTACGGCGTCGTGAGCCACACCGACACCAAGATCACCGAGAGGCGTGCCCACCAAGGATCGAACAACCATGGTGGATCGAATGGCAACAACTTGTTGATGAGTCCGTAGTCGTCGTTGAGCAATCCCTTGAACACCAGGAGTGAAAGGAAGCCGGGAATCGCATACGGGATTACGAGCATCGAGCGATACAGCTTCTTGCCTCGAAAGTTCGGCTTGTCGATCACCTTGGCCAAGAACAACCCGATGGCAAACGAGAGCAGGACCGTAGATCCTGCAAATCCGATCGTCCAAACGAAGGCTCGGAGGAACGGCTGACGAACGAGCGGATTCGTTATCACCGATGTGAAGTTCTCGAATCCGATGTACTCGCGCCAGCCCACGACGAGCTCTTCGCCATCGGCACTTGTGAAACTTCCCCGACCATTGTCGCGGTATGCCACACCCGAATCCGCGGCAATCAAGGAGTCACTTGAAGCGTCGTACTCAAAACCGGGCACGGAGTCGTATGCTCCGGAGAGTCCCTCGGTCCTTATCACCCCGCCGTTGTCGAGTGGAACCTCGAATGCTGCAAGTTCGGCATCGATTGCAAACAGTTCGTCGCCCACCAGTGCGGTGAAGCCCGCCGGCGGCAACACATCGCCGAAGTCGTCGACGCTCACCGTCGTGGAGTCGATCTCCTCGAGACCACTTTGCCGACCAAGGTAGGTCTGACCGCTCGTATCATCCACGAGCACCAAGACCAACTCACCGGAGGCATCACGTGCCGGAGTCATCTGAAAAAAACGATCACCCTGTACGACGTTCTGTTCGATGTTGGTATCAATGGCCTCGGCTTTGGTAAGCACGTGGCCGGTGGAGTACTCCTGAAATGCCGTGTTGATGGTGAAGAAGATCGGGACGATGAGGTACGCGATCAGCAAGACGCTCCCAGGGATGATGAATTTCGCCGGAAGAAATCGATTGGGTACCAGGTAGATGAAATCGATCAGCCCAAGAACCGCAATGGTGCCCAACGCCCATGCGATCCTGTCCTGGGTAAACAGCACGATGATTGCCCAACCAGTGATGCCATTCAGCACACACAGCAACAACAACTTGACGAGGAGACCGCCCACTCCCGAAAACAATGAGATGACCCGAGCCAGCAGAGATGGGCGGTACTGCGCAGCTTGCGTCAACTGAGGCTCCTCTTCGTTTTTACTCTCTCACATACGAACGGGGCGGGGGTCCGAAGACCCCCGCCCCGCGCGTTGCGAGTGAACTCTCGTCAGCCAATCTTGGCGACGATGTTCTTTCCTGCAGTGCGGAATGCCGACTTGGCCGGAGTCGCATCTGCACCCTTGAACACGTTGGTCCACGCAGTGCCGAGGTCACCCCATACCGAGCTCATTTCGGGGATGTTCGGCATTGGCACGCCACCCTTGCCGGCAGCAGCGAACTGCTTCAGCAGCGGATCGGTGATCTTCGCTGCGGCATCGGTGTTGGCTGGTGCACGACCGTTCTCCGACGACAACTGCGTCTGAGCGCCAGCGGACATCATGTAGCTGCCCACCAGATCACGTGCTTGGCTCTCTACGCCGTGGGTTTTGGCGAACTTCGTCACCATGAAACCCTGTACGCCGAGGAACGGCACTGAATCGCACTTGTTCTTCGGCATTTGCACGATCTGGACCTTCAGACCGCTCTTGTCGAGCGTGTCCTTCTCCCATGGTCCGGTCACCCAGAAGGCAGCCTTGCCAGCAAGGAACGCGTTCTTGGCGATGCCGTAGTCAACCTTCGAGGACAGAAGTCCCGACTTGTTCCACGAATCGATCTGTGATGCATTATCCAACAACTTTGCGTTGCCGACACCAACGTCACTGGAATTGAGGTTTCCTTTCGCATCCTTACCGAACACATAGCCACACAGGCCAGAAAAGAGTGGGTAGTTGTGATAGGCGTCGCCTCCAGGGATGACCAAACCGAAATTACCGGTGGCTTTCTTCTGGAATGCGAGTGCTTGCGACACCATGTCGTCGAACGACGTTGGCACCTTAGCTACCTTGGTGTTCACGACGAGTCCTACGTTTTCCAACGCCACTGGCGCCCCGTAGAGCACCTTGTTGCCTTTGGCGTTGGCGTACGAAAACGCATCCAACGAGTAGGAAGGAATCTTCGCTGCGACTGACTTGGAGACGGTGAGTGGAATCACTGAACCGTTCGCTGCAAGTTCGCCAACCCAGTCGTGTGCGCCGACGATGACGTCAGGAGCAGTTGCGACATCCACGGTCTTCAGATCGTCACGAATCTTGCCGAAGTCCTTTTGCACCACGGTGACGGTGACGCCATTCTTTTTGCCCCAGGCGCCGGCAACCTTCTCCACGGATGCCTTGCGGTCGGCGTCTGCCCAAATGCGCAACGTGGTTGCGGCACCAGAGGCGGTCGGCATCGACAGCGCAGCAAACGCGGCGACGGTGAGCCCGGCGACGAACTTTGCTAAGTGTTTCTTCATTGAGTGTTCTCCCCTTGTTCTGAACCGATGGCTCGGCTCTGTCAAACAAGAGGATAGCCCAAGGTGAACAACTGCTCTACTCGTGCTCAACGAAAGGTTGACAATTCGTAAAATCACTTGTTCGCAACCACCTTGCCGCCATGCACGCGGCGCCGCATGGACGCCAGCGCGTCGTCAACTGCGCGGGTGGTGGCAGGCTACAAATTGATCCGGCGACACTTCGCGCAACTGTGGCTCCTCAGCAGCACACTTTTCCGTTGCGGCAGGACAACGGGTGCGGAATCGACAACCCGACGGTGGAGCTACTGGCGAGGGTGGCTCACCCTGCAGCGGAACTGCAGTGCTCTTTCGGGTGGGGTCGGGAATCGGCACGGAGTTGATGAGCGCACTCGTGTAGTGGTGTGCCGGCTTGGAATAAATCACGTCTGGTGAGCCGACTTCACAAATCTTGCCGAGGTACATCACCATGATGCGGTTGCTGACGGCCTTCACCACCGCCAAGTCGTGGCTGATAAAGATCATCGTCAGCCCGTAGCGGTCCTTCATGTCCTGCAGCAAGTTGAGGATCTGTGCTTGGATGCTCACGTCGAGCGCGCTGACGGGCTCGTCACAGATCAGCATGCGAGGCTCGAGTGCCAGACTGCGCGCAATGCTGATGCGTTGACACTGACCACCCGAGAACTCGTACGAGCGGCGGTTGAGCACCAGCTCCGGGTCCAAACCCACGTTGTTGAGCAACTCACGAACCTTGACTGCGCGTTCCTCTTCGGTCCCACGCTCCCAGATTTCGAGTGGTTCTTCGATGAGGTCGCCCACAGTCATACGCGGATCAAGCGACGAGATCGGATCTTGAAACACCATCTGAATGGCGGTTCGAGCGGAACGAAGCTGTTCCTTGGACAACTTCGGCAAGTTGGTTCCCTCGAAAATCACATCACCCGAATTGGGCGGCGGCAATTGCAGTATTGCCTTGCCAAGCGTGGTCTTGCCACAACCGGACTCGCCAACTATGGCGAGTGTCTCACCTCGACAGACGTCGAAACTGATCTTGGACACCGCGTTGACCACGCGTCCGCCGCCGACGCGAAACTCCACCACAATGTCGCGTACATCCAGAACCACTTCATCGTTATTGCGAAGGTGTGCGGTACCCGAACCTGCCATTACGACTTCCTCGCAATCGTGTGACCGAGCGGGAACCAGCATCGGTAGAGATGTCCATTGCCGGCATCGACGAGGGGCGGGTGTTCCGCAGTGCACTTCGCTTGCACGTAGCTGCACCGTGTGGCAAAACCGCAACCAGACGGACGGTTGGTAGGGTCCGGCAGTCGACCTTCGATTACCTGCAGGCGCTGTCCACTCTTCATGTCGATTTTCGGAATCGATTTGAGTAGTGCCTCGGTGTACGGCATCTTCATATTGGCAAACAATTCCGTGGTCGGTGCTTGCTCCACGACTTCACCTGCATACATCACCGACACGTAGTCCGTATTGCCTGCAACCACTCCGAGGTCGTGTGTAACGAGCACCATCGACATCTTCAGATCGCGTCGCAAATCGGACAGCAACTGCAATATCTGAGACTGCACGGTGACATCCAGCGCGGTGG